>JAVBLQ010000023.1:0-24680 GCA_031553435.1 Bacteroidales bacterium | reverse complement strand
GCCCAGCCATGTCCGGTTCCCATGTCCACCCTGTTATATAAACCTAAAACAAAATCTCTGATCAAATTAACTTCTTTATGATTGTCGTACAGCATGCCTTGTGTCCACTGGCGATGGCCTTCATTGGCATTATTTATAGCATCTGATGTGCAGTTTAGAAAAACATTACCAGATGCATATGCCATCCCGTTGGAAATGTAGTGATGCCGACCATTACGAGCATAACAGTTTTTGAATAGAATTAATTGAGAATGAGTATATGTATTGAAATTATATCTTCTTTCGCCGGTAATGATGGAGACCGGATCGATGGCCTGGCAATTTTCAATCGTAGTGCGGGTACAGCAATCCGTAATGAATCCCGATTGTCCGAAACCTTTGGTTATTACGTTTTTCGCCCAACAATTTTCACAGGATAAAAAGCGGATGGCTTGCCAGGCATGATTTTCGTCTTCGCCGCCCAGACTTTCAATGTCTACCCGAAGATTTTCGATCCCGATTTCTTTTAAAATAGATGATGCACTGAATTTGTAAATATATGATTGGGAAAGGTTTTTATTGAATGTATAAAAAAACGGGGCATCGATGGTTATTTTATTTCCTGTTGCATTAGTGATGTAACGATGGTAAATGATGGGAACCTGTCCTTCTTCCCACTGTTCGCCGGATGCGGCAGGAACTCCTCCATAATTCACGGCATTGAGCCATGCTTCGGTACAAGGGTGGTAGATGGCGATCAGATCGCCTGCTTTATAAGCAGATGCATTAGAAACAGAGAACGACATTGCACCTGCAGGCACAGTATTATCAGTAATATTTTGCTGGTTCGATTTTCCGGAACTCCATTTATTTTGAGAAGTATTACCGATTACAATCACATCGCGTTGATTGGGAACATTTCCTTTGGCATAAATAAATGTACCGGATTCGGTGTTTCCTTCTCCACGTAAAACAATCCCCGAATATTTTACGTAAATGGTTCCGTTAATTTCATATTTTCCTTTTTTGAGTAATATAGCTCCACGTTGATTTTCTGGTAATTTTCCAATCTCATCAATTGCGGCCTGTATATGTGCTGTATTATCTCCTGATATGGCAGAAATAGTCTTGACTACAGGGATAAAAGGAATTTCTACCCCGCCTCCACGATAACCGGCATGACTGAAATCCGGCAGAACGAAACCGTCTGCATCAGGATAATAGGTAAGGTTGCCTTGTGTGTCTGTTTTAATGAGACTGGTCTGGCCCAAACTCATTAAATAAAAACAGCAAAACAGATATGTAAATAGAGTGTTTTTCATATTATCTAATAGCACACAAAATACACGAAATAAACAGACAAACACAATAATATAAATTAGTGTTATTCCGTTTGTTCTGTGTATTCTGTGTGCGAAAAATTATTTCAATCCAATATTTCCGCCATCGATTGCTTTGCCTTTGAGCGGAGATTTATCATCCAATTCGTAATTGGCAGTCTTTTTCTTGAAATTCGGATTTGAAGTAAATATATCCTGAGAAACGGCTCCTAATGTTGCGGAAATTTTTCCTGCATCATAGATACAGCAGTTAGTCATTTTATTATATCTACCCATCAACTTTATTGGATTTTTAGCCAACGAGTTACAGAAAATCGTATTGGTAATGTTTATATTGATCAAACCTGTTTGGTGTAACATGATTTGATTTTCTTTGCTATACACATTATCAAAAATACAATGATCTATTGTCAAAAATCCTCCTAAAGTCGATTCGTCATTTCCTCCTCTGTAAAAATCCATTGCCCATTGAGTAATGTTTTTGAAAACGGTATTTTCAAAAATGGTATGTTCGGCACTATATATGCCTTTGTCGTCTTTTTCGTCGTTCAGGGCAAATCCGCGATAACTGTCTCTTAAAATGGAATTTGAGATTTTCAATGTATCTGCAAAAGACGATTTGTAGGCCTTGAAGATACATCCGCCATTGGTATCGTTGAAATCATAAATTTCACAATTATCGACAAATAGGTTATAGGAATCTCCCATTCCTTCTTTGCCTGTGGCAAAAGCGTATTTACCGGGATTTTTGGCTTTGGAAGTTCCATCGAGAGCAACACCCTGCAAATGCAAAGAAGAAGCGCCTCTCAATTCGAACATAATAACTGTAGGAGTTTCACTGTTCATTTTGATCACAGGCCGATTTTGTAGCCCGGCTCTGGCGCGAACCGTTAACGGATGATCAATTACCATTTTTTTCGTACTTACATACTCTCCTTCTGCAAGTTCGATGGTGTCACCGGGTTTGGATTTTTTGATTGCATTGTACAATGTATTTTCCCCGGCAGTAATCTGATACGTTTTCGGATCGTTTTTGGGAAGTGCGGCGGTAGCTAACGGAGTGTATCCCCATGTTGGCCCGCAGTTTTTCTTTGATGCCTGAGCTACAGTTGCTTGTCCGCCGGTCATTTCGAATGCTCCGATGGTTTTTTCTGCTGCACGGGGACGTCCGTCGATATCTGTTTTGACATAATCCTGTTTGGAAGGAACTGTCATTTTCGTCAAAGCCAAAGGCAATCCGGCAGGACCGCGACCTAACTTGACTTCACCTTTCAAAAATCCGTCACCTACTTCATTTCCCTGATTGCTGTAATTCAGATTGTTTTCAAATTTGATTCCGGTGATTTTATCGAATGCTTTTATTAAAAGCGGTTCATTAGGACAATAAACGATGTTTTGAGCGATCAATACATTGGAAGGAATATCTGTACGTTCGGCATCGCTTCCCACACAAAGTTGCCAGGGGAGTTCGCAATCTACCCAGGTGTTATAAGTAATTTCCACATCTTTTACCTGATGATAACGGTTGGGAACTGAGTTGGGAACTCCATTCATGATTACCAATGGGCCACGAAAATCTTTCCCCCTTAATCCATAAAAATAGTTATTGAAAATTTTGTGTCCGGCGTTAATTACACGTACTCCGCCGGTGTTATCTTTCATATTTCCGATGAAATAGTTTCCCGAAACTTCATTGCGGTTTCCATGACGTAATACTACACTTCCTTCACATTCCATGAACAAATTGTTGATAATACGGTTTTCGCATGATTTGACGGAGATGATTTCCACCTCACCATTACATCTTTCGAAATAGTTTCTTTCTACTACGGTACCGGAAATTTCCAATGAAAATTCACTGGTTCCGATTCGCATGGTTTCGCCACCATTAGAGCCTAAACGTGGACGAGGCCCAAAATAGTTTCTACGAATTTGATGGTAGTTCTGATTATGTCCTTCGCCATTGGGCCAGACTACAAAAGTAGTTCCGGCGTTTTTCTTTCCGCCGAAGTAGCAATTTTCAACTGTATTGTGTTGTCCCCAAAGACTTACCCAACGATCTTCGTCATCCCTGTTCGGTTTGTTGAAAAAGTCGATTACACAATTCTTTAGTACAGAGTTATATGCTGCTTTTGTCGAGCCTTTACGGAATTCGATTACTTCTTTTGTCGGCGAATAACCATTGATAAATATCAAACCATCAACTACCAGATATTTACCATAGAGGTTGAGGCAGGATTGACCTTCGATGGTTGTTTTGCCGGGTTCTTCGACTGTCAGCGTGATTGGTTTTTCTTTTGTTCCTTCGCCAAAAAATACGAGTTGGGCATCTTTCCAGATACCTTTGGCAAGTACGATTTCGTCTCCGGGTTGAAGTATTTTTACTTTTTCATCGAATTCGGTGATGTTTTGAACTTTATAGGAAGCAGAGTAAGCACAATAACTTACAATCAACAATAAAACCAGGCTGAGTATTTTTTTCATACATTGGTGTTTTGAGTTACGGGTTACAAGTTACGAGTTACAAGTAAATTCTACCCGTAACTTGTAACCCGTAACTTGTAACTAATTTATTTTTGATAATAGCAATTGAAAGTCCAGTTTGATTTGTTGGCATCCGGAGCTGCAAGGAAATTTACAGTAACGACTTCAATAAAACCAACTTTAACGATATCTTCAGGTTTGATTTCATCTGGTGCAAGGCCAATAACACGATTTAATTTCATAAATAATATCACGTCGCCGGTTACAAATCCACTTGCCTGCTCGAATCTTGGAGTATTTGCAGTACCTGTAGCACAGTTTACTCCGTCTGCAATAAGAATTTCTTTCGAAATAATATCCAATTGTTTATTTTTAACAAGTTGAATATACTTATTATCAGCTTCATTATCAGCTTTCAACGTTCTGAATCTGATGATAGTTGGCATTACTTCCGTAGGAAGATTTACATTATTACATTTAAAATTTTTGGTTTGGTTTCCACTATTATTTGGATTATTCAACTGGAATAGACTACTACTTATACTCACAAAAAAAGTGATTTTTTCTTTGTTACCCGCATAATCACATGGAGTATAAATTTCTCCGTTATCTGCGTTAAAGAAATTTTGTGTAGTAGAAGGATCCTGACAGTAAGTTGTTACATTTTGCCAATAATAA
This sequence comes from Bacteroidales bacterium, assembly GCA_031553435.1. Lineage (GTDB taxonomy): Bacteria > Bacteroidota > Bacteroidia > Bacteroidales > Azobacteroidaceae > JAVBLQ01. Next base: position 20,199 of record JAVBLQ010000023.1, on the reverse strand, counting down.
ATAGTAGAAATATCAGGAACAATTACCTGGAATGTGCTGGTTACTGTTATTTCTTTGGTTCCATAATAAGTCAATGTGAACGGAACTATTGTTGTTGCTGTAAAATCACTTGGTATTGTCACTTTAATAGATGTGTCTGATTGAGGCAAAACAGTTGCTTTGTATTCTCCGAACCATGCATCTGTAACGATACTCAAATTTTCACCTATTATTTCGATCGTTGTTCCAATCTCAGCAGAAATCGGAGTATTTGTAACAACTGGTTGCGGAGTTATTAGATCAAAATTTGCAGCAGTCGATACCGTTTTTTCTGTTGTTCCATCACTGTAAACCAACGAAATAGCAACCGGTGAATTTTCAAAATACGGAACTTTTACCAAAATATTCTGGACATCCTGAGAGATTATTTCAGCCTCGGTTGTTCCGAAATTAACCTTGGTAACGACATTCAGATTGTTTCCTTCGATCAACATTTCATCATTTGGTTTTGCTGAAGTAGGATAACTTGTGACAACCGGAGTAGGATAAGTTTTAGTAAAAACATCTGTTGTTTGAGAAGAACCATAGATATTTTTTGCTGTAATTGTTCCGGTTGTACATTCCTGAGTAACTACAACCACCATTTGAGTGGGGCTGATAAGGTATTTTACTGTTGCAGCTCCATCGCCAATGGTCACGGAATTTACCTTTTGAAGGTTTTCTCCGAAAATCTTTACTTCAGTGCCAACAGGTCCGCTTTGCGGTTCAAAATTAGAAATTGCCGGAGGATTTGTATTTTCCTCTGTCATCGAGATTTCTTCATTGCAACTAACGAAAAACAAGGATGCAAAGAAGAGCAAACTCATGATGCTTGATATTTTATTTAAATATTTCATAATTCAATATTCTATTTACTTTGATGAAATTAATAACCAGGATTTTGAGTTGCATTTGGAGACACAGAAACTACATTGAACGGTATAGGAAGTAACAATTGCCATTCTTCCAAAGTTGTGTCGTTCAAATAAGTAGGTTTCGTCGGATCCATATAGAATGGAGTTGTGTCTCCTGTTCCTCGATTAGGCTCAAGTTCTGTCTGGAAATGTTTTTGCATCACAGGGATCAGTTGATTGGTGCGTTGCAAATCATAGAAGCGTTGATTTTCAAATGCAAATTCCATTCTTCTTTCTTTTGACAAGGCTTCACGGAATTTATTTTTATCAGGGACATCGTTGATGGTTAAGCTTGGTAAACCTGCACGAACACGAGTTGCATTCAAATGTACCAAACCTGCACTCGGACCGGATTGCTCATTTTCGATTTCGGCAAGCATTAACAATATATCTGCGTAACGAATTACAGGCCAATCATTTTCTCCGTCATTTTTCACATCTATTTTGGATAAGAATTTCTTGACATACGCTACATATACGGTTTTGTTTGCTTCATCTTGCCATGTACTTGCCAGCGTAATATCTTTTCTTTTGTCGTTGGCTTCATAGGATTGTATCAGTTCTGTAGTAGGACAGTTGTATCCATTGCCACCCCCATTTACGATCAATGCAAAACTGTTTGCCGGTGCAAAATAATTGGCAAAAGGAGAACCCAGACCAATATTACCCGCTTTGTAACGTACTGCAAAAATAATTTCATTGTTCATTTCATTATTTATGCTGAATACATCCGAGTAATTCGCCAATAATCGGTATCCGCTTTTTGCTGTTTCTTCAACTTGCACTAACAAACTTTTCGCATCGTTCAACTTTCCGAGTGTCATATATACTTTGGCAAGTAGCGCTTTTGCTCCCCATCTATCAACGCGGCCTTTATCTGTGGCTTTGATCACCGGAGGAAGATATTCTTCTGCGTATCTCAGGTCTGCTTCAATTAAGGCATATACTTCGTCTACAGGTTTTCTTTCTGCATCGTTTGCTTCATCTCCGGTAATGGCTTTATCGGCGATGAATACAGGACCATATAATCTCACTAAATTAAAATAGTGATATGCTCTGATAAAGCGGGCTTCAGCTTCAAATAAATGTCTGATACTATCATTTGTTACAACTCCGGCATGTTTCAATACTACATTACAATTAGCGATATTATGGTATGTGGATCTCCAGAAATCGTTGTTTACAGGATGTGATGTATCAATTCTGTACATATCCATTGAACGGATATCTTTACTTTCGGTCGATTCGCTTCCGCTACCATATAAACGTGAATTGTCAGAACGCAATTCGGTGAGATACCATTCTTTGGTCATCGGAGCTTGCAATCCATTATAACAAGCTATAACAGCCTGATAAATTTCATCCTGATTTGCGTAAAAACCACCTTCACCAATGCTTGATATCGGATCCATATCGTCCAAACAACCGGACAAGGATATCAATGAGACGAAGGAAATTAAACTATATTTTATTATCTGTTTCATAAGATGTCTTTTATTTGTGATTAAAATGTAAGGTTAATACCGGCGCTTATTGTGCGTTGTACAGGGAATCCACCACGTTGGTATCCATCAATCAATGGACTATCATAATATGGAGATGTCTTTATACGTGATTCAGGATTGATTCCACGATAACTTGAGGCCCACCAGAAACCTAAGTTTTGAGCAGAAATATATGCTCTAAGACTTGAAAGACCTATTTTCTTTGAGTATTTCGGAAGCAAAGTATAACCCAAAGTTACATCTCTCAAAGAAATATAAGAACCATCTTCAATCATATAATCGGTAAGCATCCAGTTGAATCCGTTTGTGAAATAGGGAGTTTTTCCGTCTCCGGGATGTTCCGGGCTGATCCAACGACCTTCGACATAATTTTTATTCCATTTTCTGGATTCATTGTATCGTCCGTCTCCATTATAAACAGAGATACCTTGTACTCCTTGAAGTAAGATTGAAAGATCGAAGTTGGCATATTTGAGGGTATTGGTAAAACCCCAAGTGAAATCAGGGAATGGATTGCCTAATGCTACACGGTCATCATCTGTAATTTTATCATCGCCATTGGCATTCCAAACTCTTAAACCTCCGGGAACATCAGTGGAATGATGCGGATTGGCATCAATCTCAGCTTGGTCTTTCCACACTCCGATAGTTTTGAATCCATAATACTGAACAGCAGGGTCTCCGAGCCTAGCCATATATAATTCATTAGCTTCTCCACTGTTAAGCAAATATGAAGGGCCTCCCAGATCAAGCAATTTATTCCTGTTAAATGAAATATTGAATGAAGCATTCCATTCTAAGTTTTTATTTTTTACAGGATAACCATTCAGTTCTATTTCAACTCCTTTATTCCTTACCTTACCTAAGTTAGTCCACTGATAATCAAATCCGCTGACAGAGCTAATCGGTTGTGTATATAATAATTTTCTGGTAATGGAATAATAATACTCGGCTGTCAAACCAATACGACCATCTAAAGCTCCAAAATCAAGGCCATAATTGTACTCATCAGTTTGCTCCCATTGTAATACAGGATTCGCCAAGGTTCCTGAAGTATTTGACATCCCAGAAATCACACTTCCAGTTCCGGTTCCTAACGAATAATTAGAAGGTTCTACTAGGTTTGTATTGGCATAATTCGGAATATTATCATTTCCTGTTACACCATAACTTCCACGAAGTTTCAACTGACTGATCCATTTAACGTTTTTCATAAATAGTTCTTCAGACATTCTCCATCCCAATGAAACAGAAGGGAAAACTCCGTGTTGTTTATCTTTTCCGAATTTGGAACTTTTATCATCCCTGATACTTGCAGAAAGCAAATATCTATCATTGTAACTATACATCAATCTTGCATAAAATGACTCTAAACCTTCTTCCGCTTTCCATGTTCCAGTTGCACGTTCTAATATACCTTTGGAATTTGCTTCATATATTGCAATAGAAGTTGCTGCATTAAGAGTATGGATATAATCAGTAGGAAAATCTAATCCAACAATTCCAGCAGTACTATAATTTGTCTTCTGGAAAGAATATCCAACCATTGCATTGATGTCATGTTTGTCAATCTTCTTCAAGTAAGTCAATGTATTTTCGGTTAAAAGAGTTGTAGTTAATGCATTGCCGTATCCTCCGCGATTGGTGATACCATCCTGCTTTGAATCTTTATCCCGATAACTTTCTGAGACACTATATCTTACATTAGCTCCATTAGATGTCTTGAATTGTAATTCTTTTGTCAAATCAAATGTTAAATATCCGGATGATTGTAAACGATAATCATCAGTATAACGATGATCTGTATCCATTACCATTCGCGGATTATGGTTGGCTGAAGAGAAAGGGCTGGTTGCTTTGGTAGTCCTAGCCAGCCCTGTTTGAGGATCCACCCCCGAATAAATTTTGTTATTGAACTGAGCTCCATATGCGTAAGAACCCACAGCTGCACCAGTAATAGCAGATGTTGCATCTGTATGTTTAACCGGTAACCAGGATGGAGAACGATAAAAATCAATGAATTGAGTAGAAGGTTTTTCTTTGGTTGTATAAGTAGGATTCAAATTGATTCCAACTTTTACTTTTTTCGAAAGTGTAGCATCCAATTTAGCTCGGGCAGACATTTTTTCATATTCGTTGTTTATCATAATTCCCTGATCATTCATATATGATCCTGAAATATAGTATTTTAATTCTTTTGATCCACCGGATAAAGAAAATTCGACATTGGAAATATGAGCAGTTCTAAGTCCTTCTTCTTGCCAGTCCGTATTGTTATCGATACAAGCAAATGCAAAATCCTGATCAGAAAGTTTCGTTCCCGCCAGATTGTTTTCGGCAACCCTCATGTCCACATATTCTTTTGCAGTCATGATTGGATGCAATTTATAAGCATCTTTCGTTCCGAACGAAGCTTTAATCGTATATTTAGGTTTCTTTATATCACCTGATTTAGTTGTGATAAAAATTACACCTCCGGCAGCACGAGACCCGTAAATGGCAGCAGACGCCGCATCTTTCAACACTTCGATCGATTCAATATCACTGACATTGACTACACCCAAACCTCCTTCAACCGGAAATCCGTCGATAATCACAAGCGGTTGAGCACTTGCACTGATAGATCCCATACCTCTGACACGAACAACAGGAGCTTCACCTACTTCGGAAGTGGTATTTTGAATCTGAACTCCGGCAATACGTCCTTGCAATGCCTGATCGACTCGAGATACCGGAATATCTTCCAATCCTTCGGTTTTTACTTTTGCAATCGATCCTGTTAAATGTGATTTCTTCTGTACACCATAACCTACCACAACTACTTCTTCCAGATTTTGAATATCTTCTTTTAGCGTAATATTGATTGTATTTTGTGTTCCAACAGTTATTTCCTGGCGAAGAAATCCTACAAACGAAAATACGATTACTGATTTAGAATCAGGTACACTGAGAGAATAATTACCATCTAAATCTGTAATTGTTCCATTTGTAGTTCCTTTCACAGAAACACTAACACCAATCAGAGGCAAATTTTCAGTATCGACAACAGTACCTGTTACTGCTTTCTGTTGCTGATTTTCTGCCTTTTCCGCAAGTACATGAGTACTAAAGAGAATGACGCACAAGAATGCTAGAACATGTCTCATCTTAAAAAGTGGGAATCCGGTCTTTTTCATAAATTTTATTTTACATAATTTACTTTTAGTTGCATTTTTCATTCTTAGTCCTTAAAGTAAAATTGGTTTGCCAATTTCAGGGAACAAATGTATATAAATATTTTTCTTGTAAAAAAATCAATTATGTTAAAGCCGTGTCAAGATTAAAAAAATGAGTATTTAATAATCTGACAAACAATAAATTATCAAAAAACATGTTTTATAACATATAAATATTCTTCGTGAAAAATTTCTTTAAATAAAAACAAGTCTATACTTTTGGCAAACCAATTTGGTAAACCAGATCGAAAAACAAAATAATTTTATGAAACCAAAAATCATCATAAGTAATATAAAACAAGCAAATACTTCAGTTGAAATAGACGAAGAAAAGCCGGTCGATATGGTCATCAAGCAATTAAAATACCTATTGACTTCAGGACAATTGAACCCTGGCGATCGTTTACTCTCAGAAAGAAAACTAGCTGAAAAATTTGATGTCAGTCGTACACACATAAGAGAAGCTATAAAAAAACTGGAGTTTTACGGCATTTTAAAGACTTTACCCCAAAGTGGAACTTTTGTCTCCGGCCTTGAAACTTCAACTCTCGAAAATCTTATATCCGATGCTTTACAGGTAGAATGTTACGACTTCTATTCGCTGGCAGAATCACGCTTAATATTGGAAAGTAATATTGTCCAATTAGCCTGTCAACGCAGAACGGATAATGATTTAATACTGATCGAAGAAAAAATGAATTTATATGAAGAGAAAATTCAAACCGGCACTCCCGCCGTGGAAGAAGACTTGAATTTTCACCGGCAAATTGCCGATGCTTCAAAAAATCATGTACTTAAATCCATGATGCTGATCATCACTCCTGACATTATGACTAATTACAGGAAATACAAAACTTGTTGTGAAAAGTCACAACGTTCCGTAGCCGCCATCGAACACCGTTTAATACTCGAATATATCCGGAACCAGGACGAAGAATCTGCTGTCAACATGATAAGGCAACACTTGAAAGGAGTTATGGAATATGCCAGGACTCAAATTATTACAGAAAAATCAAAACAAGCCAAAGTCTCTTAAACAGTGGAAAATTAAGAGTTGAAAATTGAAAATGAAAACAAAGTTCAGATATAACATTTTATTGCTTTTAATAGCATGTTCCTCGTTTCAAACATTGTTATCGAAAGAGCATCCGTGTTTGATGTTAACAAAAGAAGGAGTGAGCGACATTCAGAAAAACCAGGGCAACATGCCGTTGTTTGATCAGACATTGAAAAAGATCAAAGCGGAAATGGATCTGGTTATAAACAATCCTGTTGATGTCCCAACTCCTAAAGATGCAGGCGGTGGTTATACACATGAACGTCATAAAAAAAATTATAACGAAATGTATCAGGCTGGTATCCTCTACCAGGTATATAAAGACGAAAAATATGCTTCTTTCGTAAAAAACATGTTGGAAGCATATGCCAAAATGTATCCGGCTTTACCTCTTCATCCCGTTCAAAAATCAAATTATCGAGGAAAACTTTTCTGGCAGGGATTGAACGAATGTGTTTGGCTGGTACATACCGCTCAGGCATACGATTGCGTATATGATTATATTTCGCCAAAAGACAGGAAATTTATCGAACAAAACCTTTTTTATCCGATGGTTAAATTTATCTCGGAAGATAATAAAACGACATTCAATAAAATACACAACCATGCAACCTGGGCGACTGCCGGCGTCGGTATGATTGGCTATGTAATGAATGACAAGGATTTGATCGACAGATCATTATCAGGCTCTGCGAAAGACGGAAAAACAGGATTTCTGAGACAAATAGACCTGTTATTTTCTCCCGACGGATATTTCACGGAAGGACCATACTATCAACGCTATTCATTACAACCATTCATTGTTTTTGCACAAGCCATCCAAAACAATGAACCGGAAAGAAATATTTTTACCTATCGTGACAATATTTTGTTAAAAGCTGTAAACACTTCCCTGCAAATGGCCTATACAGACGGACAATTTTTCCATCTGAACGATGCTTTGGATAAAACCTGGGAAAGTATCGAACTGGTTTATGGTGTCGATATTGCTTATAATGTCACTAAAGACAGAAGCCTGTTGAGTATTGCCAAACAACAAAACCAGGTCATTTTAAGCGATGCCGGAATGCAAGTGGCAAAAGATCTGAGTAAAAATCTCGAACAACCTTTCGTGCAAAAATCCATGATCATTCGCGACGGACCTGACGGAACGGAAGGAGGCATCGGAATATTACGAATGGGTGACAACTCCGATCAAACCTGTGTAGTGATGAAAGCCACTTCACAAGGAATGGGACATGGACATTTCGATAAACTCACCATTACTTTCTATGATAATGGACATGAAATTCTGCAAGATTACGGCGCCGCCCGTTTCCTTAACATCGAACCTAAAAACGGAGGACACTATCTGCCGGAAAATGATAGTTGGGCCAAACAAACCATTGCTCACAACACATTGGTAGTAGATGAAACCTCTAATTACCAGGGAAAATTGGAAATTGCAGAAAAATATTCTCCGAAAATCACTCGATTTGTCAATAAAGAAGACTTCAAACTAGTCTCAGCCATTGACACCAATGCATATCCCGGAGTCAAAATGGAACGAACAGCAATCATGCTTCACAGCAAAGAAATCGGGAAACCCATTGTAATAGATATTTTTGATGCAAGTTCAAATACTGCCCATCAATATGACTTGTCTTATTATTTTATCGGACAGTTGATTAACTCCAATTTTAAGTACAATGCTTATACAACATCCAGAGAACCTTTAGGTACAAAAAACGGCTATCAATATCTGTGGAAAGAAGCCACAGGTAAAATGGAAGACAATACTGCAAAAATCACATTTCTGAATGGAAACCGTTTTTATTCCATCACCTCCCTGATCGATAATGCTCTTTTGTATCTGAACCGGATAGGCGCCAATGATCCTAATTTCAACCTTAGAAACGAACCTTCGTTTATGATAAGAAAAAATGATCTTCATTTCCGGAATATCTCTGTCATTGAGCCTCACGGAGATTACAATCCGAAAGAAGAATATACGATACAACCGCAATCTATCATTAAAGATATCACATCACTTACAGAGGTCAGCGGTGATACCTGGATCAATATAGAATTAACAACCGGGAAAACGGTCAAAGTTGCAGTAAATGCAGCTCAATTCAGAATCAAATAAATTAAAATACATCATGGAAAAAATTCAAAGCAAGCCATTCTTCATCGCAGCAGATGAAAAAGTGTACAAAGCAGGAGAAGGCATCACCCGCCAATTCATAGGTTACGACGATAACATTATGATGGTAAAAGTTATGTTCGAAAAAGGAGCTATCGGCTACCAACACGAACATTTCCATGCACAAACAACCTACGTTGTCTCCGGAAAATTTGAAATGACCATCGGAAATGAAACAAAAATTCTCCAGGCCGGCGACGGGTTTTATACCGAACCCGATATTATCCATGGCTGTGTGTGTCTGGAAGCCGGAACATTGATCGATGTTTTCAGTCCGATCAGGAAAGATTTTTATGAAACAATTTAATATGCCAATTAAAAATATGCCAATGTGCCAATAATCGACACACTACAATTGGCATATTGGCACATTAGAACATTAGCATATTGAAACAATGAAAATAAAAGGTTTACGCTGGTGGGTCATCGGCCTCATCGTTTTGGTAACGATCATTAACTATCTGGATCGCAACACTTTGTCAATCATGTGGCAGGGAATTGTGAAAGATCTGGGTTTGATCGATGTAGACAGTATGTCGCCCGAAGAATATACTCAAAAATCAAAAGAGCTATATTCTTATATCTATATGTTTTTTATGGTTGCCTATGGAATCAGCCAAATGCTTTCCGGCAAACTATATGATAAGATCGGAACACGCATCGGATTTGTTGTGTCGGTTTCAATCTGGGCGATTGCAGATGCTTGTACGGCTTTTGCAAGAGGAATAGGTTCATTGTGTTTCTTCCGTTCCATGCTGGGATTGGGAGAAGCAGGCCCCTGGCCCGGAGCTGCCAAAAGCAATGCAGAATGGTTTCCTACCAAAGAACGCGCTTTTGCCCAAGGGCTTTTCAACGCAGGAGCTTCTATCGGAGCAATTATTTCTCCAATCCTGATTGCGGTTCTTTATACATCTTTCGGATGGAAAATGACTTTTGTTATCATCGGAGGATTAGGCGTGTTATGGTTAATTCCTTGGTTGATTATCAACAAAAAAGGACCAAAATATCATGACTGGATTACCGAACAGGAACGTGAATACATCCTGAGCGGACAACCAGAAGCCACGATTGTCAATGACAAAGCATTGTCTTGGGGAGAATTAGTGAAAAATAAAAAAAGCTGGGCAGTTATCGCCAGCCGTTTTTTCCTGGATCCCGTTTGGTGGATGTTTGTAGCTTGGTTGCCTCTATATCTGCAAGATGTATATGGATTCGATATCAAGCAAATCGGATTTTCGGCCTGGGTTCCCTATGTAGGAGCCATGATCGGAAGCCTCGCCGGCGGTTGGTTCTCCGGATACATGATCAAGAATGGAAGTACTGTCAATAAAGCAAGAAAAACAGCTATCGTAATCGGAACATTAATCATGTTCCCGGCTTTAGTAGCCACAGCATTTGTGAATAATCCATATCTGGCAGTGAGTATTATGGCTGTCATTTTAATGGGATTCCAATTTGCCATGGGAAATATACAAACACTTCCGGCCGATTTATTCTCCGGTAAGACAGTAGGTTCACTGGCTGGTTTAGGAGGCGCTGCAGCCACATTGGGAGTCATTCTTTCAATGATATTCATTCCCGGTTTAACAAAGGGAGGAAACTGGTTGCCATTCTTTATCCTGGGTGCAGCGTTGGTTCCATTATCCCTTGCCTCGGTATTTTTCTTTGGAGGGAAGATTGAGAATCAACAAAATAAATAGTGAATGGTGAGTTGTGAATGGTGAATTCCGGCTATTCACTTATGAACTACATGCGTTCTTTGAAATATTGATTTGCATGCTGAATTTGTTCAGTCAAACAAAAATAACTATCTTTGTAGTAAGCTAATTATTTGAATGTTATGACAACAATTGTTATTGATGAAAAAACAGAAACGGGAAAAAGTTTGATGAACATTATCAAGGCTTTACAAAAAACGAGCGAAGCAATTTCCATTTTCTCAGATAAAGATGCAGATGATTTTTTTATGGGAAAATTAATACAGCAAAGAGAAACTAAAAAGTATGTTTCACGAGATGAAATTATGAGTATTTTAGAATCATGAATATACTTTTTGACAAAAGTTTTCTTAAAGATATTTTAAGAGAACGCGACACCAAACGCCTTGCTAAAATAAAAGAATGTATTCTAAATGTAGAGTTGGCTTTTTCTATTAAAGGAATTAACTCAATCAAGAAACTGAAAGGTTATGATAACTATTATCGAATAAAAATAGATTATTCCTATAGGATTGGAGTCAAAATAGAGGAAAATATAGTTATTTTTGTTATGTACGAGAACCGAAAAGACATATATAAATATTTTCCTTGAAAAAAATCAGAATTTTTTCTGTAGCGTGCAAATCAATATCCAAAAGATTTGCACGTTTTTTTTTGCACAAATAAAAAACAGAAAATTATATCAAACAATTTTAATTAATAATAAAACATGAAATTGAAAGGAAAAGTTGCCGTTGTAACAGGTGGCGCAAGAGACTTAGGTCGGGAAATTTCTTTAAGATTAGCCAAAGAAGGAGCTAAAGTTGTAGTAAACTATTTTGACAATGAACAAGATGCTCAGGAAACAAAAAAACTAATCGTTGAAGCCGGAGGACAAGCCATCGCAGTTCAGGGAGATATGACTAAAGCCGACGATGTAAAAAGACTTTTCGAAGAAGCTAAAAAATCTTACGGAGAAAAATTAGACATCCTTGTAAATGTAGTCGGAGGCTTGGTTGGCCGCAAAACAATTACCGAACAAGACGAGGCTTGGTACGACTTCCTGATGAATGTCAACATGAAAAGCTGCTGGTTGTGTACACGCGAAGCAGTCCCCATGATGGATAAAGGCGCTGCAATCATCAACTTCTCATCACAAGCCGCACGCGATGGCGGAGGCCCGGGAGCATCTATGTATGCAGCATCCAAAGGTGCAGTAATGACATTCACACGTTCAATGGCCAAAGAACTCGGACCTAAAGGTATTCGTGTAAATGCACTGGCTCCGGGAATGATTGCAACTTCATTCCACGACAGATTCAGTACACCCGAAGGCCGAAAAAATGTAGCCGCCGGAACACCTCTCCGCAGAGAAGGTATCGGTTACGAAATTGCCGATTTGGTTACTTATCTGGCTTCCGAAGAATCATCTTTCGTCACCGGAACAAACATTGATATCAACGGAGGAACTTATTATTCATAATTGAAAATTGAAAGTGGAAAATTGAAAATTTTCCACTTTCCACTTGCAAAAACCATGAAACACCCATACTTACTTATTTCTTTTCTATTCCTTGTTTCTTTGGGAATCAAGGCACAAACCATTATTAATACCTCTTTTGAAGATTACACAACCGGAAATATCCATACTCAAAATAAATGGAAAGTAACAAAAGGTAGCGGTTTTGTTGTGGAAAATGCAACTTACGCATACACTCCAACCAAAGGTGTAAAATTTGAAAACACATCATCTTCACTACAAATAGATCATGAAGCTTATTCCAAAACAGAAACAGGATTAGGTGGAGATGTCTTTGTTGATTTCCGGATTAAAATAAATGCCATCAGTACAACCGCCTTTTCTATTACCGGAAACGATTTAACTTCCAATACCCGGAATTTCATGATAGAATTTTCCCCAGACGGAAAAATAAAAGTTTATAATGGCAGTGGAGGTTCTTCTACGATAAAACCTACTTATGCTTTAAATACATGGAACCGGATCTCTTTCAAAATAAGCAATGCATCTTCCAAATGGCAATTGGCATTGAATGGCGCTGTTTATCAGGATTTATTGAGTTTCAGAGAAATAAAAGGAGGTGCAACTACTTTCGATTATCACTCCATCACTTTTGCCCAAGCTGCCGGAACATCGCCGGCCGTAAGTTCATGCGATGTGGCTTTAGATGATTTATACATCGGATCGGAACCGATAAGCGACATAAATTTCGGTTCTGTAACTCCTGAAGAACCTAACGAATTTACATTAACTGTGAATCAACCGCAAAATGGGACAATATCCCTTTCTCCTCAACCTGCCAACGGAAAATATATGGAAGGCGCCAAAGTTACAGCCTCCATCGATATTCAGGATCTATGCAAATATCGCTTTGCCAACTGGACAAATGATGTAAGCGGGACATCTTCTCCGGTAACTTTTTCCATTACAAAAAATATGACAATCGGAGCCAATATCGTAGAAAATCCCGTAACCGGCACTGTTTATCAGGTAAAAAATTATAACGAACTGAAAGCTGCAATCGATGCAATGAGTCCCGGAGATATGATTGAATTGGCCGATGGAGATTATTCCGGAAACGGATTGACTGTTACACGAAGTGGTTGCGAACAACGTCCGATATTAATCAAAGCAAAAAATCAGGGCCAAGCAAATATAAAAGGAAAACTATCTTTCACTTTGAAAAAAGTTTCATACATAACATTTGAAGGACTGAATTTCAATCTGGATCCGGTGGCCAGCATATTCAAATTTGAAGGCAGCAATAATATCAGGATTACAAAAAATGAATTCCGGATGCAAAAACTGACCGACGACCAGACATCCAAATGGATACTTATCAGTGATGTCTGGGACAACACAGTTTGTACAAGCCACCACAACCGTATAGACCACAATTTGTTCGACGGAAAATCTGACGGTGGAGCCTGGGTAGTTATTGATGGAGCCCACGGAACATCTCCCGGCGACATTTCCAAATACGATTTGATTGATCACAATCATTTCAGAAATAATATGCCTCGCGTAGACAATGAAAAAGAAACCATCCGGATCGGAGTAAGTGATCTGACTCCATGCAAAGCCTATTGTACTGTTGAATACAATTTATTCGAAAACTGCGACGGCGATCCCGAAATCGTTTCCGTAAAATCATGGGATAACACGATCAGATACAATACCTTTCACGGATGTTTAGGTACGGTTTCCCTTCGTCAGGGAGGAAACAATACCGTAGAAGGAAACTATTTCTTCGGTGACGGAAAAATGGTTGATGGAAATGGTTGCGGTGGAATACGTGTTTATGGCGAAGGACATAAAATAATCAACAATTACTTCGAAGGATTGACCGGCGAAAAATGGGATGCAGCCTGTACCATCACCAATGGTGATGCAGCCATTACTTCCACCAGTTGGAGCGCCCATTTTGTTCCGACCAATGTGACTTTTGCTTTCAACACTTATGTCAATAATAAATCAAATATCGAAATCGGCTTCACCAACAATGGAAATTACGGGAAATACCCCTCTAACTGTTTGATTGCTAACAATATTTTCATTGACGATTCGGCTCCGATCGTAAAAAGTTACAGTACAAATGCTTTAGCCGGAGTTTCATTCTCCAATAATATTATGTATCCTACCGGAAATTCTTCTATCGGCGTTTCGTTGACAGATGCACAAGCCAGGCAAATCGATCCTTTACTGGTAAAAACCGACTGTAGGACCACAGGCAACGATTGTACAAACAAACTTCCTTACGAAGTATTTAAACTAAGTCCGGAAAGTCCCGCTATCGATGCTTCTACAGGAGATTTCAGTTATGTTGTTTCCGATTTTGAAGGACAATCCAGAAGTGGGTTGAAAGACATTGGAGCCGATGAATACAACAATAATCCTATCATCGCCGGAGTAATCGGCGCTGAACATGTAGGCCCCAATGCCATTGATTTTGCATTGAAAATAACGACCAATAATTGTAATATTCAAGCAAATAACCCTATTGTAGACATCACAGCCATCAATCAAATATTGCGCATTTTTTTTGAGATGGAAAATAATTCACCGGTTCAAACAAATATTTATGACCTGACCGGAAAATTATTAAAAAATGCCATACAAAATACTCAAAAAGGCATGAATATGATTGATATATCACTGATCGATTTGCAAAAAGGAATTTACATTGTAGAATTCATTACAAGTGACTATAAAGCAACGAAAAAAGTTAAAATATGAAAAAACTATTATTTATATCACTATTCATCTTTCAGGCAACCATCAGTTGTTTTGCCCAAAGAGACACGACGACTTATGGGGTTGTTATTCCTAAAGGATTCACTTCGCAAATCGATATTGTCTATGCAAAAACCGATAACTGGGAAGGAAAAATGGATATCTATCTTCCTCCCAACACCGGAAAACCCACTCCCATCGTAATTAACATTCACGGAGGAGGCTGGAATCATGGCAGCAAAGAAGAACAAAAAGGATTCGGCTCCTTTTTCAAAAACAATGTAGCGGTAGCCAACATGTCTTATCGTTTGGTTCAGGTAGCTCCGGCCCCGGCCGCAATCCAGGATGTCCGTTCCGTAATGATTTATTTGGTTAAACATGCCAAAGAACTTAATATCGATCCTGACAAAATCATTTTGATGGGAGGTTCTGCCGGCGGACATTTAGCTTTGATGGGTGGATACCTACAAAATAATCCCATTTTTGATATCAATCGTGATGGGGTGAAACAAATTAAAGCTGCCGCCGTCATTGATAAATATGGAATTACCGATCTGACAGGATATAATCCCGGAGATAAACTACACAAATCCGTATCCAACTGGTTGAATAAATCTGCCGACAAAAAATTCATTCAATCCGTGTCTCCTATTTATTATGTAGATAAAGATACCCCTCCCACATTCATTGTACATGGAGATGCCGACCCTTTGGTTCCCTATCAACAATCCGTTGAGTTGGTAGCCAAACTGAAAGCCAACAACATTCAATACCAATTCATCACAGTGGAAGGTGGCGAACACGGAAAATTTACTAAAGAAAAAAATACGGAAATCAGTGAACAGATCATTGATTTTCTACGAGAGATAAAAGTTATTGGATAAATTGTTTATTAATTTTTTAATTTTTAATGTTATGAAGAAAATTCTACTTACAGGGTTAGCGCTTTTGAGTCTAACTACAGTGACGAAAGCGGAAGAGTGGATTGTTAATAGTGCCAAAACACAACCGATTTCTTGGTCTGGCACATCAACTGATTTGTTTCTAAAAAAATCAGACACATCTCAAAAAGGACAACCTGCGGCAGGAGACATTGTATATCTAAACGGTGATCAAGTAAAAGCTAATAGTAGCATCCCTAAAGTTGACATAATCATGACTGCTGGCGCAACTTTGGATGCAACAGGAGGATTTATTATTGGAAATCTCTCTTTAGATAACAGCAAATTAACCTCTAGCGGTTCTGGGACAGGTTCTTCTAGAAGTATTACCGTAGATGCCATTTCTTTTACAGGAAATAATGAAATTGAGATTAACAAAGGATCAACATCAGCGACTTCTTACTTGTTCAATATTGGAGCTGCCGGAAGCGGTGGAGCTAATCCTATGAAAATCACAGGAAGCGGAACAATAACTAAAACAGGTGATTCCCAATTATGTGTTAGACCGAATAGTGATTTGATAAATAACACAACTTTTTCTGGGAAATGGGTCATCAGTACAGGTGAAGTTATAAGTAAAAACGGAAGTGGTAGCGAGAAACGATGTGAATTCCTTCCAGGTACTGCTGTTGAAATTGCACCTGGGGCCAAATATACCATAACAAAAATGTATCTGGACAATGGTTTTGTTGACGGAAATCTATCAGGACAAACGATCATTGTAAAAAGTGGGGGAACTTTAGATGTATTTCCAACTATGAACAATAATATTGGCATTTCTCAAGGAATAACAGTGGAAACAGGGGGTATTTTTAATGTTAATTCTACAACAGGAACAGGAACGACTCCAACTGTAACAATTGAGGGCGATCTCATATTAAATCCGGGATCAAAATACAATGTTTTTTATGGATCAGTATCTGGAGAAATATTCACACTAAAAAATACAACTATCAAAGTAACAGCCACTACAGTTGCGCTTGCTCCTCCATTCGGCATTGTTGCTCCCCTCGTAAATTGGAATGGTAATCCAATGCCTGAATATACAGGAAAAATAACTGTTGATGTAAATTTCGTGGGAACTACCTCTGTTGATTTTACACCTTTATTTACTCCATTGGTAATACCTTCTACTTATACCAATGATATCCCTGTAATTACCAATGCAGCTGCAGGAACTCAATACACTGTTAAACTTCCTCAATATCCAGCAAAAGGTGAAGGCGGAGAAAGCTGGATTCTATACGAAAACGGAGATCAGAAAATTGATTTGTCAGCATCTGCTAAAGACTATGTTTTTACAGGCCCTCAAGATATTGTATTCAAATGGGCAGTATGGACTGGTCCAACTTCTATCAACAACACAAATATTGATAAAGCCGTAATCTCTACCAAATACTTCACCGTTACCGGTATTCAAGTGAAAGAACCTCAAAGAGGGGGTGTATATATCCAACAAGATACTTATGAAGATGGAAGCGTAAACACTTCTAAAGTACTGAAAT
This sequence comes from Bacteroidales bacterium, assembly GCA_031553435.1. Taxonomy (GTDB): domain Bacteria; phylum Bacteroidota; class Bacteroidia; order Bacteroidales; family Azobacteroidaceae; genus JAVBLQ01. The sequence goes on along the minus strand of JAVBLQ010000023.1, from coordinate 2,910 downwards.
AATAAGATTATTTCATAAGACTTTAAAAATTATAAGGTTTATAAAGTAGTTACTAAATTATGCTGGACTACTTTATAAACCTTAATTTTTTAATCGTAAGAAGATTGTTATTTATCGTTCCATCCTTTTACAATAATACTGATTTCTTCCTTTGGCAAATCACTTGTAAAATAGAGTGCTACCTTCATTTCTTCATCAGGATATACCGTAAAGTAATTGTTAGAATAGAATACCGGTAAAATCCGTTCTCCTGTTTTACGATTGACCACCGAAACACGATTGAAAAAGCTGATTTTATCTTTCGCTTTTACACTGACAGTTGCATTGTATTCACCGTTTTTCTTTTCCATGTTGACCAGGACTTCGGCATGTGATGCCGGCATGTGTTGCATATCGGTATAATCTTTCGTTTTTGTAGTGAGCCAATAGGTATTTTCCGATATGGGATTTGTTCCATCGAGCAATTCCAACCGCAGAAAATATGTACCTTTTACCTGGGCAGGTTGTTGTACGGCGAAAAGAACTTTCGTTGTATTGGCTTTTAAATCCACATTTTTTTGATCCTGATCATGAATCACCTTGCCATCCAATTGATAAATGCGAGCGCGAACTGTACACTTATCCAAATCAACAGTTGTAGTATTTACAACTTCCACTTGCTTGGTGTGATAGTTGTATTGTACATGTAAGGGTTCGCCACCCTTTCTTACTCCATAATAACAGGCATTTACATCCAAATACCAGTCATACATCTGTCCGCGCAAGGCAGTCCACGGGTTTTGGATTTTCCAGATAAACATTCCTGTGTACCAACCCCACATTTTTGAGCCCCAACTTTCCATCAGCGCCCTGTATTGTTCGAAATTGAGCAATTGTGCGATGCTACAAAATTCTTCCGTTGTCTTAGGCGATGCATATCGTTCGATAAATTCTCCGTAAGGCAAATATTTGTGATAATCCCAAACCTGGTTATATTGTGTATCCGTAGCTTTGGGAAAATCATTGAAATCTGCTTCATCCATAAAAGCCCGGAGAGTAGCAGCTTCGGGCATTCCCACCGAACCGAGTTCCGGATTGAAAGGACTGGAAAGCGTAGAAAAAAAATAGTCCGGTTCCTGTATATTGTAAGGTCCATCACCATTTCCACCTATTGTATTTCGTGTAAAAAGGGTATCTGTAGAATAAGTCGCCAGATAACGGGTGTCGTATTTCGGAAAGATTTCCTTATGCAATTTCCGGGCGATGTCATCCGGAGCCGGCCATTCATTACCACCGCACCAAATGGCTAAACTGGGATGATTGCGCAGCATTTTTATCTCATCGATTATTGATTCAATAAATAGTTCATGATTATCGGGATATTGTTGACGGCGTTCCTGTGAGTCTTTTTTCTTGGGATCGACCCAAGCGCCGTTTCCATCACCTGAAATAGGTAAATCCTGGAATACCAACATGCCGTATTCATCACACATATCATAAAATTCAGGACGTCCGGGAACGGATCCACCCCACAAACGAAGCATATTCAGATTCATATCTGCCAGAAAACGAATTTCCGTACGATAACGTTCGGGTGTGAGTTGCAACATCCAGTCGGAAACAATGTAATTACCTCCACGGATGAATATTTTCTGTCCGTTAACGTAAAATTTACGTCCACCTGTAGCCGGGTCTTTTTCTGTACTTATCTCACGTATGCCGAAACGAATATTTTGTTTGTCGGATATATTCGCTGAAGCGCCATCAGTCACAGTCAGAGTCATACGGTACAATTCCGGTTTACCCATATTCACAGGCCACCACAGGCGAGGATTTTTCACTGTTGTGGAAGGCAAGCTCACTATCCGTTTTTCATATGGATCCAATTGTATTTTGCTTGATTGTTTTTGTGTTTCCACTTCATAGCTGACTGTAATGTTTTGAGTTTGATCCGTAAGATTTTCTACTTCGGTATTCACCATCAAAGTAGCATCATCCTGTTTGTAACCAGGTTCGCGGATACCCGGCACTTTAGTGATCACTTGCGGATGCATCAGTCGAACGTTACCGCTAATCGTCAGGCTTACCTGATCCCAGATGCCGGTATTCCGATCACGTACGGCTGCAACCCAATCCCATCCGGCCGTGCACTGCATCGTGTTGTTTCGTGCAATTTGCCCATCACCGGCTTGTCCTACATTATCTTCACCCGGAATATCAGGTGGAGCAACAAATATCGCCAATGTATTATCTCCTCTTTTTACCGCATCGGTAATATCGTAACTACGCCGGATAAACATTCCCTCATGTGTGGTAGTAGAAATACGTTTTCCATTCAGAAAAATTTCAGCCTTGTAATTAATTCCCCTGAAATTCAACCAAAGCCGTTTATCTCTACCGATTTCCGGTAGTGTGAATTGATTGACAAACCAATAGGTGTAAAAATCATTGCCTACATGGAAAATATCAGGAATCAGGTTGTTATTCATCCCATAGTAGGGAGAAGGAATCAAACCATTGTTCAAAAGAGTGGTGAGAACAGTTCCGGGAACGGTGGCAGGTATCCATTTCCGGAAATCCTGTTTTCCTGAAGATAATACTGCACCATCGATCATTACATATGATGCCTGACGGGCCAGCCAGTTTTTATTCAAAAGCACCGTTTCGCCAATTGCCGGAACAGCAATCGTATTGTCATTATCCTTCGCTGAAATATATAATGCGAAGCAGACAAAAATAGAAATAAGCATGATCTTTTTCATGTTTTTATCAGGTATTATAGATAAATATTTAGAGCCTGTTTAAATTTTATACAAATATTTTATTATTGTTATTTTCGTTATTAATCAGTCCTCTTTTTTGTCTATTTTGCATAATCTTTTAACTCAAATAGCCCGCTATTATCGTTAAAATCTTACGCAAAATATCCTA
>JAVBLQ010000127.1:0-42072 GCA_031553435.1 Bacteroidales bacterium | reverse complement strand
GGAGAATATAATGCCGCTTTAGATGTTTTATATTTCCAATATGGACGCTATCTGACCATTGCCTCTTCGAGAGATAATCTCGACACACCCTCTAATTTACAAGGCTTGTGGAATAACATTAATAATCCGCCCTGGGAATCCGATATTCATTCAAACATCAATGTACAAATGAATTATTGGTTAGTCAATGTCGCTAATCTGGCCGAATGTCATCAGCCTTACATCAACTACATCTACAATGAAGCGATGATACAAAAGTCGTGGCGGAATATGGCGGCTGAATTAGACTGTCGTGGCTGGGCGATGAAGACGCAGAACAATATTTTCGGATATAGTGATTGGCTGTGGAATCGTCCGGCCAATGCATGGTATTGCATAGACATCTGGGATAAATATCTTTTCGATCCCAATCCGGAATACTTGAAAAATGTAGCTTATCCCGTTATGAAATCTGCTTGTGAATTTTGGTTAGACAGATTGTTTCTGGATGACAACGGACAATGGTTGGCACCCAATGAATGGTCGCCCGAACAAGGTCCCTGGGAAAATGGCGTATCCTATGCTCAACAATTGATCTGGGATTTATTCGCCAATACCATTCAGGCTGGGAAAATGTTGGGAACAGATACTGCATTTGTAACTGAACTGGAAAAGAAATTCAGCAAATTAGATAATGGTTTGCATGTCGGCCAATACGGACAACTCCGGGAATGGAAATATACTGAAGACGATATGAATAACAAACACCGACATATCTCTCACTTAATTGCTCTACATCCGGGGAAAGCAATTTCGCCAATCCTGAATAAAGAATATGCCGATGCCGCAAAAGTAACATTGGAAGGAAGAGGCGATAGTGGAACCGGTTGGAGTCGCACTTGGAAAGTCGCTTTCTGGGCACGCTTACATGATGGAAACAGAGCGCACAAACTCTTAAAGAGCGCATTGGAACTGACTGAAGATCCGTCAATGGATTACATGAGCAAAGGAGGTGTATATCCGAATTTATTCGATGCACATCCCCCCTTCCAGATTGATGGAAACCTGGGTGCTACAGCCGCTGTCTCAGAAATGTTGTTGCAAAGTCATCTGGGAGAAATTCATTTATTACCCGCTTTACCTGATGTTTGGAAAAACGGCGAAATCAAAGGTCTTTGTGCACGTGGCGCTTTCGAAGTGAATATACAATGGAAAAACGGGAAACTCCATACGGCTGATATTTTTTCAAAACAAGGAAATGTTTGTAAGTTGAGGACAAATGTCCCGGTTAAAATTGCCGGATTAAATGCGATTTCTGAAAAAGACGATAAGGGATATTACATTACAAAATTTAATACAGAAGCAGGTAGAGTTTACAAAATATTTAAAAACAATTAGAAACAGTTTCTTAAAATTAAGAGACTATTTAAATTTCAAAAATCGTTTAGACGAATTTGAAAAAGTCTCTAGAGAAATTTAAAAAAGTCTCTAGACGAATATTTGAAAGCGTCTAGAGACTTTTCTTGACTGAACAAAATACTCAAAAACTGTTTAAGTTTTTAAAATGAAACAATATAAACTAATGTTTAATATGTACTTAAATGAAATATACTATATTGACCATATTTTACATAATTGCTTTTAATCTCTCCGCACAAACAATCTCCGTTTCCGATTTCGGAGTTCAACTCAATTCATTTTTGGATGCTACCGAAGGAGTGAAAAAGGCTATTGAATCATGCAAAAACCATTCAGGCGCTACATTGGTTTTCCCCAAAGGCCGCTATGATTTCTATCCCGAAAATGCTGAAAAAAGAGAATATTTCATTTCCAATACATCATCAGAATCAGAATGTCCTTCCAAAATAAAGAACGTCGGATTATTATTCGAAAATATGAAAAATCTGACCGTGGAAGGAAACGGCTCCCTTTTCGTATTTCATGGCAAAATGATAACTTATGCATTGGTAGGATGTGAAAATATTCAATTGCAAAATTTCACGGTCGATTTCGATCGTCCCACCATGTCGGAAATAACTTTTACCCAGGTCACGCCAACAACTATTGAAGCCACTGTACATCCCGATTCCAAATATGCAATTATGGATGGAAAAGTACAATGGTTTGGTGATAATTGGGTGTCGAAACACTTCTTCTCTATTTTAACCGATTCTGTTGAGGGAACAGAGCTTTATAGCTCCTGGGATCCTTTGCTGAACAGTAAAGTGACAGAACTTGATTTGTTCAAATTAAGATTTGAAGGAGATTTTACACATACCAATTATAAAGTTGGAAAAACATTGACCATTCGCGATCATATCCGTGATCATGTTGGTGTTTTTATCAACCTCTCCAAAAATGTTCGTTTGAATAATATTACGATGCATTATATGCACGGATTGGGCATTGTCAGCCAGTTTTCTGAAAATCTGCATTATAATAATGTCCAAATTATTCCTTCCCGAAAAAGAATGATTGCCTCATCAGCCGATGGAATGCACTTTTCAGGATGCAAAGGATTTATTAAAGTAGAAAATTGCCGGTTCAAAGGATTGCATGATGACCCGATGAATATTCACGGAACATACCTTCAAATAACAGAAATACAATCGCCGACAGAATTAGTCGTACGGTTTATGCATTCCCAAACCTATGGATTCCCTGCATTCTTTCAGAATGATACGATTGCTTTTATTCGCTCAGAAGCATTACTGACTTATGGAAAAGCAGTTGCAACAAAAGTATCACGCGTTTCCGACCGGGAGATAAGAGTAGAGCTTTCCAAACCGATCCCCAAAGATGTAAAAATCGGAGATTGTCTGGAAAACCTGACCTGGACACCATCACTGACCGTTCGCAATTGTCGTTTTGAAATGACCAACACACGTGGACTACTGGTTACAACACCACGGGAAGTCTTGATTGAGAACAATTATTTTTATCGTATAGGAATGCATGCCATTCAAATTGCCGGAGATGCAGGAAGCTGGTATGAATCAGGCGCCGTTCAGAATGTAACAATCCGTAAAAATGTTTTTGACGAATGCGGATATAACATTCGACCGGAAAGTTATCCCATAGCCATCAATCCTGAAAATCATGAAGTCGTTAAGGATCATTGGGTACACCATAATATTTATATCAGGGAAAATACTTTCAATCTGTTAGACGGATTGATCCTGAAAGCAAGAAGTACAAATAACCTGGTTTTTCAAAATAATACAATCACTCAATCAAATTGGGTGTCACCTTTAGACGGTCGGAAGCCGGAAGAAACTTTACCTCCGGCATTCAAACTGGAAAATTGTAACAAGGTAGTTTCTGACTCTGCTCTAATCAATTCCTGTTTGCTTGACTTTATAACCCATTAATCCATAATATAACAGATACAGTTCTCCGACAATGACCAGTAACCAGGTCCATTTCCAATCGCCATACATGGAATCGGCTATCATCCCCTGGAAAAGTGGAATCAGCGATCCGCCTATTACGCCTATCATCAGCGTGCCGGAGGCTTTTGAAGTGTATTTTCCTAATTTATCTATAGATAATGTGAAGATAGATGCCCACATGACTGAATGGAATAATCCGACTCCAACTAATAGCCAAGGATTGCTGAATATCATGGATAAAGTGACTAAAATTGCGGATATAAAAGCTGTTGCCGAAAGTTGCAGGTTAGCAGAAACTTTGCTCAGCGTGGAACTGATCAACCTTCCGATTAACATTCCGATCCAATAGAAACTGGTCATTCTTATGGCAGCTTCGGCATATGATCCGCCAAGGTTTTCAGCATATAAATTAAGGTTGGCGCCAATGGCTACTTCTACTCCGACATAGAAAAATAAGGCTATAACTCCTAATTTCAGGTGAGAAAAAGACCAGATGCTTTTTTCTAATTTTTCTCCGGCTTTGTTGGTCGTTTCTTCGATTTGTGGTAGTGTTAACCGGCTTACCACAAAAGTAACAATTGCAATAATAATCATTAATCCGATAAAAGGAATGATCAGTTGTTTGATGGATATCTGATCCAGTGCTAACCCTCCGAAAACTATACCCGAAACGAAAAAGGGGGCGATTGTTGTGCCGATCGAGTTGCTGGAACCTCCGATCATTTGCCTTTGTACGGGGCTTGTCCCTTTGACTGAACAGGCTATTAAATATGGATTGATAACAATTTGCAGGATGGCAGCCGCTGCTCCGACAATATAAGAACCTGCAAGGAAAATGAAATAACCTACCGGGACCGAACTATTCCCGAAAGAAATGTATTTCGGGAAATGGATGTGTTGCAGTACTGCCAGTTCAAAAACACCCAATCCGGCAATCAAAATCAATAATCCTCTGACTAACGTTCCTTTGTATCCGTATTTGTCTATCCATCGCGAGCCTATGCCTCCGGTCAAGGGATAGGCCATAAACCATGTAAAGGTGATTAATACTGTGAGGGTGTTAATTAAATCACCGGCATTGTTTAAAAGTGATGCTTTGAGTGGCGCCTGGAATTGTTGGTTAACAACAGTCAGGAATCCGACAAAGAAAAAAAGGACGACCATCGTGATGAAAGGGCCGATGTAGTTGATGGATGATTTTGTTGAGTTATTCATGTTTTTCATCATCGACTCATTGTTATGAAATGATTTTTTTCGCTAATGTAACAGCGCCGTTGGCATTCGAACTATATCCGTCGGCTCCGATCTGGACGGCAAAAGCTTCATTTATGGGGGCGCCACCTACCATTACTTTTACTTTATCACGTAATCCGGCTTCCTGCAATGCTTCAATTACTGATTTCATGTAATTCATGGTAGTAGTGAGCAATGCAGAAAGGCAAATAATATCAACCTTATGTTCTTTCACAGCAGCAACAAATTGTTCGCTTGAAATATCGACACCGAGGTTGATGACTTCAAAGCCGCAACCTTCGAGCATGGAGGCTACCAGGTTTTTACCGATATCGTGCAGGTCGCCTTTCACTGTTCCGATAACTAATTTCCCCAGTGATACCGATTCATTTTCTTTCATCAATGGTTTCAATAAATCCAGGCATCCTTTCATGGCGCGCGCCGAAAGGAGTAGGTTAGGAACAAATGCTTTTCCTTCTTCAAAGCGGATTCCGATTTCTTCCATTCCTTTGGCGAGGTATTCGTTGATAATTTCACCGGGTTGCATACCCGATTCAATGGCTTGCTGTGTTAAAGCTACCGCCGGTTCTAATTTGCCGGCAATGATGTATTCTTTTAATAATGTTATATCTTCCATAATTAGTTGAAAGTTGAAAATTGTTTTTGCGCCACTTCTATAAATGCCAGGATATTTTCGAAGGGAGTATCTCCTTCTACTGAATGAGAGGGTGAGAAAATGTATCCGCCATCTTTTCCGAGTTCCATCAAACGGTTTGATTCATTGATCACATCTTGTTTGCTTCCGAATGGTAATGTTTTTTGCATAGACAATCCGCCGTGGAAAGCCAGGCGACCGCGATAACGTGGCAGGATTTCGTATACATCCATCACTTCGGGCTGGAAAGGATTGAAACTATTCAGGCCGATATCAATCAGGTCGTCAAAAAGTTCGTCAACATCGCCGCAACTGTGTATCATTACATATTTTCCGGCTTTGCGTACATGGCCGTACATGCGTTTCAACCGTGGATAGATAAATTCTTTCCACATATCGTATCCCATGATAAGTCCTTTTTGTTGCCCCCAGTCGTCTCCGAAATATACGGCGTCAATATCATATTCAAGGGCTTTGTCCACCTGAGCGATATTGTAATCACAAATAGCATCGAACAATTCATGCACAAAATCCGGATTGAGGACAAAGTCCATCAGCAGGTTTTCGATCCCGCGCAATGTCCAGGCTCTTTCATACAATGAAAATCCAATCTGGAAACAGCGGAATAAATCCGGTTTTGCTGCAATTTCAGGTTCTATATTGGCAAAAAACCGGGGATCGTGCGGATCCGGGAATTGATATCCTTTCAGTGTTGGTTCCGGTAACATAATATCCTTCACATCACCAATATCTTTATCGATACTTCTGTCCCAGACTACTTTGAAAACATCCCTGTAAAGGTTATCGCCCAAATTGTCGAAAAAACCGTAGTCGTTGCCCAACTGCAAAATATGATTCCCGAGTACAGTGTCCAGATCATCGACTCCATAATACTTTTCCAAGGCTTCTTTAGGTTCTTGTGTAAACTTGAATGACCAGGGAACGTAAGGCGGCTTTTTGCCGTCTAATACTAATTTGATTACATCACGTTTTGTCATGGCTTTATTTAATTTTATTTTCCGGTTAGTCTTTTTATTAATTCAATTTCCTCCTGTTTATATGGCTTGAAATCTTTGGTGAAAATATCGTGTTGCCATACACCGGTATAAGGAAGCTTTTCAGGACGGAATCCCCACGGAAGATGCGTTTGCGTTTTTCCGTTGACAAATCCCCAGATCATACTGCCGACTTTTTGCTCTTTCATTAAAGGCATAATATCTTCGATAGTCGATTGTACAGGGCGATTTAACCATTCGGTGCAGATAATGGGGCGGTTAAATTCTTTCAAGCGTTGAACAAATGCGGCTGTTTTTTCTTTGGTGTCGTAGCAATGAAATGTAATCACATCAGAATAAGCATAAATGATTTTATTTAATTCTTCATCGCTGTTCCAGGCTGCTATCGAAAGAGGTTGCGAAGGATTAACCGCCTGTCCCCACTCAAATACTTTTTTCACAAGGGGAAGACTTCTGAAACCTAATCCTCCGTTGGTTGGTTCGTTATATAAATCCCAAAGAAGAATGCGTTTATCGTCTTTGAATTTGTACATTACTTCTTTGACATATTTTTCCAGTTGCGGATAAAAACGTTGATCAACCACCATCGTGTGTCCGGGCGAAGGAGACCATGCCCATGCGTACCAGCCTTTCAGCGGTTCGACTTGTTTACCGATAACAGGATCGGTATTGACCCCGAAATAACAATCGTCGAAAAAACAAGGCATTACTTTAACTCCATGTTTGTTGCAAATGGATAAAAACTTATCGAATGTCTTGAGGAAATACTCCGGATCGTCGGCATATACAGCATATTGTAATACCACGCGGGCGCAATTGAAGCCGATGCTTTCCGCCAATGCCATTTCTTTTTCCATTAATTGAGGATTGAAACTGGTTTTATCCCACATGGCTGTGTAGTTGATAGCATCGGAAGGAATATAGTTCATTCCTGTCAACCAGTTAAATTGCCTATACCAGTTATTGGCTTTTTCTTCAGACCACCGTTGGTTTTGTGCGAACAAAGTTGAAGTTAGCGCCAACAGGCAAATAATAAAATATACATTCTTCTTCATTTTCAATTTTCCATTTTTAATTACTTAACTAGCGTTGTCTCAGGTCCTAAGTACGAACGTTTCATTCCTCCCAAATCGATCACTATTTTATGAATAACCATTCCGGGATCGGCACACATGATTTTCAGCGTATGTTTGCCCGGCTTATCGATATAGACCGGAACAGAGCTGATAGCCGCATTGCGTATCACATTCATTTTCCAGGGACTAGAATATTCGGGAGAAGCGGTAACCGGAAATTGGATGGTTCCATCATCATCGAGAGTTACTCCATAGCGGGTATTGTGTTCTTTATCAATGGAAAAAAGCGGCAATGCGTAGGTATAAACCGTTGCCGATCCTGCATTGAAGGCATAAAAATCATATTCTGCCTTGGGTGTTCTTTTGAACCATACTTCCTGTGCAGGAGCTCCTGCTTTTCCGAGTTGCACGGCTTGATTCTCGTATCCCAAGCCGTTGATGACTTCTATTTGAATATCTTTATTTTCGTTTTTACGTTGAAATTGCCCGGCATTGATGGAAACATACCCATTATCTTCGACATACATGCCATTGAGTTCGGAAACTGTAGGAGTTGCCGGATTAAAAAGAGAGACAAATACTGTTTCTTTTTTGCCGGCCATCGCGATTTCTATCTCACCCGTTATTCTTTCTCCGACAGGGGCGTTTATCCAATCGATCGAGACGATGATACGTTCCTGAGTGGATATCTGTCCTGATTTTTTATTTAGTTTTATCCAGGGTTGTTTGGCAATGGCTTCCCATTTGAATGTTTTGGAACCTTTGTTATAGATTTCCACGAAATATTCTTTTTTCGTAAAAGGATTGAAGCAAGGTAGAGTATGGATGTTGCTCACACCAAACGTACAATCTTCATTGGAAAGGAATAATCCGGGGTTAGCTTCTTGCGGGACATCAATCGTCGTGACGGGAGGCATGTCCTGGTAGGTCGCAACCCAGCCCGGAGGAACCGACATCATGTGATTCCATTTGCCGTTCAACAATGAGTTATAAGTTTCTGTAATTTGTTGGATACTGTCTTGATATGCCTTTGTTTTCTCAGCCATCAGGTTGGTTGCAGCTCTTCCCTGATGGGCATACCAGCGATTCATCTGTGCGGTCAGCATTTTTTTATTCATCAAAGCGGCTCCTTTCACGGGATAAAAAAGCAATTCGTAGCAGGCAGCTTTGTATTCTTCGGGAAGTGATTTCCAGATTCTTCCGGCTTTGTTGGCTATTCGGTCATACTCTGCCATCCGGTTTTCGGCTTCGTTGTAGTTTGTGAGGGAAAAATCGGTATCGGTGATTATTTCGCCCATGTGTTCATTGTTCCATTCAATGCCCCATCCCATGGCTTCGGGTTTTCGTTCGAAAGCCAGGTGGTAATAGCTGCTTAAAATATCTTCGATATCTTTTTTATATTTTTCCCCGAAAACGGAAGCAAGGAAATTGACCTGGTATTGGTTGATGTTTCCGAAGTTGAATTGATTGATATTCCAGGCCATATCCATAAATAGCTGGATACCGAGCTCACCCGGCTTGATGTCACCCACATTCAACAGCCAATAGCGGTCGGCTCCGAATGAATATGCTTTGCTCAATTCTTCGAACATAAAAGCCGGCGGAGTGGTGTTGAGCCAGAGATAGTCATGCGGTTCTCCCAGATAAGAGATATGATAATATACTCCGGAACCTCCTGATCGTTTTTGTTCATTTTTGTTGCTCAGTCGTTTCAGATAACCGAAATTATCATCGGGCCAGACAATGGTGATATCTCCGGGAACTTTCAGTCCTTTTTCATAAATATCCAACACTTCTTTGTAAGGAACAAAAACCTGAGGAATTTCTTCTATCGGTTTGGAAATATATTTGCCCAGTATGTTTCTTTGATCTTTCATTACTTCTTCAAGCATGGCGCATTGCTCTTCTTTAGAAACACCTACTATTCCGGCGTCGTGTATTCCGCGCATGGCTATTGTATATACATTTTCGTAATGAGCGTTTTCGGAAACTCTTTTTTCCAGTATTTTGTTAATGCCTGCTTTATTGGTTTTATAATTCCAGTCGCCCATCGTTTTGGAATCCCATTCACTCACATTGTTAAACAATAGTGGCTCACAATGGGAAGATGTCATAATGATACCATAGGAATCGGCAACGATTTTATTTTCAGGATATTTATTGAAACTTCCCGATCCGGGATGCATAGCCGGAGCTAGCATATTGCCTTTAAGACGGAGTAATAATTCGCATATTTTGGCATACGTTTCCGGGCCTATATCGTTGAGTTGAGGATCGTCTGTTTTGGCAGCCCAGGGAGTTAGCCCCCAACCCTCGTCATTCAGGAAAATACCGCGATATTTGATTGAAGGAGTTTGCGATACGAATAAAGGAGCTTCGATATGCAACGTATTTCTTTTTTTTACAGGAACGTCAGCCCAATAATACCATGGCGAAACGCCAATGGCTTCTGATATGGAGAAGACACCATAAGATGTTCCGCGGCGATCACTTCCGGCAATGACAAGGGCTTTTTTTACTCCGGAAAATGGTTGATCGATTGTTTGGATGATGTATCGTTCCCATTGTCCCTGAATGGGGTTCGCATCAAATTTCTTCTCTTTGATAAGTTCATCTATTAATGCGTTTTTTCCGATAGTTCCGATGATGACAGTATAATCTTTTAGTTCCGATGATGAATTGGTTAATAAAGGTCGATTACCGGTTACCCGTTCGATATCGTCAGCAAACAGTGAAGTTGTTGTTTTTATTGCTTCAAAGTCATTTTTATCATAATATAAAGTCGTTTTTTGATTATTTGAGTAGAGGGGAAATGTAGTTTTACCTCCGGGTTGTCCGACAAGTTTTACCTGAGCAGATATGGTGGTTGCTAAAAAAAGTATGATGGAAAGAATAGATGTGCGCATGGTATTAAAATTAATTGAGAATTGAAAATGAAGAGACAGTTCTCCATTTTCAATTCTCCATTTTCAATTATTATTTGGTTCCTGATGGTTTAGGTAATTCTTCTGAAATTGGAAGGGGAATTCCCAATACCGGATAATCATCGTCTCCCCAACTGATTTTCTGGGTTCTGGGTGAACGTGTGTCGCCTGCACCGGGAGGATCAACTTCTGTATCACGGGCGTGATACAGGATATAATCTTCTTTTCCGTCGGGAGATTTGAAGAAACTATTGTGTCCGGTTCCAAACACTCCATTTTCAGGGGATTGTTTGAATACGGGTTCCGAGGCTTTTGCCCAACTGTTCGGGTTTAATAAGTCGCTATCGGTTTTAGCTGTCAGCAATCCTAACGCATAGTAAGGAGTCCAGACTCCGCTGGCCGAATAAGCGATATGAATATATTTGCTTTGTGGACTTTTCAATGGTTGAGGTCCTTCATTTACATAGATAGTATAAGGAGGATTCCATCCGTTGCCATTTTTATAATGTCTTTCCCATTCCAGTTCGGGTTTGGAAATCAATACGCGTTCGGAGCGCAGTGTCCAGGGGTTTTCCATTTCGGCGATGTAGATACATTGGGTTTCCGTATCTACTCTGCGTGTTTGCCATCCGGACCAAACCATGTATAATTTACCGTTGTTTTCAAAATAAGATCCATCGATAGCCCAGTTATTGTCTTTGTCGGTGCTGACGCGTCCTTTCATTACGAATTTACCATCAAAAGGATTCTTGTTTTCGTTTTCCAGCACATATAATTGATGATTATCGGTATTTCCGTCGTCAGCGGTATATATTACATACCATTTGTTGTTGATATGATGAATTTCGGGCGCCCACAGATTTTTTGAGTTTTTAGGATCCGTAGGTATCCAGATTGTTTTTCTGTCTGCATTTTTTACATTTGTAATGTCGGGTGTTACCCACAATACCAGGCTATCCTGCAATGTATGCATGTAGTAGTAATTTCCATCATGCCATAAGGCCCAGGGATCCGGTCCTTTTTGGAAAAGAGGGTTTTTGAATGTTTTTACATTTGTTTGTTCCGGTTGATTTTGTCCGGTTTTTTGTTTGCAAGAAGAAATAGAAAAAACCACTACAAGGCAAACCAGTAATTTTAAGATTTTCATGTTTTGTTAAGTATTACTTGTTAATTAATTATTGATTGTTGGCAAAAAGAAATCGAAAGGTTTATCCCTGTCGCATATAAGCGTTCCTTCTGAAAAAACCAATTCACCTACCTGGATACTTGAACGACGATTGGAATAGGAATATCCTCCGTCCGCATCCAATTCTCCTTCGAAATGTTTCTTCCGACCGGGATGGGTAAAATAGAAGATATAGGCTTTATCTCCTATTACGACAACATCTCCATGCGCTCCGCTGGGAGTATCTTCCTTTCGGGAGCTCGGTTTGTCTAAAATAAGACCTTGTTTTTCCCACTTGTCTAAGTCCTCAGATCGATAAACCCGCATTCCCTGCCATTCGTCGGTTAGCATCCAGTAATATCCTTTGAATTCAAATACTTTAGGGCCTTCGTGAGCGCGCCCTCCGATAGCCGGCTCATCAAACGTTTTCCATGTATATAAATCATCGCTTTCAGACATCATGGTGATTGATCCTCTGGTTTCGTCTTTGTACCACATCCGGAATCTGCCGTTTTTCATTTTAAATAATGTGGCGTCAATTACCTGATCGGAAGATAGTTTTAATGGCTCTATATGTTTCCAATCCCATAAATCTTTACTGGTATAATGATGGATGGCGGGTTTTCCTCCCCAATGACTGCGAACTCCCCGGAAATAGACTACGAACATGTGATATTCTCCATTATGATATATTATATCCGGCGCCCAGAAGGTGTTTGTTCCTTTTTCAAAATCCAGGTCTAATTCTCCTCTGTATATCCATGTTTTCCCGTTATCATCGGATGATGCAATACCTACATTGGTTCCGTAGCAAAAAGCCACATCCGGCAAAGGTTGATTCGCTTTTCGTGCGGAGTAAAGCATCCACCAGTTTTTTTCAACATTATTCCAGATGACCACCGGATCGGCAGCTCCGTCATAGATCGGGTCGCGATACAAGGGAGCTGCCGGTTGTTGTGCAAATCCGGTTGTCACGTCTAATAATACAAAAAAGAGGATAATACAAACTTTCTTCATTATAAGGATGTCTTATTGAGGAACTCCTTCTACTTTTACTGTTTCGGAAAACAGATAATAGTTTTGTATCCCGTCTAATTCCAGTGCAATCCGGCAAAAAGCGTAATCCCTGAAGTTATTGACATATATAGTTCTGTATGCCACAACATCGTTGTGTATAGGAATTGTTACTTCCACGCTTCCGGTGGTGGTAATAACTGCTCTTTTTGATTTTGTACAGGCATTCCGGCTGCTTACGATTGAAGCTGTACCAACATATCCTCTGGCGAAGATTACTCTCGGAGGAGTTTCGCGTGTTCCGGTATTGACTGCCACATCGGCTCTTAATACAATATTATCACCTTCTACTGTTGCCCTGAAGTTCGAAATATTAAAATAAGGTTTGACTTCGAAGTTCTTGGTTATATTTGAATTAATGTTCATGTACAAACTGTCATATCCCAATCCGCTACCCAATGAATGGAAGTCTTCAAATTCGAAAGGATATTTCACATTGTTCAATGTCAGCCAATATTCTCCGGGAAATAGTAGTTGTTGGAATTTGCCGGATTCGTCCACTCTCAGGTATATACCGTTATCGACTTTCCCGAATCCTTTTTGAATGACTTTCAGTACACCCTGATTTCCGTCATACAGGAAATTATCGCCATTGGTGGTTAATCTTCCGTTGAATACGACACTTGGTTCGTCATAATTATCATATTCACAGGATGAAAGAACGAGCATCAGGATTGCGATGCTTATCATTGCTATATTTTTCATATTCTTCATTTTTTTAATGATTTGGATTAGGTTCGACATAAGGATTTCCTTTGTTGATCGGATAAGTGGCGTAATACATTTTCAGGTCAAAATAGATCGGGCCTGAGCGGTGATCTAGCTTCACTTTTCGATAGATCCATTTGCCATCGATGGAAGGATCGGATGGTGCATAGATTTTGTAAGGCCATAATCCGTAAAGCATGGCTGTAGGACTGTTGGAATCGTTGTTCCAGATTTCATCAGCGATTCTCCAACGTTTCAAGTCATTGTAGCGATGGTCTTCGAATGCGAGTTCTATTTTTCTTTCGTTGATAATCCTGTCGAGGTTCAATTCTGCATCAGTAATAGCGAATGTGCTGCCTCCTGCGCGGACACGAATTTCATTGATACAGTCTAATGCTAACTGGCGGGTATTTTGTCCTTCATAAGAAGCAACACCATTCTGGCTCAGATAGAAAGCGGCTTCTGCTGTATTCAATAATACTTCTCCGTAACGGAAAACAATGTAGGATACCGTACTGGCGCCGGCTGCTTCGGAACCTGCGGCAGTGTCTACATATTTACGTTGAAGGAAACCGGAGTGGCAAACGTTGGTGCTTGATTTGTGCGGGCCTTCTGTTCCTGTCATTTGAACGCCATTGTAAAATCCTTTGGTAGGATCCTGATAGCTTTCCATGTCAGGGGCAGATTTGAAGTCGTATCCGGAAGCTGTTTTAACTGCCAGGCCTGCCTGGAAATCTAATGTGCTTCCACGGAACGAAGAACCCGGATAGATTACGGTACCACTTAACCGTGGATCTCTTCCCGCAAAAATATCTTCCGGCTTGTCGTAAATTTTATAGTCGAGTTTTGAAGAAGCGGTTCCCATGCTTTCTATCTGGTTATCTCCATTATAAGGATTAATAGCTTCTGCTATATGGGTAGAAACGTTTTCATAACTTTCGACCAGATTTAATACCGGATTGATTTGGGAACCTGACTTGGCAGAAGGTTTCATAGCACTGCATATAGCACGTGCGGTGAATCCATTCAAAAAGTTTTGGCCATCATAATCTCTGCTGAAAATGATTTCCGGATTACCAGCTTTTTTGATGAATAAATCAGTATAATTATTAGCCTGATTGGCATTCGCTTTATAGAGAGAGTATCTGCCCATTTTTTTCAGTTCAAAATAGGCATCCAGACTCTTTTGCAGATATTCGTTGGCTTTGCTTTTGCTTATTCCGGTAGCTCCACTGGGCAGATTCAAACCTTTTGCCGCATTTTTATCATTATTGTACGCGATGGTTCCTGCATAAAGCATGGCGCGACATTTCAATGCAAGTGCGCTACCTTTGGTAGCTCTGGAAGTGATTCCGGTTGTAGCTAAGTTCAGGTCATCCAGTGACTCATCCAATTCTTTACAAATGAAATCGTAAACTTCGACTTCCGTATTTCTTGGACGGGCTAATGTAATCGGATTAAGTGTATATTCCTGTACTTCTGTAATGATAGGAACTCCTCCCATCCGGGAAACCAGTGTAAAATAGATATAGGCTCTGATGTATCGGGCTTCTGCCATGAAGTATTTTTGATTTTCTACGGGAATAGACTGAGAAATAATCGTTTGTAGAGATTGTATATGGAGATTTGCTGAACGTACCAAGTCATAATCGTAATACGATCTGTAATCCTGGTTTTTATTTCCGGCGAATGTATAGTAAGCGCTGTTGTTGCAGGCTTCGTCCCAACAGGTCATATCATAAGATTCTACATCAGTTGAAAAATCCTGTGGATAATTCAAACGTGAATATAAATTTGCGGCGACACTGCTGATGGATGAAATGCTTGAATAGGTTTGATCGCCATTCATTACATTCTCATCGTTCTGTGTCAGCCAATCATTACAAGAAGCTAACAAAAGGCTGCAACAAGCTATTATTATATTTATTTTCTTCTTCATATTCATAATAAATTAAAATGTAAGATTAAGTCCTATCGTATATACTCTGTGTTGGGGGTAGTCACGGCCTGTTACTGTTGAAATCTCAGGATCGAATCCGTAATCGCCCATGGTATCCCAGCAGAATAGGTTGCTTCCTTCGAAATAGAAGCGTAATTTTTGGATGTATGCTTTTTTAGTCCAACTGGCAGGAAGGGTATATCCTGCTACTAAATTTCTTAATCTCAAATAATTGACATTTTTTGTATACCAATCATTTTCTCCCCGGGTAGAAGGATTATTGGTTCTGATAGCCGGAAAATCTCCGGGAATCCACGGAGAAGTCGGATCGAAAATGTCTTCATGTCTCCATACATTCAGGCTGTTGTATTTGTATCCGTTTACCGAACGGCTGGTTCCCCATTTAACATACCAGTCTGGTACGAATGTATTCATGAATCCTCCGGCAAAATCGGCGGCAAAGTCAATGCCTTTCCAATCGAATCCGAAATTGAAACCCAGTGACATCAGGGGGTTTTTGTTTCCTTGTGAAGAATCCCATGGAAAGTCGACAGAAGCGTATCCCATCGGACGTTTGTCTAAGTCATCAATAATTCCGTCACCATTTATATCTTTGAAAATCAAGTCGCCGGGAACAAGATTGACATTGTTTGCTCCGTCAATGTTGACCGGATAATTGTCTATTTCTTCCTGGGTTTGAAATACACCGATTGTTTCCCACATCCATACTTGTCCCTGAGATACGTTGGCCCAACGATTGTTTTGGCTCCAGCGCCATTGGTCAATAGCATTGTAAAAAAGCTCGCTTTGCCGTATTCCATTTTTTTGCCGGGATAAAGTTGCGTTTACTCCAACAAAATAATTTACACTACCTGCTCTGTCTACCCATTTAATAAATCCATCAACTCCGACATTTTCATCAGAATTCAGATTTTGCGCCATGGCAGTCATTCCACTTTCAAGCGGGAAAATCAGGTCAGAAGATAAAGCAGCTATTCCATCACGTTTTCTTTTGAAAACATCAAATTCTGATAATAAGCGGTTGTTGAAAAATCCCAGGTCAATTCCAATATCTAAAATAGATACTGTCATCCATGACAATTGGTCATTGGGAACAGGCCTGTTATTTGTTCCTACGACTCTGGTATCCGCATTTCCGGTAATGGGATTTATAGGGATGTATGCACTTCCTTTATTGTAATCATATCCGGGCATGAAAGCATAATCAGCGTAAGCGCTTCCCATATTATCGTCTCCCATTTCTCCATAAGAGACTCTTAACTTGACGTTAGATAGCCAATTGGATATTTTGCTGTTTTTGAAGAATTCTTCTTCCGACAGGCGCCAGGCTCCTGATACGGATGGGAAGAATCCCCAACGATGATTTTCCGGGAATTTCCAGCTACCGTCATATCTTCCGGCAAAATCAACGATATATTTTTGCATGTAGTCATATGATGTGCGGAAAACAAAACTGGACGTGGATATAGTTTTCTTTGTTTCACTTGCTGTGTTACTTTTACTGGTAGACATAATATCTACAAAAGGATTCTCAACAGGATTTTGTTGAATATGAATAATGTTCTGATCCCGTTCAAAAAATTCAAATCCTCCTGTGGCTGTTACATGATGCTTTTTGTTGAAAGTATTATCATAATTCAATAAAAACTGTCCGGCCATTTCTTCCATATTTTCGCGATCTCTTACTCTGTAAGTATTGCCGGAGGCTGTCTTGTCATATCTTAGATTATATTTATTATTTATCCGGTCATAGCTATATTCCTGCCAACCAAGTTCATTGTTGTTTTCACTTCTGTTGGCATAGTAATAAGAGAACAATGCTTTGGCCGTCAATCCTTTCAGTGGGGTTGTATAATCGAATGTAAAGTTGTTTCGTGTAGTGCGCCAGATTTTCTCATAAGTTCCTGCAATATCCTTGGTGTATGCAGACATGTTATGAGAATTGTCATTTGTTTGAGTATAGTTGAGATAGAGTGGATTGTTATTTGCATAAGGCCTCACTGTGGGTTGCAATTCAAAAAGTGATGTGGCGATCAATTCATAATCATTACTGCCGGGAAGTCCGGGATTATTTGTGTTTTCGATTTTGCCGGCCATTTGATATCCGATTTTGAAGTTTTTGTGAAGTTGTATATCAAAATTGGCTTGCAGGTTTGTCCTGTTAAAATTATAATCTTTAAATACGGCGTCCTGATCAATGTGTGACAATGAAAGGTAGTATGATACTTTGTCAGATCCGCCGACGATGCTGGCATTGATATAATTTTGAGGAGCGGCATCACTCACATATCCTTCTTTCCAGTTATATCCACGGTAATCTTCACCTGTTTGAGGATCGTAGTATCCTTTTTCCCATTTTTCCAGATCTGCTTTAGCCGCGTCGACTTTTGAAGGGTCTCTGTAGTTGAATGTGTTTATGCCGTTGTTTACATCACGCATATAATTGGCAAAATTCCATTCGTAAGCATCCATTAATTCAGGATATTTAGTCCATTGTTGCCAGCCGGTATAAGCATTGAGGCTGACTTGTGGTTTTTGACTTTTTTTACCTCCTTTAGTGGTTACCAATACAACTCCGTTGGCAGCTTTTATACCATAAATGGCAGCAGCACCGTCTTTCAAAACAGAAATATTATCAATGTCGTTTACATCGAGGTTGTTGAATGAAGCTCCGTTATCATCTGTTATGATCCCGTCAATAACATATAATGGGGTTCCGAAGTTACGTATTTGAATACTTGTGGGAGAACCCGGAGTTCCTGATTTCTGACGGGCCGTGATACCTGCCATTTTACCTACAATTGCACCGGAAACAGTGGTTGATGTGGTTCTTGTCAGTTCCTGATTGTTGATGGTTGTAACTGCTGAAGTAACGCCGCCTTTTCGTTTGGTTCCATAACCGATGACAACAATTTCGTCCAATGCACTGATATGTTCCTGAAGGATGATGTCGAATTTTGTCTGATTCCCGACTTTGATGTCTTGCCCTATGTATCCTATGTATGAGAACGTGAGGATTGGATCACTTTGGGTTAATTTCAATGAAAATGCTCCGTCTATATCGGTGATTGTTCCATTGGTTGTGCCTTTTTCCATTATACTAACGCCGATTAATGGTATCCCATCTCTATCCAACACTGTTCCGTTGACGGTTTTGTCTGTCTGGCTGGATTCTAAAGATCCGGCATATACAGATATTGTCATTGAAATGAATAGAAATGAAATCAGAAAGACATAAAAATTAGATTTTTTGCTCATAAGATTAGATTTAATTATTGAATAATTATTTTTTTGGCAGCATTGAAGTCTCCTCCTTTGATACGCAGGATGTATTGTCCGGAGGGTACTTTATTTATATTTGTTTTATGTTGTAGCGGAGGAGTAATGATTTCTTCCGAGTGAATAAGTCTTCCACGTATGTTGTAAATTTCCAGAACAAAATTATTTATCTGTACATCAGATAATTCTATACATAGTTCTCCTGTTTTGCTTACCGGATTCGGATAGATACGAAATGAGCCTTTTGTTATTTCTGTCAAACCGGTATTTATATCTTGTCCATAATTGGAAGATTGCACATAGGAATAGAATTCATTCATCCGTTGACGTTCTTCCCAGCTCATTTTTTCGACTTCTTCCATATCCGGTGTTCCGAATGCATCTTTGAAACGGAACATCGGATCAAGATGTGCAGCATAGTTCCAGTTCAATGTGGTCATTATGCCATTTATTCTTCTGGGAATAGTTACACCGAAGGCTTCCAGTTGCAATCCTTTGGCTTGTCCGGGAAATAATGATTGGTCCCAGTTCATAGATTGTTTGGAGTTGTGTGCTGACATGCGCGCTACATGCAGGTAGTGTTTGTTGCCTGTTTCCAGATATAAACGATAGAATGCAAAAGATGACCATGCAAAACCTAAGTCGGCTGCGGCATGCCCGATAGCAATTAAATGTTGGCCTACAATGCTCCGGTCTCTGGGAAAACTGGTAGGTCCTGTCCGGTCTTTTTCCACAGGGATTTCAAAAGAATATACCCAACTTTCGGTGTAAATAGCCGCTTGCTCGGCGGCTCTCAGCCATTTGGCTTCTTTGGTCAAATCATAGAGGGATAGGAATCCGTTCAGAGCCATTTGTCCCGATTCACTGTCTATTGTTTGTGGATTATCAACAACGCAGGCTACATAACAATAACTTTCATGAATATTTTTGTAACAAAATTCACCCGCTTTCAAGGCTGCTGTTTTATAGGCCGGATCATTGGTTGCTATATATAGTTCTATTAAATAACGGACAGCACAGATTGTCAGGAATTTATTGTAATTAAATACCGGATGTTTACCGTTGGTAATTCTGTTGTGATCGTATGAAAAATAATAGCTTCCGTCAGCATTTTGCACTTCTACCAGCCAATTGCCGAATTTCTTGCACGAACTGATCCAATCCGGCCTGTCGATATTGTTTCTTTTAGCAAAACACCAGGCTGTAAGCAGGCTTTCCATTCCTCCAGTACAGACACGGATGTCGCTTGCTCCTCCTCTGAAACTTCCTTTATTTCCGTTTAGTCCCGGATCATACCAGGTGCGTGGAAGTCCTAATGATGTGAGACAGTTGTTTGCCCAGAAATTAAGTACTGATTCTCCTTTAGCTTGTGTACCTGTATTTGTTTTTTCGATTCCTTCCCGGAACAGGTAATAACCGGTAGCGATTTGCATGCCGACGAATCCCATCTGATAGTCGATACCGCGGGGAAGAAAATCATCAAGGCCTACCTGGAAAGGAAATCCGGGAGCATCTCTGATTCCTCCCATTTCAGTAGAAGGGACATAATATTTCAATAATGTTTCAATTAATCCGTCGTAAGTATAACTTAAATCGACATTATAAATTGTGGGGTTGTATAGATTGAATGCGTGAGTCCATGACTTATTGACGGCAGAAGCATAATTATTTGTTTTTGAGAATACAATTTCGAGATTATATTCCTGTTTCAATCCTTCTTTGACCGGATGATATTTGGTGCCTTTTCCGTTTCTTGTATCGGCTTCGGTTCCAGGGTATAAAAATGCTGTGTACAGTATATCATTTTCCCGTTTGACACCCAGCGAACCATAAAGGTAATTTTCATTGATGGAAATGCCGTTGCCATCTGCAACTACGGTTTGAGGATCGGAATCTTTGTGAATGATGGTTGTAGTAATTCCGGATGCGGGATTCCGGAACATTACCAAAGGTAAAGTGATCCGGTCTTCCCTGTAGTAAAAATAAGTATCGCCGGGTTGAGGAATACCGGAAGGGATATTTCCATTGGCCATAAAATTTGCTTTATACCAAACTCCGGGAACGAAGTATTCATTTTCAGTCATTTTCTGGCAATTGTCATCGCTGATGAAACCGAACAGGGAGTTGAAATAAGAATCACTGCCGGCCGCTTTTTGAATGTCTAATTTACGTTGTAGCTCAAAAACACCGGATCCTTTGGCAATATAAGTGTCTGAAACAGAGAATTCGGATCCACGAGGAGTTGTAATAAGGGCTTGGCAAATCAGTTTGTTATCTGTAATATTCCAGGAATTGTATTTTCCCGCCACTTTTCTTCCTCTGACTTCCAGATAGACGGCCGAATCGGGAGCTAATGTCTGAATTATATTCTGTTCGTAAGAAAATGTAAGCCCGAATTGTCCGTCTCCGTTTGTGGTAACCTGTATGGCGGCATCTCCGGATTGTAAGGTTGAGACTACGCTTGCTTTCAAATAGTTGCAAGACAAAAACCAACAAACAGTGAATAATAATATAATAGGAGAGTAATACTTCATGTTATTAGATTTATGAATGAAAAGTGAAAAACTAAAAGTGAAAGATTCTTTCACTTTTAGTTTTTAGTTTTAGAGATTATTTCACCAATACTTTGGTTGCATATCCGTTAACTTTAACGATATAAGCGCCTTTTGTAGCAGGAATATCAAGTGAGGAAACTTCCGTTAAGTTAGAATAAACTAATTTTCCGTCCATTCCATAAACCTGAATCTGGTTGTTTGCTCCGTTCAAACCCTGAACTTTGATCAGGTCATTTCCGGCTGTAACAAAGTAAGGATTATCCGATACTTTGTCTAAAGAAGTGGCTCCTTGGGGTACCAATTTGATGCCTAATGTGATTGCCCAATCTTTTACTTGTTTTAGCTGAATCACGTTGTCATAGTCGGCATATAGCTCAACATCAAACTCTTCGATTGCAGGAGGATTGCCTGCCAATTTGTAAAGAACAAGTTCTTTTGCCAGTTCGCCGTTGACATTGACTTTAACGCCTGCTCCGTCATTATCGGCCCAACCGATTCCATAATAGAGCTGAACAGTGTATATTCCGTCTTTTGAAACATGGATATTTGTGAAATCAATAGTACTTCCTCCATTGAAATCAACATAATCGGAGGTCTCGAAAGATTTGGATCCGGTTCCTACATAATCTGTACACTTTGCATAGTACATGTGCTCGACCCAAAAATCGTTGGACTGAGCTTCTGTTGTTTCATAGCAAACATATTCTGTGGTTGATGCCGGGGCCAAAGAATAAAGGCCTAAAAGAAATCCGAAAAGTAATGTTTTTTTCATGATTTAAATAAATTTATAGGATTAATAAAAAAGTTAATTGGTGCAAATATATGTTTGTATTTTTTCTATGTATTCTTCATTCTCGTCAACAAATGATAAAATCAATCCAAGTATGAAAGATGACGAGAAAGTATTATTATTTGAATGGAAAGAGCCATTTTGAAAGAATACTCTCTGATACTTTGTTTTACCTTTGTACTAAAATAAATCGTACTATTCATGAGAAATACTTACCTGATTATATTGCTCTGGGCAATAAATTTTCATGCTATTTTGTGTTCGTCAAATAAACAGGATTATTATTTTCGTCATTTGAATACGGAAAAGGGACTTTCGCAAAATACTGTGCTATCCATTCTTCAGGATAAAACCGGGTTTATGTGGTTTGGTACAAAAGATGGGCTGAATCGTTATGATGGAAATTCCGTTAAGGTATACAAGTGGGATGTTAATAATCCTGCCAGTATAGGAAATAATACAATCTGGTCTCTGTTGGAAATGCCGGATGGCAAGATCTGGGCAGGAACCGACCGGGGAATCTTTATTTACAATCCGGGAAACGGAGGTTTTACCTTTATGGATAGCAAAACCGGGAACAATGAAGGTATTTCCGGAGAAGTCTTAGACATGAAAATGGATCAGACCGGAAATATCTGGATCGCCTCTAACAATTTGTTTCGATATTCTATCCATACCGGAAAACTTGAGGTTATTGCATTACATGATTACAATGTTCAAAATTCTTTACTTGCACGTGCATGGTCGATCAATGTGGATAAGGATAATCAGGTTTGGATCAGTGTTCACCATGGAGGGATAAGAAGATACAATCCTATAAAAAAAGAATTTAATGCATATGCAAGGGATGCACAGGGAAAGGATTTTTGTTCAAGCCTGACTTCCAAAACTATCAATGTTGACAATGATCATTTGTTAATCGGTTCATTCAATGAAGGTTTAAGGATTATGGACAAAACTTCCGGAATGATTGAATCATATCAACTGGGAAATGATATCAATCCTCAATTGTTTATCCGCAATATGGCTATTTTTTCGGATGCTAATTGTTGGATCGGGACAGAATCTGGGCTTTATATTCATAATATGAAAACCAAAGCGACTACACATCTTACACATAATTTCAACGATCGTTATTCTTTGTCGGACAATGCTATTTATTCTCTGTATGAAGACAGGGAAGGCGGTATATGGATCGGGACTTATTTTGGTGGAGTCAATTATTTTCCACGCCCATATACTTATTTTGAAAAATATTATCCGGTGACGAATAAGAATTCTATTTCCGGCGAAAGAGTCAGTGGTATCTGTGAAGATGAATCGGGTAATATCTGGATTGGAACTGAAGATGCGGGACTCAACAAACTGGATGTGAAAACCGGAAAATTTGAATATTTCTCTCCGCATCATGTTTTTTCTCTGTTTTCTAATACGATCAATTATCATAATGTCCATGATATTATTACAGATGGTGATTTGTTGTGGATAGCCACTTACAGTCACGGAATCAATGTTTTGAATTTAAGAACGAAAACATGGAAGCATTATTTGAAAGGAGAGCAGGAAGGGATGCTGAATAATAATGACATTTTCGCTTTGTATAAAGATCGTTCGGATAGAATCTGGGTCGGCACCTCTACCGGCGCTTTTCTTTTCGACAGGGAAACGGAAAAATTCATCATGCTGGATCAAATCGGACTGCATTTTATTTCCGACATTATGGAAGACCCATCCGGACAAATCTGGTTTTCGACATATGATGCCGGAGCTTTTTGTTATAATCCCCGTACAAAAGAATGTAAAAACTATACCTTCAATCCGGAAGATGAAAATTCAATCTGTTGCTATAAAATTACCAGCATGCTTGTTGACAGTAAACAAAGGCTGTGGTTTGCTTCCGAATCCAGGGGCATTTGTATGTTTGACGAGAAAAATCAACAATTTATCATGTATGGAGCGAAAGACGGATTTTCAAATGATGTCATATACAAAATATTGGAGGATAATGATGCCAATTTATGGCTTTCAAGTAATGGAGGATTGATGCGTTTTAATCCGGAAACAAAAAAGATCCGTGTTTTCACACAAAGTAATGGCTTGCCGGTCAATCAATTTAATTATAAATCAGGCTATAAAGATAAAACAGGACGGATGTATTTCGGGACAGTAAACGGGATGATCACTTTTCAACCCGCCGAATTTGTATGGAATGAGCATGTTCCTCCGGTTGTTATTACTGATTTCAATTTGTTGAATAATGACAAAAAAAACATCATTGATCAAAGAAATACCACATCAGTTAAATTAAAATATGATCAATCTTCTTTTAGTATTGATTTTGCGGCCTTGAGTTATGTTGCGCCGGAAATGAACAGATATGCTTACAAAATGGATGGATTGGAAGAACATTGGAATTACCTGTCATCGCCACAAAGAATAACTTATTCCAATCTTTCTCCGGGAAAATACACCTTCCATGTAAAAGCTTCCAACAACGATGGGTTTTGGAATGAAGAAGGCGATACATTGACAATCATCATACTGCCTCCATTCTGGAAAACTTCATGGGCTTATCTGATTTATACCATATTGATATTTCTTTTTGTTTTTTCCATATTGTTATATTATAAGAAAAAGATTGAAAGACAAAATAAAAGGAGGCATGCTCTTTTTGAAAGCAAAAAAGAAAAAGAAATTTACGATGCAAAAATAGATTTTTTCACGAATGTAGCGCATGAAGTCCGTACTCCGTTGACATTAATCAAAGGCCCGTTGGAATATATCCTGAAAACAGAAATGAATAAAGATGAATTAAATTCCAATTTGAAGGTAATGGAGAAAAATACGGATCGCTTGTTGTCACTGATCAATCAACTGCTTGACTTTAGAAAAACAGAATCTCATGGTTTCAGGCTGGCATTTACCAATGTCAACATAAGTGACCTGCTTGATGAAACATCTATCCGTTTCAAACCTTTGGCAGTGCAAAAACAATTGTTGTTTAATATTCAAAAAACGGAAGAACCTTTATGGGCGAATGTAGATAAAGAAGCATTAACCAAGATTATGAGTAATCTGTTTACGAATGCAATCAAATATGCGGAGCTTATTATTGACGTGATTTTAACTAAAGATCAGGATAATTTCTTGATACGGGTGAACAATGACGGTAAAATCATACCGGAAGAATTGAAAAATAAAATCTTTGACCCATTTTTCCAGATCAACGGAGAGGAACAAAAGGTAAAATCAGGCTCGGGAATTGGCCTTACACTTGTTAAATCGCTGGTAGAATTACATAATGGAAATGCCTATTTAGATGTATCTGTCAGAAATATGAATTCATTTGTTGTTTCTCTTCCCATCAAACAAAGTAATGTGATTGATCTGGATAAGAAAAAAATAACTGTAACCGAATCCCTTTATTCATTGGATGAAGATCCGGATAAAAAACAAAAAAATACTCCGGTAATACTTATTGTGGAAGATGATGATGAATTACTTCAATTTATCACCGGAAAACTGGAAAAACAATATATTGTATTAAAAGCTAAAAATGGCGTGGAAGCGATACCTGTTCTTGAAAAAGAGTTGATAAATCTGGTAATCAGCGATATCATGATGCCCCAGATGGATGGATTGGAATTGTGTGCAAGAATGAAAGAAAATGAAGAGTACAGTCATATCCCGATTATCCTGCTCACGGCACGCACCAATATACAAAGTAAAATTGCCGGGCTGGAATCGGGCGCAGACGCTTATATCGAGAAACCTTTTTCACTGGAACATCTGCAAGCTCAAATCTCTAATTTGCTTGATAACAGAAAAAAAATCAGGGATGCTTTCGCTCATTCTCCTCTTATCCATACCGGAAGCATTGCTTTAAATAAGGCGGATGAACAATTCCTGAATAAATCGACCGAGATTATTTATAAAAATATTTCTAATCCGGATTTTAATGTTGATCAGCTTGCAGAAGCATTGTGTATGAGTCGTTCCAGTTTACTGCGGAAAATCAGGGGTGTTTCTGAATTTACTCCCAATGATTTTATCAAACTGGTTCGTTTGAAAAAAGCCGCGGAAATGTTACAGGAAGGAGAGTACAAAGTAAATGAAGTTTGTTATCTGGTTGGATTTTCTTCTCCGTCGTATTTTACTAAAGCATTTCAAAAGCAGTTCGGAATGTTGCCTAAAGATTTTGTGAAGGAAGTGAAGAGGTAACCGGTTCATATTTCAATTATAAAAAATCATTATTTGGTAGTCGGCCCATCTACAACAAGTTTTCCGTCGCCGGTTATTTCCATTTTATCAATGAAAACAACCCGGTTATTTCCTGTATGGGTAGTTCGTCCGTGATATACACAAAGCATTTGTCCGTCGGGCATGGTTAGTACCATATTGTGACCGGTTCCTGTAACATCGCCTCCTTTGTCTGTGTTTTTTTGCAAAACAGGATTATTGTCAGCCTTGACGAATGGTCCCAAAGGATTTTTTGAGGTTGCGTAGCCTACGGCATAATATTGCCCTTTATAAAAATTGGCGGAATACATTATGTAATAGCTATCTTTATGTTTGAAGATGAAAGATCCTTCTGTCCAGCGGCGATTGACTTCTCCTGATGTCACCGATCGGCTTTCCCACTCGGCTTGTTTGTCTGCCATCGTTTTCGGGGGATAAAGCAACAATACGGGTTCTCCGATGATGCCTGAAAAATCGGATTTCATTTCAACGCCATATACCCAGCTTTCTTCAATTTCGTTAAAAATACCGTTCTTTTTAGCGGAATCTGCAATTTCGCTTCGGACAGGATTCTTGTAACAGCATCGGGAATAATATAAATATGTTTTGCCATTCGTTTCATCAAAAAAGACATTGGCGTCAATGACCGGATAACCCGGATCGAATACCGGTCTGTTATTCATTTCCCGGAATGGACCTGTTGGTTTATCTGCAACTGCCACTCCAATGCAGAAGTTTTCCAGTTCATTGGCCGGATTTTCTTTCCAATTGGCACTGTAAAAGATGTAATATTTGCCATTGCGTTCATATACTTCCGGCGCCCAGAAACAATCGACGGTCCAGGATTCGGGTGTTGCTCCTTTATAAATCCGGCCTTCGTCTTTCCAATCTTTCAGGTTGTCTGAAGAATAAGCTTTGAAGCCATCCAGGTTTTCAGTAGTTCCGTACATATAAAATCTTCCATCGGATGCCTGTAGAATGAACGGATCTCCGAATTCGACGTTTACGGGATTGTTGCCAACAACTATTGTTGCATCTTTTTTCTTTTCATTACAACCCAAGAGGAAGAATGGAATTGCAAATAATAGTATTAAGTTTTTCATATTAAGAAAATGTATTGTGAAAATTAGTTTATATCGATATGAACATTTGATTATTTTAAATACGGCTCCCCGTTTTTCCAAAAGACTTCAACATTCGAGATGTACCAGGTTCTTCCGGGTTCGTTATTTCCCTGGAAAAATAACCATGTTCGTTCGTTATCCGGATCTTTGAAGATATGAGGATGACCTGATTCGGAATAGTTCCAAGTTCCTTTGTCTCCGTTTGGCAGGAATGGTTTGTTGGACAAACGTTCCCAGTTGATGCCGTCTGAACTTTGAGCTATGCCAACTTGTTGAGGTTCATTATTATAGGCGCCGGCATAAAACATAAATAACTTGTCGCCTTTTTGAACAACTGACGCTCCTTCCACACATTTACCTTCCCAGGGATAAGCAGGTTTCAGTATCGGTTTATCGCAGGCCTGCGTCCAGTCTGTTTTGCTGAAATCCGTAGAAGCAGGAGCTGTAGCTACTCCTTGTATCTGAATTTGATAATCGGGTGTGCGTGTGGCAAAATACAAAAAATATTGATTGTTGAAAAATATCACTTCTGCATCGATGGCCCTTCCGCAGTTCCAGTCTCCGGTGGGAGAGAATATCGGATTGGTTTTGTTGCGTGCGAAATGAGTTCCGTCTACAGACCAGGCGTGGCAGATTGCATCTTTGGGCCCATTGCCATAAGTCTGGTAGAATAAGTGAATCGTATCATTTCTGACTAAAGCTCCGGGAGCGCATAATCCTTTGGCCTCGTAACTATCTTGTGGTGTGATTTCTCCGATTTTTTTCCAGTCAATCAGGTTTTTGCTTAAAGCAATACCAATTGCCCATCCTTCGGGAATATTTGTTTTCCCTGAGGGTGGAATGGAGTAATACATCAAGTAGCTTCCTTTGAATTTTACCACATGAGGATCTTTGGAAAAAGGTCTTCCCACCCGGGTGGTGTCTCCGAACATCATTTGCGTTTGTGCAAAAATCCCGGTCGTATGCAAACTGCACACAACCAGGATCAGACCTATAAACAATCGTTCTACCATTTAATTTACTGATTTAAGGTATTGATTACTTCAATATTTACCTGTTTTACTTTTTCAGGAATAATTTTGATTTCTTTTCTGTCATAAGTAATCAGGCCGTTTACTTCGCCTTCCACATCGGTGGTCTGGGTATAGACGGCGGCAGAAAATCCCCGTTTGACAAATTCTTTCAGTTGATTGGCATATTTGACATATTCGTCGGTTACTTCTTTCGAGTTTTTGAACTGGATATATCCCCAGTTTTTATCCGGTTGCCAGAGATGCCCCTGCATGGGAAGCCCGATACCTCCATACTCACCCAAGACGTTTACTCTTTCGGCATCATACAGATACATTTCAGGCGCCGGATAATTGTGCAGGTCAAGTATGTCGCCCGTGTTGTGATAAAAATTTCCTCCACTTGCCGGATTCACTAAACGGGAAGGATCATAAAATTTTGTCCATTCTGCAATTTCGGTGGTTTTGAACTGTCCCCAGGCTTCGTTAAACGGAACCCAGATAACAATGGAGGGATAAGAATACAGACAATCCATGATTTCTTTCCATTCTTTTTTGTAGTTTGCTTCGGATTCGGGACTACGGACAGCTTCTTTGCCATTGAAGTAATTCCGGTTTTGCCATTGAGGCGAACGGTCTCCGCTCGGCATATCCTGCCAGACAACTATTCCTAAACGGTCACAATGGGTGTACCAGCGCGCGGGCTCAACTTTGATATGTTTGCGGATCATATTGAACCCGAATTCTTTTGTTTTTTGTATATCGTAAAGTAAAGCTTCATCTGTCGGTGCGGTATACAATCCGTCAGGCCACCAGCCTTGATCCAGCGGTCCGTATTGGAAATAATCCTTGTTGTTTAGCTGCATGCGGACAATTCCGTTTTTATCTTTTTTTGTTGAAATTTTACGCATGGCGCAATAACTTTTTACATTATCGATCAATTGTCCGTTGCTGTATAAATTAATTTCCATATCATAGAGAAACGGAGATTCCGGCGACCAGAGTTTTGCATTGGAAATATATAAATCCAGGCTTTGGCATGAGATGCCTTTGGCAGATGCAACTTTGGTTTTTCCGTCCAGAACAATCACCTCGATAATGTCTGCATTTTGTATGTTTTTAGCTGATACGTCAACCGAAATATTGTTTTTGTCCAGACAAGGCACTGTTTTCACGGCTTCAATGTATTTTTCATTTACGGGCTCCATCCAAACGGTTTGCCAGATACCGGTGACGGGAGTATACCAGATTCCTTCAGGTTTGCTTACCTGTTTGCCTCTGGGTTGATAGCCTGTATCTGTTCCATCCCATACTTTAACGATCAATTTTTGTTCTCCGGGTTTCAAAAAAGGAGTAATATCAAATGAGAAAGGAGTAAATCCTCCGGTGTGTGTGCCGATTTTGATGTCATTGATAAAGACTTCTGTTTTCCAGTCTACAGCTCCGAAATGCAGCAGGATATTTTTATTTTTCCAGTCAGAAGGAACGGAGAATATTCTTTTATACCAGAGTTCATTGTCTTTGCCTACACTTTTTTGTACTCCGGAGAGGCTTGATTCTACGGCAAAAGGCACCAGTATTTTTCCATCAAATTTGTTTGGTTCTGTTTGTCCTGCCGGTAAAATAGCATAATCCCATAGCCCATTGAGATTTTTCCAGTTTGCTCTTTCCATGATTGGACGAGGGTATTCGGGCAATACATTTTGAGGATTGATTTTTTCCGCCCATCCGGTTTTGATTTTGTCTCCGGCGGGTTTCCATTGTGCAGAAAGTGTGTGTGCTGATAAAAAAATTACACTGATAAATAATATTCTTTTTGTCATGATTTTTCTCTTTTTTTGATTTTTTCAATAAATTTCCAACATTACTACTGACTTAGCAGGAAGAGTAACGGTTAAATTCTCCTTATTTAATTTTGCGTCTTTGAAATCTTTCAAACCTATTAGGCCGGGTTTGTCAAAAGAGTTATAATCATTGATTTTAGCAGATGTGAGAATTTTTCCGGAGATATTTTTAGCTGTAACGCCTAATAATTCGCAGGATATTGTCTGTGGATTATGAATATCCACATTGGTCAGCGTAACATGAATTTTCCCGTTTTTGTCTTTGGAAGCCGAAGCGCTGACAGCGTCGATTTCTTTTCCATTCAAACTGTATTGGGCGCAACTGACAGAAACGGGTAGCATACTGGCTTCCTGATGGACTTTGTATAAATCGAATACCCAGTAAGTTGGCGTTAATACCATTTTTTCGTTGTCGGTAAGGATAATTGCCTGAAGCACATTGACCATTTGGGCGATATTTGCCAATCTTACCCTGTCGCAATTCCGGTTAAAAATGTCGAGTGTAACTGATGCGATGATGGCGTCTCTCATAGTGCTTTGCTGATACAGGAATCCGGGATTGGTTCCGGGTTCTACATTATACCATGCACCCCATTCGTCGGGAGCTAATGCAACTTTTTTGTCGGGATCATACTTATCCATGATGGCAGAATGTTTTTCTACCAGTTCTTTCATGAAATAAGCATTTTTGATGGTGTTGAAATATTCTGTTTCATCATAGTTGGTAGCAGAACCTTTGTTTCCCCAGTTACCGGTAGGAATTGTATAGTAGTGGAGGGAGAGGGCGCTCATTCTGTCTTTCGCTTTTTTCATCAGTGTTTCGGTCCAGTTGTAATCGGCAACGTTGGGGCCTCCTGCAATTTTGTACAGCCGGTTTTCGCCGTAGTTACGGCAATATACGGCATAACGACGGTACAAATCGGCATAATAATCGGGATACATGTCGCCTCCGCAACCCCAGTTTTCATTTCCGACGCCGAAGAATCTGACTTTCCAGGGTTTTTCACGTCCGTTTTGTTTACGTAGGTTTGCCATCGGGCTTTCACCATCGAAAGTCATGTATTCTATCCATTTGGACATTTCTTCAACGCTTCCGCTACCCACGTTTCCGCAAATATAGGGTTCACATCCCAGTTGTTCGCAAAGATCCAGGAATTCATGAGTCCCGAAGCTGTTGTCTTCGACCACTCCGCCCCAGTGAGTATTGATCATTTTGGGACGTTTTTCGCGAGGGCCGATTCCGTCTTTCCAGTGATATTCGTCGGCGAAGCATCCGCCCGGCCAGCGCAAGTTGGGTATTTGTATTTCTTTCAATGCTTTAACTACATCGTTCCGGATACCCCGCGTGTTGGGAATAGGAGAGTTTTCGCCTACCCATATTCCGCCATAGATGCAGCGCCCGAGATGTTCGGAAAAATGTCCGTAAATATGCTTGCTGATCGTGTATTTGCCGTTATTGGCATCAACAATGATTTTGTTGGTTTGTTGTGCATTAACGGAAAAACATAGTAATGTAATAAGTAGCGTGAAGAATACTTTTTGTTTCATGATATTGAAATTAATTTTTGAAATCCGGATGTACAGATTGCAAATGTATGGTATTTCGTCATGTTAAAGTGACAAAATAAGTTCAAAAAAGAGTAATTATTCGTCAAAATACTTTTCTGACAATGATTCCATTTAAGATTGCTTTCCCTTTTTTAGCATTAAAGGAGATGATTAGTCCATTTTCATCTGCAACTGATGCTGTGAATTGTTTGGATATGGCAATATTTTGTCCGTATTGTTTCAATACATTGAAATCTTGCAATACGACATTTCCATTCAAGAGGACATCAAAAACACGATCGGCGTTTTTGTCGAATTCCGTAAACAAAAGGGTGACTTCGTAATTGCCTTTCGGTACATCCAAACGATAGGCTTCCAATCCGGTTTGTTGTGTCTGATAAACGGGTTCTTCAATTGTTTGCCAGATATTGTCTCTAGAGCCAACCAATCCGCCCTGATCGCCGCGCAGATATTTTTCACCGCCGGTATATCCCCAGCTTCCTTTTTGATAGGCCTGATCAGGCAACCACAGGTAATCATTTTTGGCATCATTGATGAAATAAAAATGAGAACCCACATTAATTGCGATTTCATCAAACGGAATTGTTTTTGATTTCAAATCGAATGGTTGTATTTTGAAATTCACTTTCAGGAAATCCTTTATCTCCATTCCTTTTTCGGAAGATCTGAGTTCAAGTAAATTATATCCGTTTGTGAATGGCACATTGTAAGTGGCGCAATATTCGGATATATTTTTTACACCTAATGATTTTCCGTTTAAGAAAAGTTCTACTTGCGGGGTATTGGCAAAAATCTCTACCGGTTGCGTGCATGTTCCTTTATTCAATCCGTCTTCTCTTCCCGAACGGGTTTTCCATAACTGAGAAGGAATAGATGCATAAGGTGTTTTAGATAAAATAGTTTGAAAATAATAATAACTGTCTTTGGGTTTTCTGTCAAGTGTAACGATTCCTTTATTATTGATATGTGGTTGTGTTTCGCCTCGCCCTTCGGAATAAAAATCGGCGAAGTTCCAGATGGTTGATCCTG
Source organism: Bacteroidales bacterium (assembly GCA_031553435.1). Taxonomy (GTDB): domain Bacteria; phylum Bacteroidota; class Bacteroidia; order Bacteroidales; family Azobacteroidaceae; genus JAVBLQ01. Next base: position 9,451 of record JAVBLQ010000127.1, on the reverse strand, counting down.
CTACAAAATCTAATTCTTTAACCGCTTTAAGATGTTCTTTGTTGAATTCGACCTGATATTCTACGGAATGATCAAACTTACGGGGTTCGAATGTGCGGATACGGTAATCGGCTCCGGCTCCATATTCCGTAAGTATCAATGAATGATTCGGATCTATTTCTTTGAATGAGCGCAGTACGTTCCAGATATTTTTGATGTCGTTTTCGTACCAGCCTTCATATTTATTATAGCCGATTATATCAGACGCATGGAATCCTGTTTTAAAGTTGTGCCCGATGTTTCCGCACAAAACGACCATGGAGTAACGTGTGTTGTCTTCTGATTTGACATGTTTATCCAGCTCATGCAGGAAATTGCTCAAATCTTTTTCATATCGTCCAAAATCATTGTCGATCATTTTCGGCGGACGCATGATATTTGTTTCGTTACTTGTGTTCCAGGCCACTATACAAGGATGATTATAATCGCGGCGGATCATTTCCGAGATTTGTTTTTTGCAGTTATTTAAATGCTCATCCGATTGAGTAATCCAGTCGATAATGGGAATCTCTTCGAATGCGATCAGCCCCATACGGTCGCACATTTCCAATACAACCGGATCATGCGGATAATGGGAAATGCGCAAACAATTTGTTCCCAAATCTTTCAACATTTGCATGTCATACAAGTGCATATCACGAGTCAGGGCGTTGCCGTAATTGATATAATCCTGGTGACGGTTTGTTCCGATCAGCTTGATATGTTTTCCGTTCAAAAAAAATCCTTTATCCTTATCGAAGCTAAACCAGCGGAAACCTAAAGGATTCTCAACCCGGTCGATGATATTTCCTTTTTCATCTTTGATTTCGGAAATAACGGCATAGAGGTATGGATGTTCCGGCCCCCATAGCTCAGGATTTCTGACAGTCAATGGTTTGATGGCCCCTGATTGTTTTTCCCCGGCTTTCAGTTTAAGTTTTTGGGTGCTGGAAACAATTGCGTTGCGTTGAGCATCAATGATTGTATTTTCAACTGTAATTGTTTTTTGTTTCGTATCATTTGATTGAATGTCGTAACGAATTTCAACATTTGCTTCTTGTCCTGAAACCTGGGGAGTAGTAATAAAAATTCCTGTGCCCGGGTTGAGTACATCGAAATGCACGTTGTCGGTCACAAGTAAACTTACATCACGGTAAATGCCTCCGTAGAAAACAAAGTCGGCGAGTAGAGGTGTAATATTTTCATTGTAAGAATTATCAACTTTAACGGCAAGCGTATTTTCGTTTCCTTGTTTTACCAGATCTGTAATGTCATATTTAAAAGGAGTATAACCGCCGATATGGTCTTCTCCGGCTTTTTTTCCGTTTATATATACACTCGTTACCTGATTGGCAGCCTCAAAACAAAGGAAAATTCTCTTGCCGGTCATCCACGGTTCGATACTGATATTTTTCCGGTACCAGCCGGCGCCTCTGTACCAACCGTAAGGGTCATCCTGTATATCTGCTATGTTCCAGGTGTGAGGAAGTGTAATTTTTTCCCATTTACTGTCATCGAATGATTGGGCAGAGGCTTCGGGAATATCTCTTTTGTGAAATTTCCAATACTCGTTAATCGTCTGTTTTTGCCTGGGCTGGCTATAACTTGCAACAGCAATAAACAACAATAATGCAACTAATACATTTTTCATGGCCGGATGTTATTCTCAAAAATAAGTTAATCTTTTGTATTTAAGGAGATAATTTGCAATGTTACAAACATAAAATAAATATAAGAAGAAAAATTGTCTAAATAAAAATGATAAAAATCCAAATTACAATATGATAAATAATTGATAATCAAAAAGATATTTATTTAAAATGTTATATTTATTTTTGGAATAAGTTTCTATAATACCATCAAATCATGAATAAAAGAAAAAAAAACTTACTTACACTCTTGCTGCCTCTTTGCTTTGTTTTCAACGGAATTGCACAGAATAAACTTGCAAAACACTATTTTGGTAACGACCACCGGTGGTATGAAGAAAATATACCGTTCATCGATGTTCCTGATCAGGAAATCATGGATGTATATTATTACCGTTGGTCGATGTATAAACGTCATTTCAGGGATTTAGGAACAATTGGCTCGATTATTACCGAGTTTGCGCCTTCCGTTTCGTGGGAAGGCCCTTATTCAGGAATCAGCGCGGCAGCCGGGCATCATGTATATGAAGGGCGTTGGATCAAAGACCGGAAATATATTGATGACTATTTGTCGTTCTGGTTCAACGGACATGGTAATCAGTACCAGTATAGTTCGTGGTTATGCGATGCACTGTATAATTATTATCAGGTTAAAGGTGATATGGATGGCCTCAAGGCTTATCTGCCTGAGATGATCGATGATTTTCAGGGTTGGAAAAAGAAGCGTTTTGATCCGGAAAAAGGAATCTACTGGCAAAAACCGGTTGAAGATGCCACCGAATTTACCGTTGCCGGTTATATGGTTGGAGATGGCTGGGCAGGTGATGCTTACCGGCCCACAATCAATACATTTATGTATGCTAATGCGCTGGCTATATGCGAGGTTGCTCGCCTGATCGGAGATGACCGGTTGGCTGAACAATACCATGATGAGGCTATGCTTTTAAGAAAAAATGTATTGAGTTTATTATGGAATGTCAATCAACATCATTTTATGGATCGTTTTACTAAGCGTTATCCGGATGTTGATTTTCAGTTTATCAATGATGCCGAATTAAACGGTTATGTTCCCTGGATGTTTTGTTTGCCCGAGGATAATGATATTTACATACAAGCCTGGAAAAAAATAAAAAATGCCGGGGTGTTTTATGCTTCTTACGGCCCTCGCACCATTTCAAAGCAAAGCCCGTATTACATGCTGGAGACAAGAACTCCGGGGGCTGAACCGGGATTGGGAGAATGTGAGTGGAATGGCCCGTCATGGCCTTATCAAACGTCGCAGGTATTAATGGCGATGGCCAATATATTAAATAAATACAATCAGGATATTTTTGATAAAACGGATTATTTTGATATGTTGAAAATATATACCCGCTCACAATATAAGGAGGGCAAACCATACATTGCCGAAAACCTTCATCCCGATACCGGCGGCTGGATTGCTGATTTTCCGAATCGCAGCGAGCATTATAATCACTCGACTTACAATGATCTGATTTTATCCGGATTATTGGGAATTCATCCGGTGTTGGGGAATCAGATTGAGATCAATCCCTTGATTCCGGATAATTGGAATTATTTTTCTGTTGATAATCTGATTTATCATGGGCATACTTTTTCTTTCAAATACAATAAAACTTCTGGGTTGGATATTTTTTGTAACGGAAAAAAATTAGCCGGAGGCTTAGATCTCCAAAAACAAATAATCAATATTCCTGAAGCAAAAAAGCAGGAAGTAGTTCCTCATTTACTCAATTATGCTTTTAATAACAAAGGAGAAGGTTTTCCTACGGTAACAGCTTCATTTACATATACAAACGATCGTATATATGATGCTGTCGACGGCCGTGCCTGGTTTGATGAATATCCGGCAAACCGTTGGACAACCCTGGGTTCTCTGAGTGAACAGGAATGGTTTGAGATTGATTTCGGAAAAGAAAGGATTGTTAACGCATCTGAAATTTTCTTTTATGATAATGGTCTTTCCGTATTATGTCCGCAACAAATCAGGCTGGAGTGTTGGAATGGGAAAGAGTGGAAAGAGATTAAGACTTCTGAAAATTTACTTCCTGGGACTGTTAACAGGATTCGGTTTAAAGATACTCAAATGTCTAAATTTAAAATCGTTTTTATAAAGAAAAGTGCAGCTGTAGGTTTGGCGGAAATTAAGGTTGGACGATATGAGTGAAGAATTGGTGTGCGCCAATTCTTCACTCATAGTTTTTCACTTTTTCTCTATCCTGCATCCCCAAATGCCTCCGGCAATATTACCGGGGATAGACCTGATTTTGATCGTCACTTTTTTCTTCCCTTTGGTTATATTCAAAGGAATGGGATATGTACGATCTATCATGTCGGAAAAGGTTTCGGTGCGAAGTTTTTGTTCTCCGATTTTTACGTCATTGGCAAGAATTTCGAAATAACGGTTTCCTCCGTCGAGGCTGAAATAAGTTAATACCAGATCAACAGGTTTGTCGGGTGTTACTTCCAGATCATAAGAAAACCAACCTCCGTCAGATGCATCTCTCCAACCGGACAACCAGCCGGAAGCCTGTCCCTGATTTGTCAGATGCCCTTTCAGGTTATGTTCTTTTTCTGATTTCTCATTGGCGATAATTACCTGGTCTATGATGTTATTCGCGTGTTGTAACCGGGCAGTAAGGATTTCCGGATTTTCGGGTATCCAGACAAGCATTTCTCCCATGCCTCTGTGTGAACGGGCGTAATATGGGATGAGTGTGATTTCGCTGTTTGAGATCGTGATATTTTCCTGTCCTTCTTTCATCGAATAGCTTTGGGATGGCCCGTTTAATACGTCTATTCCTCCCAATAAACCGGGATGATGAGTTGCCCTGAATAGCGTGTTGCTATTGATTGTCCGATCGATAACGCTGCCATTATTATCGGCAAACTCAGCACAATATACAACCGGGCCTTTTTCAACAGATAAACGTCCGTAGCCGGCTGCAACTTTATCATTGGCTTTTACCAGTTGTACTTCCATTGGCAGGGATATTTCGATTTTATCATTCTTTTTCCATTTATTTTTCAGGACGGCGTAGCCTTTTTCTGTTTTGTAATTATACACTTTTCCGTTGATTTTGATTGTTACCGGTTTTTTTTGTCCATTGATAAAACTATATAGAGCGGAAGGAACAGCATTGCCGTTTGCCCAACCCGGGATGCGGACTTTGATGTTGAATTCTTTGGCGTCTTCCGGATTTAATGTTAATGCTACAGCTCCTTCCCAGGGATAATTGGTTTTTTGTTCTATACGAATGTTTTTTCCATTATATGGAATTTCTGCTGTATTCTCGGCAAATAAATTGACATAAACGGAAGAATGATCGGTAGCATACATATATCCTGGAACAGAGGGAATAAAGCGGGCCAGATTGGAGGGACAGCAGGAACAGTCGAACCATAGGCTTCTTTCCTGTCCGTTTTTATTTACTTCCAACGGATTGGGGTAAAAGAATTTATCCCCGGAAAGGTCTATTCCGGATAATACTCCGTTGTATAGAGAGCGTTCCAGTACATCGATATATTTAGAATCGCCATGCAACATAAACATCCGGTGGTTGAACATGCAATTTCCGATGGCGGCGCATGTTTCACAATAAGCAGAAGCATTGGGCAATTCATAATTTTTACCAAATGCTTCACCGTGTGAACTGGAACCGATTCCGCCGGTAATGTACATTTTTTTTCCGACAATATTATCCCAGATGGAGTCAATGGCGGCGGCGTATGCCCGGTCGTTCGTTAAAGCTGCAATATCGGCCATGGCGGAATACATGTAGGTTGCCCGTACTGCGTGTCCCACAGCTTCCCGCTGTTGTGTTACAGGTATATGGTTTTGCCAGTATTGTCCGTTACGGAACATGTCTTTCGAGTTTTTATCGAACCGGTCGCTTTTTCCACGTGATTCAAGGAAATAATGCGCCAGGTCAAGGTATTTTTTTTCTCCTGTTACACGATATAATTTGACTAATCCCATTTCGATTACCTGATGTCCCGGCGCAATACATAACCCCTGCGGATTAAATACTTTACACATCAGGTCGGCATTTTTAACGGCAATATCCAGGAAGTTACGTTTTCCTGTGGCTAAGTAATGAGCTACGGCAGCTTCATATAAGTGGCCGGCATTATAAGTTTCGTGACTGTTGTCCCATTCGGTCACCCAACGTTCTTCTTTAAGCCAGTGATGGAGCGGGCTTTCCGGATTGCGTTCATGGATTGTGCGGTTGGTATAAAGGTAGCCATCTGCTTCCTGTGCTTTTCCAATCAGATTAATCACACTATCAAGATACGCATCGAGTTTTTCATCTTTCTGTACGGCTAAAAGGAACGAAGCTCCCTCCATAATTTTGTATACATCAGAATCGTCAAAAGGGTAGCTGCCCGTAAATTTTCCTTCTTTGAGTCCTGCTGCTACGGCAAAATTGTTGATTCGTCCGGTTTCCTCACATTTACGAAATGCGTAGGGGATAGTTATTGTTCGTGCGGTTTCCAAACGGGGCGTCCAAAAATGATCATTACAATGCACATGTGTAAAGTCAACATCTTTGCATGTATAATCATTGGTATCTGTATTATTTTTTTTACAGGATGCTAAAAAAAATATGCTTAACAGGAAGACTGTGTTTATGATTTTATTCAATTTCATATTGATATCAGTTAATGCTTAATTTTTTAACTTCCACTCCTTTGGGTGAGATGCATTTGATCAGATATATTCCGGATGAAAAAGAAACCGGGATTTGTGCATGGTTTCCCGTAATTTTTTCATTGCAGATAACTTGTCCGTTCAGGTTGATAATCTGTATATCTGCGCCATCTCTGTCGATGACATGAATTTGTCCGTTTTCAAAATAAGCCTGAAGAGATTCTGTTTGTAGTTGTGGAATATTTATACCTGTCGGATTTTTATCCATTTCTTTTTTGGCTTCGATTAAGTTATCTGTAGTAGTCAGTTTAATACCATAAACAGACAATCTTCCTCCATAGAGTTTCACTGTGATTTTTTGTTTTCCGTCAGTCAGATTGCGTGGAATAGCATAATAGCGTTGTGCAAAATCCAGAGGCGCCAGATATGAAATACTTCCCTGATAAGCAATGTTGGTATCGTCAGCAGATATTCTGAAGTTGCCATATCCTGAGGGTTCAGAGCCAAAATAAGTCAACTGAATATAATATTGTTTGTCGGCCGGCAATTCATAAGGTAATAAATTCAGGTCGTAAGCAATGGATCCTGTCATGGAAGCATCGCGGAACCGGAAATAGGTGTAACCCCAGAAGTTGAATGAAGCATCGCCCGTAGCGGAATTATTTGCCTGAATGTTGTGTGCGTTTTCATTTTCAGTAACACCGGTCAATACGCGATCGGCGATTAATTCGCGTTCTCTGTCTGAATCTGCATTATCTCCGATTTTCCAATAAACATTGTAACGGCAGTGATGTGTGTCATAGAATGGGTTCAACGTGTAATTTTCTGCTAATCCGATGGTTTTGAATTCCAGTGAACCTGTTTTTCGCTGAATGAAAGATTCCAGATCTGAACGGCTTCCTTTCAATGCCGGAAAATACGGATCGGGAGACGGATTGGTAATTTTATTTTGGGGAGTAGATCCTCCAATATCCGATTGGCCTGTTTCTCCCAGATTGGCGGCTAACAGCACCGGGCCATAAAATAAAGCTGAAACGTTGATGTCATCAGGCAAATCTACTAATCTTAGCTTACAGGGGATGGTGATTTTTATTTCATCATTTACGGCCCAATTTTTAGATAGCCTGATAAGTTCTCCGGGTTTGGCATCTATTGACTGATTTACACCGTTGACGGTTATTTTTACCGAGCCTTCTTCTGCCCACTCAGGATAACGCACATAGATGTCTTTGTTAAAGGAGGTATTTTGTTCTATTTTTAATACGATATTGTCGGAAACAGGAAAATCAGTTTCCATCTTCAGCTTTAATCCGTTTTCCGTCCACTGTAAGGTGGAAGGAATGAAGAGGTTGACCAGCAATCCCTGTTCGCCTTTGAAATAGATGGCATCTACGTATTTCGCATGGCTTTCCATTCCGGTTCCAACACAACACCAAAAGTCATTGTAGAGGTTATCGTACATTCTGAATGTTCCGGGTTTCAAACTCATGTAATAACAAACTCCAGCGTCCGCTCTTGGAGAAAGGGTAGCCAGGATATGGTTGAACATGGTATTTTCATAATAGTCCATGTATTCGATTGATCCTTCCTGTTCGAACAAGTCTTTGGCCAGTTTCAGCATGTTATAGCTGCTACAGGTTTCCGGGCCTCTCATTCCCAAACGGTAAGTCAACAAATCAGGTTCGCCGAAGCGTTCGTTGTTTCCGTTTCCCCCATTACAAAGTGTATGGTGGTCGTGAACGATGTGGAAAAAGTTGTGTGCAATTTTCCGGCTGCGTGTATCTCCGCTAAACTGATAGTGAATAGCAGCTCCAACAGCCATAGGAACATGGAAATTGGAATGGCGTCCGGATAAATCATCTACATTAGTGCTCATAGTTTGAGCAAAATTTTCACGGGTGAATTTCCTTGCAGCATCCAGGTATTTTTGTTTTCCGCTTAAAGCATAAGCATCCGAAAGCGTTTCCACAAAACCTCCATGTTCCGATTCAAGAATTTTCTGGAAGTTTACCTCATCGAAGCACTGCATCCATTGTACCAGCCAGTCATTGAACTTGAGGAAGCTGATGCGTGCATTTTCGTTGCCGGTGTATAAATAAGCGTCTCTTAATCCTGCAAATATTTTATGGTGTGCATAGAGAGGAAATCCGATGCCGTTATTTCCCCAGGGATGTCCGTTTTCATCCCAGCCATAAGGCGTGATAATCTTTTCTTTAGCCATTTTATCGAAGCCCCAGGTTGTTCCGTCTTTGAAAGCCATAAAACCATCGCCATTATAATCCTGGCTTGCGCTGATAATTTCCACGCAACGATTGGCGCGCTCCAGCAATTCCGTATCTCCGGTAGCGGCATAAGCCATGGAAACAGCAGAGAGATAATGGGCGAAAGATGATCCGTAGCCGCTTTCTTCCCAGCCTCCATAAGGTGCATAGCCTGTTATTCCCAAGTTGTATGCCAGAGTACTGGCAAAAAGCTTATTAATGTCTAATGATTTGAGATAGGCAATATTTTTGTTCATTGCTTCCTTTAGTCTTCCTCCGGTAATTCTTACCTGATTGTAAGGAAATCCCTGCCAAACGCGTTCAACTACAGGTTTGTTGACCGGAGTTCCGAAACCGTAAGCCGGTGAAGAAAGGAATAAGTCTGCTCGGCGCATGATTTTTCCGGGGGTGGTGATTCCTAATTCTCCTAAAGTGAAAATATCAGGTTTTCCGTCTCCGTCAAAATCATCTGTATGATATTCACCGTTGCCCACTGCAGCCAGACAAAATATATCCGGATTTTGTCTCACGGGAGTGGATTTAACATGTTGTGTGAATCCACGATTCCCATTTCCTAAAAGGAAATAGGCCTTTTTAGTATAATTATTTGTTTTCGGATCAGATTTCAAAATCTTATAATTGTCTCCTGCATATAAAACATCCGGATTTCCATCGTCATTGAAATCAGCAACGGCTATGGCTGCTGCATCTACTCCCATGAAGTCGTTTTGTGAGTCCTGTGTGAAATTACCTGTTCCGTCTCCATAAAAGAAAACAACAGAAGATTCACCGGTCATCGAATTGGAATCGAAAGCTACGATATCAATCTTCCCGTCTTTGTCAAAATCTCC
>JAVBLQ010000107.1:0-5498 GCA_031553435.1 Bacteroidales bacterium | reverse complement strand
GGAAAGATCCATTGTTGCAAGTTCTTTAAAAACTTCCTGTTTCACTGCACGTTTCTTTGTTTTGGCTACGCCGGTAAAAACATGGGCGAAGATATCTTCACCCGAAGAGGCGATCAATCGTCTTTCAACAGCAATTTTATGAATCATACGCAAGTTGCGCATGTAAAAGGAAGTAGTGTTCTGCTTATTGCCTTTGAATTTCATCCAGGTTTCATATTCCTTGATATGGACACTATCGAGTTGTTCCAAAGGAAAATCCTGACCACCATTGAACCGGATGAAATTGCGCGCGGCATCCCGGTAAGCACGGGCAGTACGGATACGGCCGGATTGCAGGAGCATTTGTTCCAACTCCAAAGCAAGGATCGATAACAGGCAACAACTATTATTCCGTCGGTAATGCTCAACAAACGCTGAAAGATTGAAACTGTCAGATTTTTCCAAATAGCGAATGTTACTTTCCAGATTTTCTCGCTCGCGGGAAAGATCGGAAGATAGTTTCTGAAGGTAGGCTTCACGCAAAGGAGCAGAACACCCGAGCTTGACTTTTTCCAAGCGGGGATTCCATTCCTCGGGAAGAAGCTTATACTGGGTGGTGAGAACTTTAACTTCCCGGTTGCGGATGAATTGAAAGAAAAGCGAGCCTTCGCAGCCGGGGAGGGTGGAAGGGCGGAATTTGAGTTTAATACTGGTTGATTTCATAACCTTTGTTTTTTGTGAAAGGGGAAGCGATGCTTGTGAACTCGCTACGCTCGTGGTGAAGGGGTGACAATGTGACAAACGTCATTTCTTCACTTCTTCACCTCTTCACCACGAACATAGCGAGTTCACAAAGGAGCAAAGCGACTTTCCCCTTTCGCCGGGAGCGAAGCGACCCTCACCTTTCACTTTAATTAATAAATGTTACAACGTTGAGAAGTCAGGAAAGGTTTTAAAACATGAAGACACAAAGTTTATTTTAAATTTCCTTCGTGCCTTCGTGTTTAAAATTAATTCATCCTTTGTGCATTATTCCCTTCTCTACTGTATTTTTCTTTTTTGAAAAATAAGGTGCCGATTAACCCAAGAACGGCAAATGCAGCTGATACGACAATCAGAGTAATTCCTGATTTCCAGATGATTTCCCACGAAACAGGATATATGCCCCATATGGCCAAAACTCCGATAATAGCAGCAGCTAATATGAGTAAGGTTGATAGAATGCCTAAAAATATTTTCATTGCAATTTGATAAGTTATATGTTTTACGTTATACGTTTTATGTTTGGCTTACGCACAACAAAGCGTAAAACTTATAACGTAAAACTTTCGTGAAATTTACTCTACCTCAATATCAACAACTCCCGAAGCATTTTCTTTCAACTTGATCGAAGAATGTTTTTTATAAGTCTGATTTTTATATGTTTTCTTCCCGGTAGTATTGTATTCTTCTATTTTAACAAGTGATCCGTCTGCATCCAACGACTTGACAGTACGAAGTTTACCTTTGTCGTATTCTTTTTCATATGCGACTTGTCCATTTTTATAAACGCCTTCTTTCCAAAGAAGACCTTTATAGTATTGCTTGAACGGGCCGTTTTCACCTCCATTTACATAAGTCGATTCTCGTAAGATCTGATGTGGATTTTCAGTGTAAGTGATTCGTTTACCATTCAGCATTCCGGCAGAATATTCTTCTATCCTGTGCAAGACATTTCCGGAATAATATTGACGAGACACACCATCGAGTTTGTCATTCAGGTAGTTTTCTTCTGATTTGATATCGCCGTTTTCATCGCCATTGACCCAGAGTCCGTTTTTTTTGCCGTTTTCGTATTTTCCTTTACTATAAACATTTCCATTGGGATAAAGTCTGGAATATTCACCATTTCGTTTTCCATCGGCATATTCAGTGGTTTCTTTATAGCCCCGGTCTTCTATTATCATTTGTGTTCCATGAAGTTCGCCATGTTGATAATTTTGTATCCGGATGATATTTCCGTCTTTATCGTATGTGGTGACTTCTCCGTGATGTTTGCCGTTTTCATCATAAAAACGTTCTTCTTCCAGTTGTCCATTTTCTGAATGATAGGAGATATAGTGCTGATAAAGACCGTCTTTGAAAGTTATTATATCCGGATATTTGTTGTCCGATCCTTGTATTCCGTATATATAGACCTTTCCATCGTATTTGCCATCCTTGAAAGTGCATTTTTGGTACAGTTTTCCGTAAAAATGTTCTTCCCAGTCACCATGAGCCAATCCTTTCTTGAAATTACCTATATTATATTTATTCCGGTTGAGAATAATGTGGTATGTGCCTTGCAACGGTTTTTTGGTTCCGGCTTCGTTGAACATTGTGAGATCATTTCCCAACGAGAGCACGTAGATGCTGATAATGTTATCCGGTTGATCTTTTCCTTTTACAACAGGAAATCCCTGATAAGAGCCATCATCCATTTGGGCGCTTACCGGTTTACAGACAAACATCAGAAAGAAAAAGCATAGTATGGAGAATTTGTATTGCATAACCTTTTTATATTCTATTCAAAATATCTTTTTTCTTTTCATCAAATTCTTCTTGAGTGATGATTTGTTCATCCAACAATAGTTTTAATTTTTTTAGTTGTGCAACCGGATCTTCGTTGCCATTGTTTTCAAACATTTCGTCTTTTTGTTCTAGCAGTGATTTACTTAGCGCCAAACCTGCACCCACTTGCAAACCGGCTCCGGCCAGTCCGCCTTCATTGCGTGCGGCATCGCGTAATGCTCGCAATTTTTCGAGTTGCACATAATCCAGACCGACTTCAGCTGCCGAAAGCGCTTCGGCTGTCATTCCGGCAATGCGATCAATGCGTTCCTCTGTTTCCTGATCGAATGAAGTAGATTCGATACGGAAATCCGTCAATTCCAATCCTAATTTTGAAATCGTTTGGTTGATCAACTCTTTGGTTTGTGATGATAATTCAGCCAGATGAGCATCGATCTCACGATATGAATAAGCTGATTGTGCCAAATGAGAAGATAGTTCCGGAGCGATACGTCCAAAAATAACTTCTTTCACATCTATTGTCGTATAAAGATCTTTTGACCCGATCAAATTCTCGAACATGGATTGCGCTTCGGCAATTCGTACGGAATAGTTTCCGTAAGCGCCTAATTGTATGGGAAATTTGTATACCGAATCAACATATTTTACGGGAGTAGCTGTGCCCCAGGATTGGTTGACAATTTCAGCCGTACGGAAAAAGTAGATGTGCATTTTGTGTTCGCTCTCAAACGACTGTCGCAGTTTTAAGAATGTGGTGATAAAGGGATGGTTGTCTGATTCCAGAAAATACATTCCCTGCTCGGTCAATACGTCTTGTACTTTTCCTTCATAAACCAATATACAGCCTTGTCCGGGAGATACTATCAGTTTACTTGCATGCTTGATTTCGTCTGTAGGTGTTTCTATTTTATAGAACAAGAGGTCGTTTTCCTGGTTTGTCCATTCGATAACCGTACTTAACTGTTTTCTGAAAAAAGATCGGATTCCCATGGTATTTTTTTATTTGGATTTATGAATTGAAATCGATATGAATACTTTTTGGTGCACGGTACAAGGTGCACGGTGCACGGGCGGTTTATCAGACGCAGTGCATTATCTGGCGTAAGCAATTCGTGCACCGTGCACCGCGTACCGTGCACCAAATAGATCACTTTTTGAAAATTTAAACATTTTCTAAAGAGTCAAAAATCGTTTAGACGAATTTGAAAAAGTCTCTAGAGAAATTTAAGAAAGTCTCTAGAGAAATATTTAAAAGCGTCTAGAGACTTTTCTTAATTGAACAAGATACCCAAAAACTGTTTAAGTTTTCAAAATGAAATCAATATAAAGGTGAAAGGTGAGGGTCGCTTCGTTCCTTGTGAACTCGTTTCACTCGTTATGAATAGGCGAAAAACACAATTCACCTTTCACCTTCACATTAGTCTCTATATATAAAACAATACAAACTAATTCTTCTTATAAGTCTGTATACGTTGCCCGTCAACGCTGATCTCACAAAATTCCGATTCGCCCAACTGCAACATAAAACCTTGATTTGTACGGACTGTACATGTATTTTTTATGCCATTATTATTAAATGGCTTAGTCCAGATAATATTGCCGGATGCATCAAGCAACTGCACATTAATTCCTGCATCTTTTGCCAATGAAGGTTGATAAGCAATCAGGATATTTTGAGGATCATAATATAATATTTCGGGCGAAAAATATACCCGTTCATCGGTGATCGGTTTACATGAAACGATGCGGTGTTGACTGATATTTTTCATTCCCTGTTCACTCAGTTTGAGCATTTTATTTTCCGGTCCGCCGTTATTGAATTTGTAAATGATTTCATATAATTGTGCCACATTGCTTGAGTGTGCACTTTCTTTATTCAGAAACAAATAATATTTTTCATTCTTTGCATTGGGTAGAAGAGGATTTGAAAAATCATTGGCTACATATTTAAATGCTTTTTCGGTATAAAGCATATCTGAAGCCAGGAAATAATAAAGATCTTTTCCCAGATTGGTGTGAATAAGAAATCCTTCTCCTTGTCCTTCTTTAATAAAAGATATGGACATCAGGCCGGCATTAAGCGCAGGCTTACGCGCACATATATCTGTCGTTATATCTGTAAACGTATAATTATCGGGATCGATTTTATAGATAAGATTTTCATTAATAATGACATAATGTGTACTATCACTCAGGAACCAACGATGAGAGATATGCTGGCTATCCGTAATTTTTACAGGTAGTTGCTGCTCTTTAACCGGTTTTCCGGTAACAACATTTTCAAATGAGGCATAAGTGTTCTTATTTTTGTTTGTGAGATAAAATGCAATGCCTTGTCCGTTTACGGGCAACAACATAGAAAAAACATATTTATCATATTGTATCGCAGGTCGTTCTGTTGCGGTATATGTAGTAACATTTCGATTGATCCGGTTTACCTGATCTACACAGACTTTTACCGTCAATAGGATTAAAACAAAAATAACGAAGAAAATAATAAACAATGCACTTTTCCCGGATCTGCCATTGTTTCCGGAATCATAGTTATGATTAACATTGATGTTGACATCATCGTTGTCGAGGAAAAATTCCGTGCCACACTTATCGCAACGATAATGATCATTACCGGTTGACAACGGTTTAGTATTGCCGCATTGAGGACATTTAATGACTTTAATCTGTTTAGCCATGGGTTAGTTTTTCATCTTTGCCAGGCACAAAAATAAGAATTGTTTGTGAGATATCCGGCCTTGTCTTCATAAACTATTTTTTAATATCCCTTTTTTGCGTACTTTTGTTTCACTAAAATCAGGGAAATTGTCAGTTTGTTTAGAAACTGTTTAAAAATTTACAAGTAATACTATTTATAAATGAAACTGATACTTTTTCATGCCCTTTTTTGTTCTTTTTTGCTGTTTTGTGTCTTTGCTTTTGGTCAAATAGCCCGCTATTCTCCCAAAATCAAATCC
>JAVBLQ010000114.1:0-5258 GCA_031553435.1 Bacteroidales bacterium | reverse complement strand
ATCGGTATGCCTAAAGGGGATCCGGTGATTCTGTTTCTAGGAGTAGCATTGATAGTTCTTGCTATTATATTCAACAGTATAGCTTCCGGAAAAATGAATACTGCCGAAGAGAGTAAAAAGAAAAAACAAAAAGGAATTATACTGGCTGTTTGTGCTGGAATTCTTATGTCTTTCTTTTATCGTTTTGTTGCTTCAGCCATGGATTTAAATAATTTTGAATCTCCTACGCCGGGAATGGCAACCCCTTATTCCGCTTTCTTTATTTTTTCTTTGGGAATTTTGTTCAGTAATTTCATCTTCAACACAATAGTTATGAAAAAACCGTTTGTAGGAACTCCGGTTAGTTACTCCGATTATTTCAAAGGTAATTTCACTACACACCTGATAGGTGTATTGGGAGGTGTTATCTGGGGAATCGGAACTTCACTCAGTTACATAGCTGCGGAAAAGGCAGGAGCCGCCATCTCTTATGCCCTCGGACAGGGAGCCCCTATGATTGCCGCTTTATGGGGCGTTTTTGTCTGGAAAGAGTTCAAAGGAGCTTCCAGGCAAATCAACTGGCTATTAATACTAATGTTTATTTTATTCATTGCCGGCCTTGGGCTAATTATAGCGTCTGGAGGAAACTAAGGATTAAGAATAAATTAACGTGAGTTCGACATAAGCAATAGACCGGAGGTATTGAATATCAATAGGAAATAAATTTTCCTATTCTTAGTGGCCCGAAGGGCATTCATATATAATGTTCTAACGGACAAAATATGCAGGAATCGTTGTCTAATTCCTATTGATATGATTTTCCTCCGGAAAGCATATTGATAATTAACTATTTACCACGGAAATTATATCGAACTCACTGTAAATTAAGGTGATGATAATTTATTTACATGCGGCGTTCCATACGCTTTAATAAAAAATATAAAATTATCGTATGAAATTAAAGTTTATTTTTATAATCTGCTTTTTCGGGTTTATCAATATATCCTGTAATCGCAATCAACAATCAATCGAATATTCCAACCCTTTATCTATAACTTTGGGAGATCCTTTCATTCTGAAAAATCAGGAGGGAAAATTTTATATTTATGGTACAACGGAAGGATTAAATGGTTTTAAAGCATATTCTTCAGATAATCTGTCTGACTGGAAAGATGAAGGAATTATTTACACAGGAGGTACTCCGGAATCATGGACTGTCAACTGCTTTTGGGCTCCTGAAGTCTATGAACGAAACGGTAAATACTATATATTCTACAGCGCCAATTGGAAAGAAAACCCGACCAACGAATTGGAAAATTTTCGTATTGGAGTGGCTGTCGCGGATAAACCGACAGGACCATTCAAAGAGATGAATGGAGGCCCTATTTTCGATCCGGGCTATCCGATTATTGATGCCAATGTACTTTTTGATGAACAAACAGATAGAACATATTTATACTATTCAAGGTGTTGCTACAAAAATCCGGTTAAAAGTGAAATTGCTGATTGGGCAAAAAAAGAAAATTTATTCGAAGAAATAGAAGAAAGTTGGGTATACGGTGTTGAAATGAAATCTGATTTTTCCGGTATTATAGGCGAACCTGTATTATTACTTTGTCCTCCAAAATCAGTGGACGACAAACAAGCTGAATGGGAAAGTAGGTCAGTAACTTCAGGAGAAATTAACCGCCGATGGACAGAAGGTTCTTTCATTTTTAAGTATAAGGATAATTATTACCTGATGTATTCTGCTAATTTTTATGGCGGACAGTATTATGCAGTAGGTTATGCTACATCAAAAAATCCGTTAGGACCATTTATAAAAGCGGATAATAATCCTGTCTTGCAGAAAAATACAGAAGGAGGAGGTTCCGTAACAGGAACCGGGCACAATATGGTTTTAACAATGCCTGACGGACAAATGCTTTGTGTATATCATGGCCGAACTACTCAAACCGGAAACGATCGTGTCGTTTTTATCGACAAAATGGAAATAAATAAGGATGGCAAATTGAGGGTCAATGGTCCTAGCTACAAACAATTTTTAGAATGACTAAACTATTCTCCTAAAAATTTTCCAACCGGGTTTTCCAGCTAACCCGTTTAACGTCAAACTGAGTCTGTTCCATTTTATTTAAATTATCCCCGATTTTGAAGCTTTAATCTTATCAATACCTTTTCGCTAAAAGCCATCTGATACTGAAAACTAAATTAAAACCCGTTTATTTTAACAACAAAAATCAGCTTGTTGGTAAGGCACTCAGGAATAAATATCATTCACCATTTAAACCATTTCAGACCAATGACTAAACAAATCAATCCCAGCATGGATAAACCGGTTGAAGGAAGAATAATTTCCAACCATCCGGCGCCTTCGTTAAAGATACTTCGGATACCATCCGTAAGCGCCGTCAGGGGTAAGATTTTAATAAATCCGATGCTCCATTCGGGAAAGTTATGATAACTGAAGAAAATACCCGACAGTATCATCATAGGCATCTGTACGGCATTGATCCATCCCGTACCGACTTCTGTCTTGGTGGTCCGGCAGGCTACCAACACGGCAATACCCGTAAATGCGATATTCCCGGCTAAAAACAAGGTAACCAAGGCGCCGATATTTCCCTGTATCCGGACTCCGAATACAAGCCACGCAAAAAAGAGCAGGATCAAGGCTTCTACTATATTCATAAGGATGCGGACGAACATCAGTGAAATCAGGAAATTCTCCTTTTTCATCGGAGTAGCAACCATCCGCCTTAATAACTTTTGCGACCGTCGTTCGATAATCGTATAACTGACTCCCCACATAATGGAACTCATCATGCCGAAAGCAATCAGTCCCGGTATAAGAAAATCGATATACCGGACTCCTGTCAACGTTAACGGCTGCACCTGAGTTTCTTTTGTACTGACAACCGAAACAGGAGATTTTACCAAAGACGAAAGTTTCATGTAAGCCAATTGCGCCTGCGAATTAAGCGGATCGAAATGATAAGTCATTTTACCCAATGAATCGCTTACGATGACATCGGCTTCTCCTCGTTTCAACGAAACGATAGCTGATTTCCAGTCGCTGCGGGAAAACTTAAATTCTGTTTTCCCTAATGTTTCATCGGTAATCTTCCATTTCCAGATATCCTGTCCTTTATATTGGCTTGGTTGCGCATATATAGTCAATAAAGAATCTAATTCCGTATGATTTTTTTCAACCAAAATGACATGGAATTTTGATTCGGTATTCTGTGTAAAAGCTAGTCCTAATCCGATAGAAATAAGGACGGGAAATATCATTCCCCAGAAAAGCACTTCCGGTTCGCGGATCGTCTGAAGAAACTGCGTAAGAAAAAGCTGATATAATTGATTTGTTTTGATTGATTTCATACCTAAACAATTGAAAGTTGAATGTTGAAAATTGAAAATGAATTATAACTCCATTGTTTTATCCCGTAACGTTTTTCCTGTCAGGTTGATAAACAATTCATCAAGGTTGCGTGAATTTTCATCCAATAAATCTTTCAGTTTGCCCTCTCTCAGGATTTTTCCTTCATCAATGATAATGATGTGGTCGCATAACGATTCCGCTTCCTCCATATAATGAGTGGTAAGAATTAAAGTTGTTTCCCCTCTGTTTTTCAATTCTTTCAGAATATTCCATAAATCAAACCTGGAATGCGGATCAAGTCCGGTGGTAGGTTCATCTAAGAAAAGAATCTGAGGATCATTCAGTAAAGCCACACCCAATGCCAATCGTTGACGTTGTCCTCCGGAAAGGGTACCGACCATTGCCTTTCGTTTACTTTCCAATCCCGTTAATTCAATAATTTCGTTTACACGCTCGTCTCCCAATTGAAAGAAGCTGGCAAAAAGGCGTAAGGTTTCCAGCGTTGTCAACTTTTCCGCAAAACGAGTTTCCTGTAACGATAAACCAATAATTTTACGAAGCTCCCTTTCATTCTTTTTCCAATTCTTTCCCTGAAGTACGATCTCTCCCTTATCGGGTTCTTTCAATCCTTCCATCATTTCTACCAACGTAGTTTTTCCGGCTCCATTGGGACCAAGCAACGCAACAAATTCACCGGGTTGTATGGCTAATGATATTCCACGGACAGCTTGAACATTATTAAATGATTTGAAAACATTTCTAACATCTACCTGAAGCATAATTAAATAATTTTTGGAGTGCAAAAATAGTATATTTGTATATAGAACACAAAACTAACTTCAAATGTCGGAGAAAATCGTATCTTTACTAAATTAATACACAGAAAAATGACAACTGAAAATATCATACGTTGCGGTTGGTGCGACAACGACCCGGTTTATCAGAAATATCACGATGAAGAATGGGGACGGGAAGTTACCGACGACAAAAAAATGTTTGAATTCCTTGTATTGGAAAGTGCACAAGCGGGATTAAGCTGGATAACAATCCTCAAACGACGGAATGCTTACCGGAATGCTTTTGCTGATTTTGATGCGGAAAAGGTTTCCCAATTCACAGCAAATGATGTGGAACGATTGATGCAGGATGCCGGAATTATCCGTAACCGGAATAAAATTCAATCCACGATTTCAAATGCCTTCCATTATCTTGAGATTCAAAAAGAATTCGGAAGTTTCTGCAACTATCTGAAATCCTTTCTTCCGAAAGGAAAACCAATTATTAACAATTGGGAAACATTGGCAGAAGTTCCGGCTTTCACTCCATTATCCGATGCAATCAGTAAGGATATGAAAAAACGGGGATTCAAGTTTTTCGGAACAACAATTTGCTATGCACATTTGCAGGCGGTAGGATATGTGAACGATCATTTAATCAATTGTCATTGCCGGAAAAAATAACCAAACTAAACTTGACCTTTTTTTAACACTTCGATTTAAAACAGAAATCCCTAAAATTCATTGAATTTCAGGGACTTTCTTCGGTCTGTCTATTTTTTTTGGTGATCCACCTGAAAGTAGAGCTATTGTGCTTTTAAGTAGTTTCATCGGGGATAAAAAATACAAGTCCCACGAATCCGCCTATTGCCATTTTTCATCTATTTGCTGCATGAACAGCTTGCTTTTGATGCTTAAACATGTAATTACAAAATTATTGATTTATTTGAAATAATCAAAGTTTATCCGGTTTTCACTATATTTGTGGTAGTCGAGAGGTAATTGTTTGACTACGAACTCAATAAAAGATTCTCGCATGAAAACGGGCAGTAGATAGGTAAGAATTAAGTGCTTAGATACACTTAGTTTTTCATGCTTTCAAATAACTCTGTTATCTG
>JAVBLQ010000050.1:0-31627 GCA_031553435.1 Bacteroidales bacterium | reverse complement strand
TCCCGGTAAGCACGGGCGGTACGGATGCGGTCGGATTGCAGAAGCATTTGTTCCAACTCCAAAGCAAGAATCGAAAGCAGGCAACAACTGTTGTTCTGACGATAGTGCTCAACAAACGCAGAAAGATTGAAGTTTTCGGATTTTTCCAGATAGCGAATGTTACTTTCCAGATTTTCTCGCTCGCGGGAAAGATCGGAAGAAAGTTTTTGAAGGTAGGCTTCACGCAAAGGAGTGGAACACCCAAGCTTGACTTTTTCCAAGCGGGGATTCCATTCCTCAGGAAAAAGTTTATACTGGGTAGTTAATACTTTAACCTCGCGGTTGCGGATGAACTGGAAGAAAAGCGAACCTTCACAGCCGGGAAGGGTGGAAGGACGGAACTTGAGACGGATACTTGTTGATTTCATAACCTTTGTTTTTTGTGAAAGGTGAAGGTCGCTTCGCTCCCTTGTGAAAGGGGAATTATTTCCCCTCTTCACCACGAGCGCAGCGAGTTCACGAAGGAGCGAAGCGACCCTCACCTTTCACTGTAATTAATAAAGGTTAGAACGTTAAGAAGTGGGGAAAGGTTTACCCTCGGCCTAAAAGCACAAACTAATTTTTCAATATGTTTAAATGAAATTGATCATCCAATAATTCATCAATCCTACCTATTTTATTCTCCGGATTTCTTTTCAAAAAATAATCCATTATAATATCTTTCAATTCATTTATTCCTAATGGATAATGAAGATGCTCGGAAATATTTGTCACCGGACTTTTTACGGATAGAACATAGATGCGGGGATTTTCTGTCGAAGGATTTTCTGTTAAGACTTTACTTTGTAAAGCGGTTGTCAGGTTCTCAAGAGAAGAAGAATAGAGCAATGTCGCATGAAATAATTGTCTGTTTTTGTGAATACATTGGGCGCTCCCGGATATTTTCAATCCATCGATAAAAATATTATGTCTTTCGTCTGATTGAGCCCGGATACCAATTTTTCCCAACACCTCGATCATTTGTTTAGTATATTTGTCAAACCCGGAATTGATATTTTCTATGAAAGAAAAATTAAGATTACCGGGATCATGATAAACCGCACCTCCGCCACTGATCCGGCGTGCAATTTTGATCTGTTTTTCCCGCACAAAATCGAGATTTATTTCAGTTTCAATATTTTGATGTTTGCCGACAATGACTGATGGTTCGTTTTGCCATAACAGGAAGATATCTCTTGAACTATTTTTCAAGAGATATTCTTCGATCGCGAGGTTAAAATAAACATCAGTATAAGGGTTGTTTATACAAAGCATGTTTTTAATATGTGGAAGTACCAAAAAGACTCTGATCATAAACCTTTCCACGGATCAATCCGTTGGGATATGCAACAGAATGCACATTTACATATGTACTGTCTTTTTTCAATGATTTAGCAATGTCAGAAGTGATTGAGATCACTTTGTTTACACCAAAGTCGCTCGCACTCTCACAAAGCGTAACGAGAACACCTCCATTTGTTTTTGTGTCCCCTTTATGTATATGGGCCATAGTCAAAGCATCACTGCCATTACCTGTTACGGTTACATTAGAATACACTTTCTGGAATGAGGGAGCAACAGCAACTCTGATTACGGCTGTTCCTGTTGCTGTTGACGGAGTCGGAGGAATTTCGCTTGCCCCATTCAAAGGTACAGTAGCAGCTACCAGAATATCAGAATTTACTTGTCCTCTTACCAATCCGTCGGGAGCCTGTTGTGAATGAACATTGAAATAAATTTCATTGGACGTATTCATCAAACTATCAATAAAAGACGATCTGAGCTCTAGCGATCCGGATGCTGTATTCCCACTAAAAACAGGATTAAAATTCTGGATCACAGGCCCATTAGTCAACGGATCGCCTGTATGAAAATGAGCAGCAGTGAGGACATCACCTGTTGTCAAATCCTTAACGGAAACTTGATATGATAAAATTCCATTGTTATACAAAATCATTTGCAAAAGTCCTGTTTCCGGACGATTAGCCAAACTTGGATTTTGTAATTTAGAGTTCAGGTCAATTCTCCACTCAACTACCGGATAAACATCATCGTCGTCATCATCATCAAGACAGGAAGTAAAAATTCCGGCGAATATAAATAATGCAATAACCGGGAATAAAAATTTGTAAACATTTTTTGTTGCCTTCATAATTTTAAGTGTTGCCACCCCTCCCCCGCCCTCTCCGCAAGAAGAAGGAGCTAAAGCAGTGAGTATTCTCTTGAAAACCAAACGACAACCAACTCTCTACCATTGCGGTGAGGGTTGAAGAGGGGTGTACTGGTTTATTCCCTTAAAACAGATGACAATTAATATTGTTTTTGGATTTTATCTAAAAAAATGAAATTAACAATCATTCAATTCATAAAACAACTGATCCAAAGTTTCTTCCATTTGTTTTTTCTCGGATGAAGATAAACTGGTTTGTTTGAGTTTGACAGGAACTAGTTTTTGTCTGTCGGGGCTGATCCAGACTCCGGTGAATGAAGCACCTTCCCTCTTCAGTATCATTAGTCCGGTATAAGGACATTCAATCATACAAAAATCCTGTTTTTCTGTCATCGTCATAGAAAGCGCAACCCATTGATCTCTATCGTCATATTTATACATGCCTATGGGATCGAGTTCGCCGCGACAATCATTGTCCATTATTTTCAGGTAAAGAGTGATGGATTCTTTTTCGCCGATTGTCCCTTTATATAGCCAATAGCCTGGTGAAGATGAACCTTTTTGAGCATAAAAATTACTGCTGATGGTAATAAAAAGAATCAGAATAAATGTTAGGTTTTTCATTTTCCTTATTTAACTTAAAAAATTGCATAATTTATTTATGAATGCTAATATCAATTTCCGTGCCATACTCGTATTGAAATTTTTCTTTATTGAAAAACAACACATTGTTATTTTTTTATCAAAAATAATTTCAATTCATTTTGAAATATGAAAATTATCTTTACCTTTGTCCCCGTCAAATGATGAAATATTTTTGATTAATGAATAAAATTTTTGCATACGGTCTAATTCTAAGCATTATTATTCTATTGCGTAAACAATGGAAGTGAGATTGCTGTGTAATTAGTCATATCAAAAACTGAATAACGAAAAGTCCTTCTCACTTCAATGAGAGGGACTTTTTTTATATAAACGTATCACTTACAACATAAAACATATTCCTAAAAAAATGTCCGATAAATTATTTATTTTCGACACTACGCTGAGAGACGGAGAACAGGTTCCAGGTTGCCAATTGAACACAATTGAAAAAATTGAAGTGGCTAAAGCACTGGAATCCTTAGGTGTAGATGTGATCGAAGCAGGCTTTCCGGTATCCAGTCCGGGTGATTTTAAATCTGTTGTAGAAATATCCAAAGCCGTCACATGGCCTGCAATCTGTGCTCTGACCCGTGCCGTGGAAAAAGATATCGAAGTGGCAGCCGAAGCCTTGAAGTATGCCAAAAGAAGCCGTATTCATACCGGAATAGGAACATCTCCTTACCACATCAAACACAAATTCAATTCCACACAGGATGAAATTGTAGAACGTGCTGTTGCAGCCGTAAAATATGCCAAAAAATACGTGGATGACGTCGAATTTTATTGTGAAGATGCAGGAAGGACTGACAATGTATATCTGGCTCGAGTGGTAGAGGCTGTAATCAAAGCAGGTGCTACGGTGGTCAATATCCCTGACACAACCGGCTATTGCCTTCCTTCCGAATATGGAGAAAAGATCAGATTCTTGATGGAAAATGTCAATGGCATTCATAATGCCATCCTTTCCACTCATTGTCATAATGATTTGGGAATGGCTACGGCAAACACTATTGCCGGAGTATTGAATGGAGCCCGCCAGGTGGAAGTTACCATCAACGGTATCGGCGAACGTGCCGGAAATACCTCACTGGAAGAAATTGTAATGATTCTGAAAAGCCACAAAGACATCGGAATCGACACCAATATCAATACACAAAAAATTTATCCTTTGAGCCGTATGGTTTCCAGTCTGATGAATATGCCGGTACAACCCAACAAAGCAATTGTCGGCAGGAATGCTTTTGCGCATTCTTCCGGGATTCATCAGGACGGTGTATTAAAAAACCGGGAAAGTTACGAAATCATAGATCCCAAAGATGTGGGCATCGACGATAATGCGATTGTTTTAACAGCGCGCAGTGGAAGAGCCGCATTGAAACATCGTCTGAGCGTACTGGGAGTCGAACTTTCACAGGAAAAACTGGAATCTGTATATGAAGAATTCTTAAAATTAGCCGATAGGAAAAAAGATATAAATGATGACGATGTGTTGATGCTCGCCGGAAAAGACCGCGCCGAAATGCAACGCATCAAACTGGAATATTTGCAGGTAACTTCGGGTATCGGATTAAAACCCGTGGCTTCTGTCTGTTTGAATATTGCAGGTGAAAAATTCGAAGCCGCCTCTGTCGGAAACGGCCCTGTAGATGCTGCCATCAAAGCCGTCAAACAAATTATCCGTAGACAGATGACGATTCAGGAATTCCTGATACAAGCCATCAACAAAGGCAGTGACGATATCGGAAAAGTTCATATGCAGGTGGAACACGAAGGGCAGAACTATTACGGATTCTCTGCCAATACAGATATCATCGCAGCTTCGGTAGAGGCATATATTGATGCTATTAATAAATTTATAAAATAAATGTGCCAATAAGACAATATGCCAATTTGCCAATGAATAAACCAAATCAATTGGCACATGGGCAAATTGGCAAATTAATACATTAAAAAATTATGACAAAGACATTATTTGATAAAATTTGGGATGCACATGCAGTGTCTGTCGTGAAAGATGGACCCACACAGCTGTATATCGATCGGCATTTTTGCCACGAAGTGACCAGTCCGCAAGCTTTCGACGGACTCAGGAAAAGGGGATTGAAAGTCTATCGTCCGGAAAAAACAACATTGACGGCTGATCACAATATCCCGACTATTCAACAAGATCAACCTATTCAGGATGTAATTTCCAGAAAGCAAGTAGACACTTTGGCTAAAAATGCCGAAGAATTCGGATTGACTTATTATGGAATGTTGAATCCTAAAAATGGTATCGTTCATGTGGTTGGCCCGGAAAACGGTTATACACAACCGGGAATGACGATTGTATGCGGCGATAGTCACACATCTACCCACGGAGCATTCGGAGCCATTGCTTTCGGAATCGGAACCAGTGAAGTGGAAATGGTGCTCGCAACTCAATGTATCCTTCAATCGCGACCTAAGACAATGCGTATTAATTATGAAGGAAAGTTGAATCCGGGCGTTACAGCCAAAGATCTGGCGCTCTATACCATCGCTCAACTGACAACCGGAGGCGCCACAGGCTATTTTGTGGAATATGCCGGTGAAGCTATCCGAAACCTTTCAATGGAACAACGGATGACTCTCTGTAATTTAAGTATCGAAATGGGCGCCCGTGGAGGTTTGATTGCTCCTGACGAAACTACCATTAATTATGTAGAAGGCCGTGAATTTGCTCCGAAAGGAGAAGCTTGGGATAAAGCTGTAGTTTATTGGAAAACATTGAAAACCGATGAAGGTGCGAATTTTGACAAAGAAATAACTTTCAACACATCCGATATCGAACCGATGATCACCTACGGAACCAATCCCGGAATGGGAATGTCCATCACAGGAACCATCCCGACTTTAGATCAGATTGACGAAGCCGGAAGAATTTCATTCCAGAAATCAATGGATTATATGGGATTCAAACCCGGAGAAAAAATGCTGGGTAAAACTATCGATTACGTTTTTCTCGGAAGTTGTACAAACGGAAGAATAGAAGATTTCCGCATGTTTGCCGGTTTTGTCAAAGGAAAGAAAAAAGCAGACAATGTGACAGCCTGGCTTGTTCCCGGGAGTTGGAATGTGGAAAAACAAATCAAAGCGGAAGGATTGGATAAGATCCTGGAAGAAGCCGGATTTACACTGCGTCAACCCGGATGTTCCGCTTGCCTGGCAATGAATGATGACAAAGTTCCCGCCGGCAAATACGCTGTCTCTACCTCCAACCGTAATTTTGAAGGACGACAAGGACCCGGAGCCCGCACGCTGTTGGCCAGCCCACTTGTTGCTGCTGCCGCTGCAATCACCGGTTTAATAACTGATCCAAGAAAAATAAACTGAATCTGCCAATTTAATAATCTGCCAATATGCCAATAAAGCAAACTGGAAATATCATCGTTGATTTAAGTTTTGAATTTGCATTGCAGATTATTGCTTATGCCGAGGTTTTGGAACAAAATAAAAAATTTGTTGTAGCCAATCAACTTCTTAAAAGTGGAACTTCTGTTGGTGCTAATGTTAGAGAAGCTCAAAACTGCGAGAGTAAAGCAGATTTTATTCATAAATTTAAAATCGCGGCTAAGGAAGCAGAAGAAACAGAATATTGGCTATTATTATGCAAATACTCTCAAAACTATCCTTTTGATCAAACTCTATTAGAAAAAATAAAAGAAATTCAAAAAATAATTAATAGCATTATTAATTCCGCCAAAGCTCGCCTAAATTGATTGGCAAATTGGCACATTGCCTTATTGGCATATTAAAAAATCATGGAAAAATTTCAAACAATAACATCAACCATGGTACCGCTTCCGATTGAGAATGTGGATACCGATCAGATCATCCCCGCCCGTTTCTTAAAAGCAACCACCCGCGAAGGATTCGGAGATAACCTTTTCGCCGACTGGCGTTATGACAAAGAAGGAAAACCCAAAAGCGATTTCATTCTCAATAATCCCACTTATCAGGGTTGTGTTTTAGTGGCAGGTAAAAATTTTGGTAGCGGTTCCAGTCGTGAACACGCAGCCTGGGCCATTGCCGGATACGGATTCAAAGTCGTTGTCTCCAGTTTTTTTGCAGATATTTTCAGAAACAATGCACTGAATAATGGAGTATTACCCGTTATTGTTTCCGAATCTTTTTTAACAGAATTATTTGGAAGCATCAATCAAAATCCACAATCAACCGTCAAAGTTGATCTGCAAAATCAAACAGTCACCAACGACGCAACCGGAAAATCCGAATCGTTCGAGATCAATGTCTATAAAAAAGAATGCCTTCTGAATGGATTCGATGATATAGATTATCTGCTGAGTAAAAAACAACAAATTGAGAGTTACGAGCAAATGTGCCAATAATATAATATGTCAATGTGCCAATTAAAGTGTGCGTAAACCAATTGGCACATTAGCATATTAGCACATTAATAAATTAGAACTATGATAGAAATAATGGATACCACCCTGCGCGACGGGGAACAAACTTCCGGTGTTTCATTTGCAGCCACAGAAAAGTTGAGTATTGCCCGGCTTTTACTGGAAGAATTGAAAGTTGACCGTCTGGAAATCGCTTCTGCCAAAGTATCCGAAGGTGAATTTCAGACTGTGAAACAAGTGGCGCAATGGGCTGCCCGCAGAGGCCACCTGGATAAAATTGAAATACTCGGATTTATTGATGGAGACATCTCTTTGAAATGGATTCAAAGTGCCGGTTGCAAAGTGCTGAACTTACTTTGCAAAGGCTCTTTGAAACACTGCAAAGAACAACTCCGAAAAACTCCGGAAGAACATCTGAAAGACATCTTCCAGGTACTTGACTATGCTGAAAAAATGAATATTTCAGTCAATATTTATCTGGAAGACTGGTCGAATGGAATGATTAACTCCCCGGAATACGTATTCTTTTTGATGGATAACCTGAAAGAACAGAATATCAGGCGATTCATGCTTCCGGATACTTTAGGAATTCTGAATCCGGTCAATACTGCCGCATTTTGTCGCCAGATGTTGGAAAAATATCCAAAACTACGTTTTGATTTCCATGCACATAATGATTATGATCTGGCTGTCGGAAATGTATACGCTGCCGTATCTGTCGGCATCAAGGGCGTACATACCACCGTCAACGGGCTGGGAGAACGTGCAGGTAACGCACCTTTAACCAGTGTTGTAGCCATACTTCATGATCAACTGAAGAAGAAAACAAATATTGTTGAGAAAAACCTGAACAGGGTGAGTCGTGTGGTCGAATCTTATTCCGGCATCCGGATCGCCAACAACAAACCGGTTATCGGAGATAGCGTATTTACCCAATGCGCCGGCATTCATGCTGACGGAGACAATAAAAACAATCTCTATTACAACGATTTACTACCCGAACGTTTTGGCCGTTTCCGTGAATATGCATTGGGAAAAACATCCGGCAAATCCAATATCAAAAAAAATCTGGAAGCGCTGGGTATCGAACTGGATGAAAAATCCATGAAAAAAATAACGGAAAGAATTATCGAACTAGGCGACAAAAAAGAAATTGTAACACAAGACGATCTGCCCTACATCATTTCCGATGTTTTGCACAACGAGAACAATGACCGGATCAAGCTGATTAACTATTCACTTTCACTTACCCAGGGACTTCGTCCGACGGCAACAGTGAGAATCGAGATCGACGGAAAAGAATATGAACACACGGCTCCGGGCGACGGACAATATCATGCTTTTTCCAAAGCACTCTGGAAAATATACACACAATTGAACAAGCCCAAACCCACCCTCACAGATTACAATGTGACGATTCCTACCGGTGGTAGAACGGATGCCTTGGTACAAACCGTGATCTCATGGAATTTTAATGGAAAAGATTTCAAAACAAGAGGTTTGGATGTGGATCAAACAGCCGCAGCCATCAAAGCTACTATTAAAATGTTGAATTGGATTGAGTCGATGTGATGAGTGTTAATATAAACTGATGAACGAAAAGCATTGTCAATTTTCAATTCAACAAAATTGTTTCTTGATACGGGAATATATATCTTTGTTATTACACAACAGCTCGTTCAAAACATGATATTTACATTCCATTTAGAAAACAAGTAATTAATTTAGTTGGACACTAGCGTTTTTTTATTATCTTTAACCCCCAAAACTAAACCTATGCGCTAATGGCTAAAAATTGGCTAAGAAACTTAATTTTTGAAGATCCGGAAGAAGAAAAAAAAGATGTCTCAACCCCTGAACCAGCACGAACAGTTTCGACTCCTCCAACTGTTACAAATATTCCTTTGCAGGAAGAGATAGATCCGTCCACTATTTTCGGAAAAGTTGATCAGAACTTGTTGAATAAACTATGCGCTGTCCTTGACGCTCAAAACAAAGAAGGTATAGACTACTTGAAATTCAAGAAATCCGTAGATTCTTTAAGAGATTTTCAACCGGACGAAAGTGCACGTTTTACTACTGCATTCATTACACTAAAAGCAACGCATCCCGATTTTTCGAAAGAAGCGATTTTAAAAACAATCGATGAATACATCCGCCTGATGGAACAAGAACGATCCGTTGGACTGGAACAGTTGAACGAACTCAGAAAAAAGGGTGTTGATCAAAAAGAAAAAGAAATCATAGATGCCGCCAAACGAGTAGAAACACTAAAAGACGAAATAAACAAACTATCTACATTCATTGCAGAAACAAACGGGGAAATCATCCAAAGGCGGAATGATTATGCTTTGCAAGAAGCAAATTTTAATGTCACAGTCAATAAAATTGTTGACCAACTTAAAGGGGATAGAAATAAAATAGAAACAATCATAAAATAAATCAACAAAAACATGTTACAACTGGATGGTAATAAAATTAAGAAATCTATGTGGGAACAACCCGGAGGAAAACTTGGAATGGTTGTTTTGTCTGGATTAATTGTAGGATTTCTTATCTTTTTGTATCGAATACTACCCTACCTGATAACCCTTGCCGAAAACACACTTTATTTCGGATTTCTTTTAGGAGGTATCGGTATAATCACTTTTTTATGCCTGGATAAAAAATTTCGTCGGTTAGTTAGTGTCGGTTATTTCATATTGATGAGAAAAATCACTTCTCTGTTTGTTGACATCGACCCCATTGCTATCATTGAGCGTCGTTTGGAAATGATGGAAAAATCCATTCAGAAAATGAACGAAAGCATGGGTCGCCTGAACGGACAAGTCCGCAAACTGGAAGGTTCCATCGCTTCCAAAAAAGAAGAAATGGAAAAGCTCCTCCAACGTGCACAAGTATATCGCAATCAAGGAAAAAAAGATGCAGCAGTCATCGATGAACGACAAGTGGCCCGCTTGGAAAAATATATCAACAAACTGTTAGGATTATTAAAAGACTCCAAACGTTGGTATAATTCTTTAGATAAACTGAGCCAAATGGCAAAATTGACAGTTCTCGACACTCGCAATGAAGTCAACATGCAGAAAGAAGAATATGAAATGACCAAACAACAACATAAAATATTCCGCTCTGTAATGTCCGTAATGGAAGGAGATCCCGATGAATTGGCATTATTCAACCAAGCATTGGAAGTTATGCGCACAGACATTGAAATGAAACTCGGAGAAATGGAACGAGTAATCAGTGGCACAGGCGGATTGATCGATCAATTTGAAGCCGACAATGAAGTAGCTTCCTTCAAAGGAACCGAACTGATAGACAAATACAATGAACTCGGAATAGAAGGCATCTTCAAAACATTCGAAAATACAGTAAAAATAGATGGAGGTAACAAAACTATCTATCTTTCCAAAAACGATTACAGGATAATAGAACCGGAACCATTACCTCGTAATCCAGAAGACAAAGGACTTCCGGGAAATAACCAACAAACTTATTTTCTGGGAGAATAATAAATACTCCGTTTAATGTTGAAAGTTTAATAAATTCAACATTAAACATCAAACAATAAACTTTCAACATTAAACAATAATTTAGCAATGAGCAATGTAAGACCTTGGGTTAAAATATTTTTAACTGTTTTAGTAATTGGAGCTGCCGCCGCAGGAATTATGTATTTACGCGACAGCGGAATAATGAGTAGTGAAAACAAAAAAGATAAAACTTCCGATAAAATCCCGACCTACACAATAGGCGTCAACACTTACGCAGGATTTACCCCGATTATTTGGCTGAACGGAGGACTTAAACCCAATGAAGAATCCATTCTTACCAAAGATTATGGTATCAAATTGAATATCGTCATTCAAGACGATTTTATTGCCGGACGAAACGGTTTGAAAAAAGGAGAAATCGATATGATCTATTGTACAGCCGACGCATTACCCACAGAAATGTCGGAAAGCGGCGATATGACAGACATGCGTCATTTTATGCTCTTGAACTGGTCACGCGGAGCCGATGCCATCGTAGTAAACAAACATATCAATACCGTAGCCGATCTGAAAGGAAAGAAAATAGCTGTTGCCGAAGGAACCGCAGCACATACTCTTCTAATCAACACATTGGAAACAAACGAAATCGATCCCAGCCAGATTCAAATGATCAAAGTAGAAAATGGTATCGATGCCGCTCAAATGTTCAAAGCTCTACAAGTAGATGCCTGCGTAACCTGGTCTCCTGATGATATCGATTGCGTAGAAGCCGTAAAAGGTTCTAAAGTATTGGTCAGCACAAAACAAGCAACCCATATTATCTGCGACGGTTTGATTGCCAAAGAAGAATTTCTTGAAAAAAATAAAGAAAATGTAGCCAAATTAGTAAGCGCAATCTTGTATGCCAACTCAAAAATGAATGACGATCCTTCCACAGTTAAAGAAGCAGCTAAATACTTTGCAAAAGCTTTCGGAACCGATGAAGATTTCTGCATTCAAGGCGTAGGAAACATTCGTTTTGCTACTCTGGGAGACGAGTTAAACTTCTATGGTTTGGACACAAATTACACTGGAGTAAAAGGAGACGATCTATACAGTAAAATGTCCAGGGTATACGAATCTTTGAAATTAACAAAAAAACCTTTGGCATGGCGTCGGGTTTCCTATCCCGGTATAATTGAATTGGCAGAGAAAAACGGTAATGTGAAAGGCAATCAAAGCGCAGAAGGAACAACTTCTTTCTCCAAGGCAACTCCTGAAATAGAAAAAAAAGAAGCCATTTCCAACAAAAAAGTAACAATCAACTTTGCCGTCAACCAATCGATGTTGAGCAATGATGCTAAAATGACAATAGACAACGAATTTGTTTCTATCGCCAAAGAATTCAGCGGAGCCAGAATCCGTGTAGAAGGCAACACAGATAATACCGGCAACCACAATGCAAATGTATCACTCTCCAAACAACGGGCTCAAGCCGTAGTCGATTATCTGATCAAAGAATACGGATTTGACCGTAACCGCTTTATCGTTGTTGGAAACGGACCGAAACATGCAATTAATGATGGAATATCCGGTTCCAATGCAGAATACAGAACAACTGATTTTCAATTAGTCACCGAATAAATACAATTTTCCATTTTTCTCTTTCAATTAAAAAAACATGAGCGAACTCTTCAAAATGGGTGGGAATATTGACAAGAAAACGTCCGCCCTCATTGCAGCAATAGGGTTAATCATCCTTCTGGTAACCTGGTATTTCCTTACACTTACCGGAGAAATTATCCCTAATAAAATTCTTCCGAATCCTGTCAATGTAATCAAATCCTACAAAGACTTATTTGTTGATTATGAATTATTAAGAAATACCTGGTATTCCATTAAATTGAATATTTACGGATATATCACGGCCATTCTCCTGGCCTTGCCTATCGGATTCATTATCGGACTTTTTCCTATTGCCAGAAGTCTGTTCAGCCAATACATTGATGCCGTACGTTTCCTGCCATTGACAGCAATCACCGGTATCTTCATCGCTTGGTTCGGTATCGGATTTGATATGAAAGTATATTTTCTTTCCTTTGGTATCTTAATTTATCTTCTGCCTATCATAGTGCAACGAATCAGTGAGTTACAAAATCCATCCAATGACAAAGACTTTGTATATCTGCAAACCATTACCACTTTGGGAGCCAATAACTGGCAAAAATTCCGCCATGTCTATTTTCCATATGTAATGGAAAAAGTCTCGGAAGACATTCGTGTAATCACCGCAATTTCATGGACCTATATCATTGTAGCAGAATTATTAAATAAAGAAGGTGGTATCGGAGCAATGATCTATACCTTAGGAAGGCAGTCGAGAACTCCCGAAGTATTCGCTCTCTTATTTATGATCATATTGATCGGGTTTCTTCAGGATCGTCTGTTCAAACTATTAGACATTCTTCTTTTTCCCTCCAAATACAACAAGGAAAACGTTTTCAATCAACTCTTTTTTAAATCCGCACATTGATCATAGAAATGGGAAATACAAATTCAACTGCCGGCATTTTCAACCAGGAACAGGAAACTCCGCGAACAGAGCGTCAAAACACGCCAGGCACGCCTACAGATAAAACTTCCAAAAGATATGAAGATACCGATGTCATCAATTTGAAGAACATCGACCAGATATATAAAACCAAAAATTCGGAATTTGTCTTATTCAAAGACTTTAATCTGGATATTAAAGATTTTTCGGACAACGGACAATTTGTTTCTATTTTGGGAGAATCGGGTTGTGGAAAATCGACCATTCTTCGTTATATATCCGGCTTGCAACAACCTACATCCGGACAAGTATTGATTTATGGAAAAGAAAAGACTGAGAAGGAAACTATCCCTATGGTTTTTCAACAATACTCCTCCCTACCCTGGAAAACAGTAATCGATAATATTGCCCTTCCTCTGGAAATGAAAGGTGTTTCCAAAGAAGAGCGTTACGAAAAAGCATATCAAATAATCGAAACCGTGGGACTAAAAGGGCATGAATACAAATGGGCCAAGTATCCCCTGTTATCCGGAGGACAATTACAACGGGTAGCCATTGCCCGCAATCTGATAGCTTCTCCACAAATATTATTGATGGATGAGCCTTTCGGAGCTTTAGATATTGCTACAAGAACCAATATGCAGCAAACCTTGTTGGGAATATACAATAGCTCGAAACTTGACCCGACAGTTATTTTTGTAACGCATGACATCAATGAAGCAGTCCTTTTGAGTAATCGCATTTATATCCTACGAGCCAATCACGGAAGAATAGAAACTATTATAGACATAGACCTGCCAAAACATAGAGATATTTCTCTGAAAAAAAGCCAAATGCTGAACGAATATGTCAATCACATCGACAATATTATGACAAAAATAAATAAGAAAGAATAGAAGAAATTTCACTAATTTTGTCACAAAAGAAATTTGACAAAAAATGAATTGGTTAGATCTTGTAATTGTTGTTGCCGGCGGGATCGGTATTATTTATGGTTTGTTTAATGGTTTAATCAAACAAGTCTTTTCACTTGTATCCATTTTGATAGCTATATTTTTTGCCGGCTTACTGGCTGTTCCGATGCAAGGCTTTCTGAAAAATATTATTTCCGGATATTTACTTTCTCCCGTTTGCTATTTGCTGGCCTTTATGGCTATCATTGTTATTTTCAAAATATTAGGCAGTTTATTGGAAAAAATATGGGATTTGACCCCTTTCGGATTTCTAAACTATCTGGGAGGTGGATTATTGGGGATGCTTATCGCTATCTTTGGATTAAGCCTGCTGCTAAATTTTATCAATGTTTTTGACAGACATTCACACTTAATCAGTGAACAAACCAAGCAGGAATCCGTTT
Organism: Bacteroidales bacterium; assembly: GCA_031553435.1. Taxonomy (GTDB): domain Bacteria; phylum Bacteroidota; class Bacteroidia; order Bacteroidales; family Azobacteroidaceae; genus JAVBLQ01. The sequence goes on along the minus strand of JAVBLQ010000050.1, from coordinate 17,022 downwards.
TATATGAAAAGGTAAGAGTAATCGTTCCCTTTCTATATCCATATGTAAAAGAACAATTGAAAAAGGAAGAGAAAGAAGAAAAAGAGAAAATACCGGAAACTGTTGTGATGTTATAAACGATTAAATATAAACTATTTTCGGCAAAAATAATAATTCTTGAAACATACTTATTTTATTAAAAATGCAAGAAGATTCAAACAAAATTATAGACGAAATCACCACCGGTGATTATAAATACGGATTCGTCACAGATATTGAAACCGAAACCATTCCCAACGGACTCAATGAGGACGTAATAAAATTGATCTCAAAGAAAAAAAACGAACCGGAATGGTTGCTTGAATTTCGTCTCAAAGCTTTTCGGTATTGGCAAACCCAAACACTTCCGTTGTGGGCGCATTTGAATATTCCGGAAATCAGTTATCAGGACATCATCTACTATGCAGCTCCCAAACAAAAAATCGCACCTAAAAGTTTGGATGAAGTAGATCCTGAACTATTGAAAACATTCGACAAACTGGGAATTCCTTTACATGAACAGAAAATGCTTTCAGGAATGGCTGTAGATGCCGTAATGGACAGTGTTTCCGTAAAAACAACTTATAAAGAAGTTTTGGCGGAAAAAGGTATTATTTTTTGCTCATTCAGTGAGGCTGTTCAACATCATCCTGATTTGGTAAAAAAATATATGGGAAGCGTAGTCCCATACAATGATAATTTCTTTGCTTCACTTAATTCGGCAGTATTCAGCGACGGATCATTTGTATATATTCCTAAGGGAGTACGCTGCCCGATGGAACTTTCTACTTATTTCCGTATCAATGCAGCTAACACCGGACAATTCGAAAGGACTTTGATTATTGCAGAAGATGAAAGTTATGTAAGTTATCTGGAAGGCTGTACCGCTCCTATGCGTGACGAAAACCAGTTGCATGCTGCCATTGTAGAAATCATCGCATTGGAAAAAGCAGAAGTAAAATATTCAACAGTACAAAACTGGTATCCGGGAGACAAAGAAGGAAAAGGTGGAATTTACAACTTCGTCACCAAACGCGGAATATGCAAAGGAAATTATTCCAAAATATCCTGGACGCAAGTCGAGACTGGTTCTGCAATTACCTGGAAATATCCAAGTTGTATTTTGCGCGGAGATAATTCTGTCGGAGAATTCTATTCTGTTGCCGTCACCAATAATTATCAACAGGCAGATACCGGAACAAAAATGATTCATATCGGGAAAAATACCAAAAGCACAATCGTTTCAAAAGGTATTTCTGCCGGAAAAAGTCAAAACAGTTATCGCGGTTTAGTCAAAATAAATAAAGGAGCCGAGAATGCCCGTAACCATTCACAATGCGACAGTCTTTTATTGAGCGACCATTGCGGAGCGCATACATTCCCTTATGAAGATATTCAGAACGAAACCGCCATCATCGAACACGAAGCAACCACTTCAAAAATCAGTGAAGACCAGATTCTTTATTGTAATCAAAGAGGAATCTCTACTGAAGACGCCGTAGGTTTGATTGTCAACGGATATGCAAAAGAAGTATTGAATAAACTTCCGATGGAATTTGCAGTGGAAGCGCAAAAACTGCTTTCTATTTCTTTGGAGGGAAGCGTTGGATAATATCTAAACTTATGGACAAAATAAAAATTCTATTCGTTTGCCTCGGTAACATCTGCCGTTCTCCGGCTGCAGAAGGAATTATGAAGAGAAAAATTGAGGAAGCCGGTCTGCAAGACCAGTTTTTGATTGATTCTGCCGGAATCTTAAATTATCATGAAGGGGAGTTGCCTGACAGCCGGATGCGCATGCATGCCAAACAAAGAGGCTATGATTTGACTAGCTGTTCCCGTCCTGTCAAAACAGCCGATTTTTATAATTTCGATTATATCATCGGAATGGATGATAGCAACATTATTGCACTCGAACGAAAAGCTCCGGATCTGGAATCAAAAAACAAAATACATCGAATGGTTTCTTTTTCAGGGAAATATGCACATGATCATGTGCCTGATCCATATTACGGAGGCGCTTCCGGTTTTGAAACGGTACTTGATCTACTGGAAGATGCTTGTGATGGGCTGATTGAGAAGTTGAAAGTCTAAGATTGAAAAAATCTTAAACTTTCAACTTTCAACTTATTAGAGCGTTTTTTTCACTTCTGTTTGTTCAAACGCCTCAACAAGGTCGCCAACCTTAATATCGTTGTAGTTATTGATATTCAATCCACATTCATATCCGAAGTTCACTTCTTTTACATCGTCTTTGAAACGTTTCAGAGAACCCAGATCTCCGGTATATATTACAATACCATCGCGGATCAAGCGGATTTTATTGCTTCGTTTGATCTTACCTTCTTTCACCATACAACCGGCAACAGTACCGACTTTGGTGATTTTGAATACTTCACGAACTTCAACAGTTGCAGTTATTTCTTCTTTGATTTCAGGTGATAACATTCCTTCCATCGCTGATTTTATTTCTTCAATTGCATCGTAAATAATTGAATATAAGCGGATATCAACACCATCTTTCTCAGCTAATCTTCGTGCCGGAGTAGAAGGTCTCACCTGGAATCCGATGATAATCGCATCCGATGCTGCTGCCAAAGTAACATCCGATTCGGAAATCTGACCAACGGCTTTATGGATAACGTTGACTTGTATTTCTTCTGTAGAAAGACGAATCAATGAGTCGGACAATGCTTCGACAGAGCCGTCTACGTCTCCCTTCACAATTACATTCAATTGCTGGAAGTTTCCGATGGCAATGCGACGACCGATATCATCTAAGGTCAATATTTTCTGCGTTCTCAATCCTTGTTCGCGTTGCAACTGTTCTCTCTTATTGGTAATTTCACGAGCTTCCTGTTCTGTTTCCAAAACGTTGAATGCATCACCTGCCTGAGGAGCGCCATTCAATCCGAGAATCAATACCGGTTCGGATGGGCCAGCCTCCGTAACACGTTGATTACGTTCGTTAAACATGGCTTTTACACGACCAAAGTGTGTTCCGGCAACCACAATATCTCCCAATTTCAATGTTCCGTTGTGAACAAGTACAGTAGAGACAAATCCACGTCCTTTATCCAAAGAAGATTCAATGATAGAACCGATAGCGCGTCTGTCAGGATTAGCTTTCAAATCCAGTAATTCTGCTTCGAGCAATACCTTTTCCAATAATTCTTTTACGCCCATTCCCTTTTTAGCTGAAATGTCCTGAGATTGGTATTTACCACCCCATTCTTCAACCAAATAGTTCATTGCAGCTAAAGATTCTTTGATTTTTTCAGGATTTGCATCTTGTTTATCAACTTTATTGATGGCAAAAACGATCGGCACTCCCGCTGCGGAAGCATGGTTGATCGCTTCAACAGTTTGAGGCATCACAGTGTCGTCGGCAGCCACGATAATAATAGCAATATCCGTTACTTTCGCTCCACGGGCCCGCATGGCAGTAAATGCTTCGTGACCGGGAGTGTCGAGGAAAGTAATTTTCCTGCCGTCTTCCAATTGTACATTGTAGGCTCCGATATGTTGTGTAATTCCTCCGGATTCACCGGCAATTACGTTGGTATTTCTGATATTGTCCAGCAAAGATGTTTTTCCGTGGTCTACGTGACCCATCACGGTAATAATCGGCGGACGGGGTACCAAATCTTCCTCATCATCTTCTTCATCTGCAATGGCCTCAACAACTTCGGCGCTTACATATTCTGTATTGAATCCGAATTCTTCTGCAACGATATTAATGGTTTCTGCATCCAATCGTTGGTTGATAGAAACCATCATGCCAATGCTCATACATGTTGATATAACCTGGATAACCGGAATATTCATCATGTTAGCAAGATCATTTGCAGTTACGAATTCCGTAATTTTAAGTGTCTTGCTTTCTTGTTCTTCCATTTCCATTTGCTCCAATTGACGTTGGGAAACGGCATCTCGTTTTTCACGACGGTATTTGGCTCCTTTTCCGCTTTTCCCTTTATTTGTCAAACGGGCTAATGTTTCTTTTATCTGGCGTTGAACATCTTCTTCATTGACTTCAGCTTTAACCGGTTTTTTCAGTTTCAAGCGGCGGTCATCTTTTCTTGCACCTGCTGAAGCTTGAGCTCCTTTTTCGATATCAACTTTTTCTTTTTTGATCCGGTTGCGTTTTTTCTTTTTAGCAGCTTCTGTTACCTCATCTTTTTTTACAAGAGTCGGTTTGTCTTTTTTCTCCAGCTTCGCGTCTTCCGTATTTATTTTCTTAACTTCCAGCGTTTTAACCTTTTTACCTTCCCGTTCTTTTCTTTTTTCTTCTTTTGATTTTTTCTTCGGACGGGTAGATTGATTAATGGCTGAAAGATCAATTTTTCCGGTAACTTTGATGTGGGACTTGATAACCGGTTTATTCAAACGGAATACTTCGTCTTCTTCCGTTGATTCGCCTGTATTTTTTTCTGTTTCAGATTGTTCATCTTCTACTTCAGTATTTTCTTCTTCAAAATCTTCATCTTCAGATTCGTCAGAATCCTCATCTTCGTATTCATCTTCATTCTCATCCTCTTCATAATAATCGTCTTCTTCCGGTAATTCCGGTTCAGGAACAACAATTATTTTTTCTTCTTTCTTTTCTTCTACTTCCGGAATACTAGGTTCTGAAGTCTTTTCAGGAATATCTGTTTCCACAATCGTTTTTTTATTGAGGGCATCAAGGTCTATTTTTCCTTTGGTCACAAATTTGGGTTTGTATTCTTCCGGAATTTCAGTTTTGATTTCCTCGACAACTTTTTTCTCCGATTCATAACCTTCAATAGAAATAGATTCTTTCTTTTTGTCTTTCAGATGACGTTCCTGGCTAAATTTTTCAGATTCGATTTTCAGATTTTTATCTTTGCTAAATTCTTTAACAAGAAGAATATATTGTTCTTCGGAAATTTTGGTATTGGGATTCGCCTCCAAGGTAAATCCTTTTTTTTGTAAGAATTCTACAGCCGTGGTAATTCCTACATTTAAATCTTTGGATACTTTTATTAATCTTATGGACATACACATTTTTTAGAGGGAAACACAATTTTATTCTTCTTCAAATTCAGCGCTGAGGATAGAAAGTACTTCATTTACCGTATTTTCTTCCAGGTCAGCTCTCTCCATTATTTCTTCGCGAGATAATGCTAATACGTTTTTAGCTGTATAGCAACCAATGTTTTTCAGCGAATCAATTATCCACATTTCAATTTCATCAGAGAATTCATCCAGATAGATATCCTCGTCATCGATTTCCACATCACGGAATACATCAATAGTATATTCTGTCAGCATACAAGCCAATTTGATATTCAAACCACCTTTCCCGATAGCCATAGAAACTTCTTCCGGACGAAGGAATACCTCAGCCTTGTGTTCTTCTTCATTGATTTTGATTGAGGATATTTTTGCAGGACTTAAAGCCCGTTGGATGAATAGCGATGTATTTGTTGTATAGTTTATTACATCAATATTTTCATTTCGTAATTCCCTTACAATTCCGTGGATACGGGAACCTTTCATTCCCACGCAAGCACCAACCGGATCTATACGTTCGTCGTAAGACTCTACGGCAACTTTGGCTCTTTCACCCGGGATACGGGCAATACGTTTGATGGTAATCAAGCCGTCATTGATTTCGGGTACTTCCAATTCAAAAAGCCTTTGTAAGAATGTATTGGATGTGCGGGATACAATAATTTTGGGATTATTATTGATATTTTCGACCTTGGCAACTACAGCCCGTACTGTTTCGTTTTTGCGGAAAAAGTCACTTGGAATTTGTTCTGTTTTAGGCAAGATGAGTTCATTTTCTTCGTCATCCAACAATAAAAGTTCTTTTTTCCAAACCTGATATACTTCTCCGGAAACAATCTGCCCTACTTTATTTTTATATTTAGCGTATAAACTGTCTTTTTGAAGTTCTAAAATTTTAGAAGCTAATGTTTGTCTCAGATTCAAAATGGCCCGGCGTCCGAAATCGGCAAAATAAACTTCGTCTGTAAGTTCTTCACCTACTTCATAACTTTCATCGATCTTTTTGGCCTCAGAAAGTTTGATTTGCAGGTTAGTATCTTCCAGTTCATTGTCTTCAACAATTGTACGGTTTCTCCAGATTTCAAAGTCACCTTTGTCAGGGTTGATGATTACGTCATAGTTTTCATCCGTTCCAAACATTTTGGCGATCACGTTTCTGAATGATTCTTCGAGAACGCTGATCATCGTGGTTCTGTCTATATTTTTAAGTTCTTTGAACTCTGAAAATGTGTCAATCAAACTGATTGTTTGCTGCCTTTTAGCCATAGATTTTTATTTGAATCGGATTAAATATTTCGTATGTTTTAATTCTTCGTATTTAAAGTTCAGATCTTCCTGAACAGTAACTTTGCGTTTAGCTCCTTCCGGTTTGACTTGTTTTTCAATGGTTAATATGATTCCGTCAGGATCAACGTCTTTAAGTATTCCGTATAGTTTCCGACCGTCTTTGGAGAGAACTTCAACCTCATTTCCGATGTTTTTTTCATATTGTTTCAAGATTTTGAAAGGTTGGGTTATTCCGGCTGATCCGACTTCCAACTCAAAGTCTTCTACATCTCTATCAAACTTAGATTCGATATACCGGCTCATTTTGATGCAATCATCAATGCTTACAGCTTCATCGTGATCTATTTCAATTGTAATAAAATTGCCGGGTTTGACATTCACATCCACCAGATAATAAGCAGATTCTTTCAAATATTCTTCAGCAATATGTTTTACCGTATTTTTATCAATCATAATTTTTTAAAACGCATAGAACAAAAGAAGGGGACTGCCCGCCCCCTCCTCTTGTTTCCAATTGGTTGCAAATGTAATGATTTTTTACATTACATTCCAAATTATTAATATTTTTTATGATTTTCCCATATTATCCGAACAATCTGCCCAGTAAACCCTTGCTTTGTCCGTCAAAGACTCCTAAATAGCCTAAAAATCCTCCGATATTACGGGTTTGAATGTAGATGGAACCTGTTCCACTAAAACGGGCAACTAATCCTTCGCCACTGGTAAAAGAAGAAATGAATCCGGATGAAGCTTTTTCCAATTTATAAGTCAATGAAGATTCCCATGCAACCATGTGGCCATTGTCAATGATCACTTCTTCTCCTTTTAATTCGATTTTATGTATTGCACCGAATGAGCTTAAGAATAGTTTTCCTGTGCCTTGCGCTTCAATAATAAATAATCCTTCTTTTGAAAAAAGACCCTTGGCCAGACCTTGTGATTTTACTTTTGTGGTTACGGTTGGTTCCGAGCATAAAAAAGCGCCTTTTTCCAGGAACCACGAATTTCCGGTCATTTGAATTTCAATGATATTTCCGATATTGGTTGGTGCAAGCATTACTTTTCCATCACCTCTGTTTGCTTTTAAAGTTTGGATGAAAAAAGATTCTCCGGTAACCATACGTCCCAATCCTTTCATTATCCCACCTTGGGCTTTTCCTTCCACATCGATGGTAGCATCCATATAAACCATTGCACCTGACTCGGCGTTAAGCACTTCATGACGTTCCAAATAAGCTATTACAGCAGGCATTGATCCTTGATATACAATTTCTGTTTTCATTTATGGGTTGAGAATTTTGTGAGATTAAAAATATGTTATATAATTCAGATACAAACATAACACTTTTTTTGATTTTTTATTTATCAATAGGCATTTGATGATTGAATAAATTATCTTTGCGAAAGAAATTGAAAACCGGATATGGGACAAATACCTAATATGAAAGAATTGGTATTCAGAGATACCTCTTTTGCCAATTTGATGAACAAACGAGTACTGAATGTATTGCTCGTGGCTACTAAATATGACGCATTCATGTTGGAAGACGATGGACGTGTAGACGAACAGATTTTCAATGAATACACTTCATTAGGATTGCGATATCCTCCTCGTTTTAAGCAAGTAACTACAAATGAAGAGGCGCTGAATGCTCTTTCCGAGATGCATTTTGAACTGGTGATTTGCATGCCTAATATGGATGATACGGATACTTTTTCAGTTGCCCATCAAATCAAAAAAAAATATCCTCAGATACCGATTGTAGTATTGACTCCATTTTCTAAAGAAGTTTCAAAAAGGGTTTCCCAGGAAGATTTGAGCGCTATCGATTATGTGTTTGCATGGCTGGGAAATTCGGAATTGTTGCTGGCTATCATCAAATTGATAGAAGACAGAATGAATGTGGAAGCAGATGTCGAATCTGTAGGTGTACAGACTATCTTATTGGTTGAAGATTCTATCCGTTTTTATTCGGCAACTTTACCTCATCTTTATAAGTTCGTGTTGCAACAATCCAAAGAGTTTTCGAAAGAAGCGCTGAATGAACACCAGCAAACTTTGAGAATGCGCGGCCGACCCAAAATTATGCTTGCCAGAAGTTACGAAGAAGCGATGGAATTATATTTCAAGTATAAAGACAATATGCTTGGAATTGTCAGTGATATGACCTTCACAAAAGATCACGAAATAGATGTTGTGGCAGGCTATGAATTCGGAAAAAAAGTAAAAGAATACGATAAATATGTTCCCATCATCTATACATCTTCCAATTCTTCCAATAAAATTTATGCCTCGGAATTGAAATGTGATTTTATTGATAAAAATTCCAAAACTTTTCCTCAGGAATTGAGAAGTAAAATCATGGATAATTTCGGATTCGGTGATTTTATCATTATTGATCCGGATACAAAAGAAGAAGTATTTCGCATTAAAGATTTGAAAGATTTGCAAAAGAAAATTTTCCAGATTCCGGATAAATCTTTGGTTTATCATTTATCGCGCAATCACTTTTCCCGTTTTTTTTATTCACGGGCTATGTTTCCTGTGGCAGAATTGCTGGAAGGAATTGACGTGTCTGACTACGTAGATATGAACGAAGCTCGTCAGATTATTTTCGATGCCATTGTCAGTTACCGGAAAGTCAAAAACATCGGGGTTGTTGCCGTTTATCTGAAAGATCGTTTTGACGAATACTCCAATTTTGCCCGTATCGGGGAAGATTCCCTGGGAGGGAAAGGCCGGGGATTGGCCTTCATGGGTCAAATGCTCAAACGACGTTCTGCCGAAACCAATCGTCTTTTCAAAAATGCAACCATTCAAATACCTAAAACCGTAGTACTTTGCACGGACGTATTCGATGAGTTTATGGAAACAAATAATTTGTATCCCATAGCCATGCAGGATATTCCGGACGAACAAATTCTGAATTTTTTTCTGAAGGGAACCCTTCCCATTCCTTTGATTGAAGATTTTATGGCATTTTTTGATGTGGTAAAAACACCGATAGCCATACGCTCTTCCAGCCTATTGGAAGATTCTCATTATCAGCCATTTGCCGGCATCTATTCTACTTATATGATTCCTAAAACTCAGGATAAGTATCAGATGTTACAGATGTTGAGTGATGCCATCAAAGCTGTTTATGCTTCTGTTTTTTACAAAGACAGTAAAGCATATATGTCTGCCACACAAAATCTTATTGAACAAGAAAAAATGGCGATTGTGCTTCAGGAAGTTGTGGGAGAAACTCATGGTAATCGTTTTTATCCGACTATTTCAGGAGTAGCCCGTTCGCTGAATTTTTATCCTATCGGTGACGAAAAACCGGAAGATGGAATTGCCAACCTGGCTCTCGGATTAGGAAAATACATCGTGGAAGGAGGAATGACATTGCATTTTTCTCCGAAACATCCTCATAATATTTTACAAACCAGCACATTAGATAGCGCTTTGAAAGAAACCCAGACAAAGTTTTTCGCTTTGAACCTGGATCTGCTGAATGAATTTCAGGTCTCTGTTGACGATTCTTTTAATTTCTGGAAGCTTCCGGTCAAAGAAGCTGAGCCCGATGGATCTCTTCAATACATCTCTTCTACTTATGATCATTACGATCAGGTATTACTGGAAGGATTTTATCCCGGAAATTCCCGGAAAGTGATTTCTTTTTCCGGTGTACTTCAACACGATGTATTTCCTTTAGCTAAGATATTGGATTACGTCCTTAAACTGGGACAAATGGAGATGGGTCGTCCGGTAGAGATTGAATTTGCTGTCAATCTGAATAATCATAATATTGAGAATAACGTCAAAGGAACGTTTTATCTGCTCCAAATTCGTCCGATCGTGGATAGCAAAGAAGTGTTGGAAGAAGATCTGAATGCTATTCCTGCAGAAAATTGCCTGTTATATTCCAATCATGCCTTGGGACATGGAATAACGAATGATGTTTTCGATGTGGTGTATGTTAAAACCGAAGCATTCAATGCCTCTAACAATCAACTGATTGCTTATGAGATAGAAAAGATTAACCGGAAATTGACCGAAGAACAAAAAAATTATGTCTTGATTGGTCCCGGAAGATGGGGTTCCAGCGACCCATGGCTGGGAATTCCTGTCAAATGGCCACACATCTGCAATGCCAAAGTGATTGTAGAGTCCGGATTGGAAAACTACCGGATCGAACCCAGCCAAGGCACTCATTTCTTTCAGAATCTGACTTCTTTCGGCGTTGGATACTTTACCGTTAATTCATTTTTGAAAGACGGCGGTATTTTTGATGAAGCCTTTTTGAATACGCAGGAAGCTATGTTTGAAACATCATTCTTGCGACATGTCAGATTTAACAGTCCCGTTCTGATAAAAATAGATGGGAAAAAGAATATTGGGGTGGTGCTGAAACCTGGAAATATTATGTGTGAAAAGTTAAAAGATAAATAGTTTCTATTGGGGATAACAATTCATCTGGATAATTTGTTATTTAAAAGAATTGGTGTATTTTTGCCCCCAATTGAACAAAAGAAAATTTTAGTGTTATAATTAAATTAATCAAAAATGGCTTACGTAATTAATGAAGACTGTATTGCTTGCGGAACTTGTATAGATGAGTGCCCCGTTAGCGCGATTTCCGAAGGTGATATCTATAAGATAGACCCAGATCAATGCACGGATTGTGGAACATGTGCGGATGTTTGCCCCACAGAAGCAATACATCCTGCATAATTAAACTTATAAAAAAGGTGCCCGAAAGCACCTTTTCTTTTTTGTATAAAAACTATATCTTTGCTTTATGAAAAAAATAATATCAACAACACAAGCCCCGGCCGCTATCGGCCCTTACAGTCAGGCAATCAATGTAGGAAATACAACATTTTTGTCCGGTCAGTTAGGTATTGACCCAACAACCGGAGATTTTGTTCCGGGAGACATCAAGGAACAAACAAAACAAGTATTCAAAAATATCAAAGCGGTACTTGCCGCTGCTGATTTATCATTGGAAAATGTGGTAAAAACAACGGTTTTCCTATCAGACATGTCAAATTTTGCAGCAATGAACGAAGTATATGCCGCACATTTTTCTGAACCGTTTCCCGCGCGTTCTGCTTTCGCAGTGAAAACTTTACCCAAAAATGCACTGGTAGAAATTGAAGTAATTGCTGTAGGATGAGGCAAATCAATCATGGAAGAATTTCTCAATCAATTAAATGACAACCAACGGGAAGCAGTTTTGTATAACGAAGGACCATCTTTGGTAATTGCCGGAGCAGGTTCCGGTAAAACGCGAGTGCTTACATACAAAATTGCTTATCTGATTTTACAGAATATCCGTCCGTATAACATTCTGGCATTGACTTTTACCAACAAGGCAGCCCGGGAAATGAAAGAAAGAATTGCCGGAGTTGTTGGCGAAGGTGTGGCTCATCGTTTGTGGATGGGAACCTTTCATTCCATTTTTTCCAAAATATTAAGAAGAGAAAGTGACAAAATCGGTTTTTCATCCGATTTTACGATTTACGATTCTTCCGATTCTAAAAACCTGATCCGGTCTATCGTCAAAGAATTAAAATTAGATGATAAAATTTACAGGATCGGAGCCATTCAGGCAAGAATTTCAAATGCGAAAAACGCATTATTCTTACCGGAACAATACGCATCAGACAAAGAGATGTATGAGGCGGATATGTATGCAAAAATGCCTCGTTTAAGGGAAATATATCAGATCTATTGGAATCGTTGCAGAAATTCGGGTGTGATGGATTTCGATGATTTGTTGTTATACACAAACATCCTTTTCCGTGATTTTCCGGATGTATTGAGTAAATATCAAAACCAGTTTCAGTTTATCTTAGTAGATGAGTATCAGGATACTAATTACGCACAATATATCATCGTTAAACAGTTGGCCGAGACCCATCATCGCATTTGTGTAGTGGGCGACGATGCACAAAGCATTTATTCATTCCGTGGTGCAAACATCGATAATATCCTGAACTTCAGGAGTACTTATCCTGAGTCCAGGCTTTTTAAACTGGAACAAAATTATCGTTCTACTCAAACCATTGTCAATGCTGCCAATTCATTGATCAAAAAGAATAAAGAACAAATAGAGAAAAAAGTTTTTTCCGAAAAAAATCCCGGAGAAAAAATTTATGTGATCAGCGCATATTCCGATTACGAAGAAGGTTATGCCGTTTCTGCTAAAATCGTCGACTTACGAATGTCGAAACAATATGCTTACCAGGATTTTGCTATTCTTTACCGGACAAACGCCCAAAGCCGGATTTTTGAAGAGGCTTTAAGAAAACGTAATATTCCGTATCGGATTTACGGTGGTTTGTCTTTTTATCAACGAAAAGAAATAAAAGACATCATTGCCTATTTCCGGATGGTGGTCAATCCTCATGATGAAGAGGCTTTGAAACGTACCATCAATTATCCGGCCAGGGGAATAGGAAGTACTACACTTCAGAAAATAATAGATTGTGCGAACACTCATCATGCAAGTCTTTGGGCCATTTTATCGGATCCGATTGCTCATAATTTGCAGGTTAATGCGGGAACTGCAAAAAAACTAGCCGGTTACAAAGAATTGATCGAAACATTCATTACCGAATATAAAACCGCTAATGCCTATGAATTGGGACTGGCGATTATCAAACAAACCGGTTTGTCCACAGATCTTTATAGTGACAAAACTCCTGAAGGCCTGAGTCGTGTGCAGAACATGGAAGAATTGACCATTGGCTTGAATGATTTTGTCAACAACCGTTTGGAAGAAGGTATTGAAGAAGTTTCTTTGTCTGATTTCCTTTCGGAAATTTCTTTAATGACAGATCAGGATAGCGATAAAAGCGGTGAGATAGACAGGGTAACTATGATGACCATTCATGCAGCCAAAGGCCTGGAATTTAAAAATGTTTTTGTGGTAGGTCTGGAAGAAGATCTGTTTCCTTCATCAATGAACAGGGATAGTGAACGGGAGATGGAGGAAGAAAGACGCTTGTTTTATGTAGCCATTACCCGTGCCGAAGAAAATTGTATCCTGAGCTATGCCAAAAGCCGTTTTATCAAAGGCAGTGTAACTTCCCGCGTGCCCAGCCGTTTTATTAAAGATATTGATAAAGATTATCTTCAGATGCCTTTGGACATGATGTTGAGTCATGATGCTGATATCCGGCAAACAACGAATTTCAGAGGTCAACCTGATAAAGATCAGTTTGAAATTACCAGCAAAGCTCCGTGGGAAGATGATTTTTTGTCAAAAGGAGAAAAAGAAGTGGCTCAACCCGTACAAAATATCGGAAATCTGACTGTTGGAAATATCATTCAACACGAACGTTTCGGAATAGGAAAAGTTTCCGCGCTGGAAGGAAGCGGAGAGAATGCAAAAGCTTCAGTCGAATTCGAAAATTTCGGTAAAAAACAATTATTGCTTAAATTTGCAAAATACGCTATCATCAACTAAAAGTGAAAAATGAGCTAACACTCATGGATTCATTTTTAATTTTTAATTTTTAATTTACATGTTGGACAAAATTCCCTCACCCTGCTACGTCCTCGAAGAGGAATTATTTCGAAAAAATTTATCGTTGATTCAATCGGTCAAGGAAAGGGCAGGCGTAAATATCATATTGGCATTCAAAGCTTTCGCTTTGTGGAAAGCGTTTCCGATTGTACGGGAATATGTTCCGTATTCCACAGCCAGTTCCATCTTTGAAGCTCAACTGGCATTTGAAGAAATGGGAAATCCGGCGCACACATTTTCTCCTGCCTATACGGAGAATGATTTTCCTTTGATCTTGAAATACAGCAGTCATATTACTTTTAACTCATTGACTCAGTTTGAAAGATTTTATGATTCCGTGTCGAAATATGAACGAAAAATATCATGCGGACTACGGATTAATCCTGAATATTCGGAAGTTTCGACAGATTTGTATAATCCTTGCGCTCCGGGTTCCCGTTTCGGAGTAATGAGTAGCCAGTTAGGTGAAAAATTACCGGAAGGCATCGAAGGTCTACATTTTCATACACTATGCGAATCAACTTCTTATGATTTGGAGAAAACTTTACAGTATGTAGAAGAAAAATTCGGACGCTTTCTCCCTCAAATCAAATGGTTAAATATGGGTGGCGGACACCTGATGACCCGGAAGGATTATGATGTGGAACATCTGATATCTTTGTTAAAGTCATTCAAAAACAAATATCCGAATCTGGAACTTATTCTTGAGCCGGGAAGCGCTTTTGCCTGGCAAACAGGTTTTTTACTTTCAACAATTGTTGATATTGTTGAAAATAAAGGAATCAAGACTGCTATCGTGGATGTTTCTTTCACCTGTCATATGCCCGATTGTTTGGAAATGCCTTATAAACCGGTTATCAGAGGCGCATATCAGGAAGCAGTCGATGGAAAACCGACTTACAGAATTGGTGGAAATTCATGTCTGAGTGGTGATTTTATGGGCGATTGGTCATTTGATCAGGAATTAAAAATCGGAGATCAAATCATTTTTGAAGATATGATCCATTATACGATTGTGAAAACCAATATGTTTAATGGGATTCCACATCCTTCATTAGCGCTCTGGACGAAAGATGGAAAATTAGAAATATATCGCGAATTTTTGTATGAAGATTATAAATCAAGAATGAGCTGAATTTTATTTGATTGAAAATCAGAGTTTTAATTTTTATTGATGAATTTTACAAAACTTTGGCACGATTATTTCATTATAATATACAGAGGGGTTAAGTATTAATTCTCTCTTAACTTGACATTGAAAAATGCAAGTTAGCTGATTTCTCAATTCCCCACAAACTTCAAGAAAACCCTATTTGAGCTCGACCGTAACCTCGTCGAGCTCATTTTTTTTATCTGTGCAACTTCTGTTTGTAATAATTGAAAATGGAAAGTGGAAAATGGAAAATGATTTCGTGCGTAAGCCTCATTTTCAATTTTCTACTTTCCATTTTTTCATTACTTCAAAGGTTCCAACGCAGAGCGGCCCCCTAATGGCCTCTCCCAGGCACTCCGCAACTCTGATCGTGTTAAAAGGAATAAAAAAAAAGAATCTTGCGGGTGTGGAATTGTCTGCGTTGGCATGCCTTTGGATCCGTTTCACAACGGAAATATTAGAGTTTATTTGCTTTCCAATGTTTTGATACGAACCTCCAGCTGTTCGATAATTTTTTGTTGATCCTGGATAGCTTTTACCAATACAGGAACCAATTGACTGTAATCAACTTGCCAAGGATTCTCACTTACATCATCTCCTCCTTTTGTTACAGCTTGAGGGTATATTTCGTATAAATCTTGAGCAATAAATCCTGTTGTTGTAGTTTTATTTGGATCGGAAATAAAATTATAATCTTTAACTTCTATTTTCGAAAGATCCTTTATCCCAACGTGAGTAGGTACTATATTTTCTTTTAAACGCTTATCGGAGGTCGTATTATAAACAATACCATTATTAGTAGAATTTATAGCAATCGAACCCAAATAAGTGGAAGTTACAACGCCTGTTGAGCCAATTCTAAAAGCCATAAAATAATCACCTGCGGCTCTGGTATATAAGCTGGAATTTTTTGTCAAATACAAATTAGGATATGAATCTGATCTTTGTATCATGTTATTTGATCCTGATCCAAGTACGACACCATCATTACTTCCTCCCCCAAAAAACAAATCACCAGTTTTAGGAGTAGCACCTATTCTAAGACTACCTATAACCTGTAATCTATCAGAAGGAAATAGTGTGCCTATTCCTATCCTTCCGATAGAATCAATAGTCATTCTATAAGTTTGAGATGTATAAAAATTCATATTAGACAAATGGTTTGTTCCA
Source organism: Bacteroidales bacterium (assembly GCA_031553435.1). GTDB lineage: Bacteria > Bacteroidota > Bacteroidia > Bacteroidales > Azobacteroidaceae > JAVBLQ01. The sequence goes on along the minus strand of JAVBLQ010000050.1, from coordinate 834 downwards.
TTTCCTTTATATGTAGTTGAAATCATTGACAAGTTCTCCACTGTGGATTCATTAACTGTTCCTCCAAAATAAAGTCGAGCCATCTCATCATTAAAAGTCAAATTTCCTGTAGAATTTTCTCTCAACAATACTAATTCTGGATTATTATTAATACCGTCTATTCGAATGGTATTTGCACCAGCGCCACCTGGAATAACCTGCCTAATATGAATAGGATTTAAAGGTGTTGATGTTCCAATCCCTAAATAGCCATTTTTGTTCAATCTCATCCTTTCTGTATTATTAATTACAAACGGCAAATCAAAATTGGAAGTTGTCCCAATCTTTTGTTCAGATGTTACCGCATTTCCTCCCAGTTGCCAATTCATACTGGTTGAAGCATCGTTGTTCTGCATCCAAATCCATTTGGCTCCATCCCAGTAATAGATTCCAACACCTTTGGCTGTTGCTCCGGTAATGGAAGCATTAGTATTATAAACTGTTAAACCTTTGAGTTTAGTCAGATCAGTTTCAGAATTTGTCAGTCCTGTCATACTGGTTGTGTTAGTTAAAGATACATTAGGCAATTTCAAACCACCCACATAAGTATCTCCTGTACCTCCTAAATCCAAAACGGCTCCTTTAGTAGGTGTTGTTTGGCTTCCGATACGCACTTGGGCGTTTATATTGGTTGTGGCAAATAGGCCTGCAACACACAGGGAAATTAAAATTTTCGTTGTTTTCATCTTTATTTTAAGTTTTATGTTATACATTTTATGTTTTAAGTGATGGAACACGGAGTACACGAAATACACAGACCATCACGGATTTTTTAATTTTTAGTTTTTCTCCGTG
>JAVBLQ010000141.1:0-3844 GCA_031553435.1 Bacteroidales bacterium | reverse complement strand
TTAATTATTATCGGTTTATTTAATTTCACTAACACTTCATCGATGCATTGTTGAAAACCGGCTTTAGTTGTTACCGGATCCCAGTCGAACTCCCATACCGGCATGAAATAATAGTCGACATAACCGTTTTCGGGATTCAATACTACTACATGATTCAATTCGTCGGATGTAAATTCTTTTATCTGTTTGGTTTTCACAAATATTGCCAAACCCATCATGTTACTATCCTGATATTTATCTGCTATACTTTGTTTTCCCCAGGTGGCCATGTAAGACCACTCACTGTTTTTATCATTTTTGATTATCAATTCGGTACTATCTCTTTTAATAATTCCGGTAGCCAGATTGGGGATTTTTTTATCTGTTAAAAGTTCCATGTGGGATGCGCGGCTTCCTGCATCAATGGAAATCAGTGATTTAAGATTATATTTATTTCCACCTATATTCCATCCAAAGTAGGAAGTCATTATCTGTGAACGGATTTTTCCATCGGTTTGGATATAACATTCCGTACTATCCCGTTTTTCGACACGGATGGCGTTTTTTCCATCCCAAAAGGCGATACTTCCTATCCCCAAAGATTTTCCGACCACCATTTGGTCCACACCCCAATCAGCTTTTGGTTTGTGATAGTCTTCATAATTATTCATCCCGACTTGCGGCAATATGATGCCTGGATTTTTCTTTCCAAAAACGTCTATAGCATTTCTGTTGTCCAGATAAAAGCGAAAGGCGACTTTGTCACTTTCCCATCCGGGCCCTTCATATTTTATATAATAAGCATGGTCTTTGAAATCACCGGGAAGAAGTATGTAATTGGATTTTGCCCATGAAAAACCGCCAACATATATGTCTCTGTTTTTTTCTTTATTGAATTCAAGCTTACCTCCGATTTTATGAGAGAGTTCGGCATAAGTTCTTTTAGGATATTGGGATGCAGTGCCCGGTTTGATTTCAAAAACTTTATTTTCTTTTCCGTTCAATAAAGAAACCGGAAAGATAAATGTTTGATTTCCGGAAATGTCGGATGCAATTTCAACGGGAACGATTTCATGTCCGTCTGTTGCAAAATAGTTACCGATAGATAACTTTGTTTTATTGACCGGGATTGCAACAATATAATCCTGGATTTTGTTGTTTGTTAAGTTTTTAATTTCAATCTGTGTATTTGTTTGTCCAAAAACAACGACTGATGAGCAAATGTAGAATATGGATAACAAATGATTAATTTTCATGATATTAACATTAATTCGAATGTAACGAAGTGCAAATGTACAATTATTTTTCGAAAAACTGTGTGCGCAAACGGAAAAAATCTTAAAATACACAAATAATTAAAAAAGGCAGCCTGAAAAGACTGCCTTCGGATAACGTATTATTTCTTTGTTTATTTCTGTGTTACTCTCACATCGATTCTCCGGTTGAGCGCCCGGCATTGATCGGTGTCGTTTTCAGGACAAATAGGATGTTGAGAGCCGTATCCTTCATAAGTTACGCAGTTTGCATTAACTCCTAAAGAGATCAGTTTTTCAGCTGTAATTTTTGCTCTCTCTGTAGAAAGTTTATTATTGATTTCGTCAGTTCCTGTACTGTCTGTATATCCACCCATTTTAATGTGAGTATTGGGATACAATTTCAAAATCATAGATATACTTTGCAATTGTTTTTGAGATTCTTCGGTAAGATTTGCTTTTCCTGTTTCAAAATACAAACGGTCTAAAGTAATCCAACCTTGTGATTTGTCAAGAGTATCTACCTTTGCATCAGAACTTAAGAATGTAAATAATTTATATTCGGTGCTGTTATTTCCAACTCTCCATTCTTCTCCATTAGGTAATTTTATTGTAACAGTATCTCCTGTGTCATAAATAAAATTATTGGTTAAAGAATCTAGTCTTCCTTTAATATTTTCCCATAAGTTTGTAACAGGAGCTTTCACTGAATCAGCTTGAATTGTAGTAGCCGGCACTGTGCATCCTTCTTTTTTGCAACAACATTTATTCCAACAGAATAACAAAAGCAACAACAAAAGTAACAGTAATAACCAGCACCATATACATCTGCATTTTTTCTTTTTTCCCGTATTTTCCGAAACAATGCCGCTTCCTCCTGCAGGGATAGAATCTTCAAGAAACTCTAACTCATAACTTCCTTTTTCGAAAGGTTTTGTTTCTTCCATACTGGCAACTACGATGCCATATTGTTTGGCATGTTCGCAAATTGCATCATAGTCTTCTTTGTCCCATAGTTCTACTAAAGTAACTCTTTGTCCGTTTTTCAGAATGATCAATTCATCTTCTCTTTCAAAAAATAATTTTTCCTGTCCTTGAGCTTCTTTTTCAGGAACAATAATATTATCTGTGAAACTTTTAGGATTGAGGGACTTAGGAAATGCTTTTTGCAGATCAGACAAGGTAGAGTTAGGATACAATTTCAGGTATGCATTAATAATACCTAATGCCGTACGACTTTGAGATTTACCATGAACGCGAATTTTTGTTTTCATACAGATTAATTTTTTTAATTGTTTGAATTTAGAGTGTTTAAGACTTCAAAAGTAAAATATTTTATTTACTAATTAAAAATTAATCTTCACTTTCTCTTTTTTTTCTATATTTTTGTTTCTCATAAATACATCAAAATTATGCGAATAGGTATTTTATCTTCAGGGGGAGATTGCCCTGGTATCAATGCAACCATCAGGGGTGTCGGGAAGACGGCAATTACCCATTTTGGAATGGAAGTAGTTGGGATTCACAGCGGATTTTTAGGTTTGATCGAAAAAGATATTGAAGTTTTTAATGAAAATACTCTTTCCGGCATTTTAAACCTAGGCGGAACAATTTTGGGGACTTCCAGGGAAAAGCCATTCAAAAAAATATTGGAAGGCGATGATAACGGAAAACCCAATATCATTAAGCAACATTATGATGATATGCGTCTTGACTGTCTGGTTTGCATTGGCGGAAACGGCACACAAAAAACGACTTACAAACTTTCCCAACTGGGAATCAATGTAATTGGAGTTCCAAAAACCATTGACAATGATGTTTGGGGGACAGACATTACTTTCGGATTCGATACTGCCGTTAATATTGCTACGGAAGCGATTGACCGCTTACATTCAACAGCATCTTCGCACAAGCGTGTAATGGTGATTGAGTTGATGGGACATGATGCCGGCTGGATCACCTTGTTTGCAGGAATGGCAGGAGGCGCTGATGTAATTCTACTTCCTGAACTGGGATTTGATATGGACGAGATATACAAAGCCATACTTAACCGCGTAAAAAAAGGCAAACCCTATTCTATTGTTGCTGTTGCCGAAGGCATTTCTATTCCGGGAAAAAGCGGCAAAAAAAGTGCTGCAAATTATCTTTCCAAATTGATTGAAGAAAATACCGGACTCGAGACCAGAGAAACGGTACTGGGATATATCCAACGAGGAGGAAGTCCTTCGCCTTTCGACCGCAATCTGGCAACTCGTTTGGGTGGGTATGCAACGGAGCTTATTTCAAAAAAGAAATTCGGACGAATGGTCTGTCTGAAAGGAAATGAAGTAAAATCAATTCCTCTTGAAGACGTGGCAGGAAAACTCAGGCTTGTTGCACCGAATCATGAATTGATCATTCAGGGCAAAAGGATGGGAATTTCATTTGGCTGTAAATAATTTGTTTAAAATGGAAAGTGGAAAATGGAGAATGATTTTGTGCGTAAGCCTCATTTTCCACTTTCCACTTTCCATTTTCAATTATATCAAGGGTTTCAACGCAGAGCGGCCCCCTAATGGCCTCTCCCAGACACTCCGCAACTCTGGTTTGTGTTAAAAGGAATAAAAAGAACC
>JAVBLQ010000072.1:0-2879 GCA_031553435.1 Bacteroidales bacterium | reverse complement strand
TGAATCTTCTGTTATATTCATTTATTAATATCAATTTGCTTATACTCATTGATGTGGTTATCTGGACTGTATTCCACATCCTGTTGACCAAAAAAATCAATGCGGTAAAAGCGGAGAGAAAAAAATTGAGTGTAGAGAGTTAAAAATAAAAAATAATTTACAATATGAAAATAAAATCTAACCTACTTCTTTTTAATTTAATCATGCTTTTATCATTGGGTTCTTGTACTGCCTACAAGAAATTACCTTATTTGAAAAATGTGGAACAAATCCCACAGGAAAGCTTGTTAACTACTGCCGGTGTGCACGAGGCTAAGATCATGCCGAATGACATCATTAACATTTCCGTGAACTCTACTGTGCCGGGTGCATCTGCTGACTTTAATATGCCGGCTATACCTTTGACATTGAATAATACTTCAGGAACAGGAGGTGGAGGATCAAATAGCCTTCAGGATTATTTGGTAGATAAAAACGGATACATCAACTTCCCTGTGTTGGGCGAAATTAAAGTAAATAATTTTACTACCAAAGAATTGGAAGAGCAGATAGCCGCGTTCATTTATCCGAAATATATCAATAAAAAACCGGTGGTCAATGTGCGTTTCAAAAATTACAAAATATCAGTGTTGGGAGAAGTTGCCAGTCCTGGAATTTATGAATCGGAAAACGGACAAATGACTATATTGGATGCCTTGGCGGCTGCCGGTGATATGACAATTTATGGAAAAAGAGATAATGTCTTACTGATCCGTACACAGGATAACGGAGAAGTGGTTGTTCATAGGATTAATATGCAGGACAAAAACCTGATCCTGAATAAAGATCTTTACTATTTGCAACAGAATGATAAATTGTATGTTGAACAAAATAAAGCAAGAGGCAATAGTTCCCGTTTTGGTACGGCCGAATCATTTACTATAACTGTAGTATCTTTATTATTATCAATTACCTCGATTGTAATCGGATTCACCCGGTAACTAGTAACCCGTAACTACATAAACATGGAAAAAACAGACAAAACATGGCAGGAACTCAATGCCAACAACAATAATACAGTATCGATAGCAGAAGCCCTGTCCGAATATCTCCGCCATTGGAAATGGTTTATTATCTCAGCTCTGGTCTGTTTGGCAGTAGGTGTGGGCATTGTGATGACTACCCAGCGGACTTACAGGTCATCTTTATCCATCTTGCTGAATGAAGAAAAAAATGCAAGAAGAGCTGGCGCTAACGCTGCTGCTTTGACGATCAATGAATATGGAGCTTTGACCCCTACCAGTAATCTGGATAATGAGATTGCCATGCTTTCATCTCCGGACATCATGCTTCCTGTAGTTGACAGCTTGAATTTGCAATCTATTTATTATGTCAAGCCCAGGTTCCGGAAAGAAGAAATTTATGGCTCTTCTCCTTTTTATGTGAAGTATATTGGGAAAAAAGATTTTTTCCCTGGAAAAATGGATTTCTTTATTGTTAAATCGGGCAATGGTTTCAATGTGGAAGGTACATTGATACGCCCTGGAGGAGCAGAGATCAAGATTGTGCAAAACATACAACATCTGCCGGATAGCATCCTTTTGCCGGATAACTTGGGTGGTATTGTAATTAAACCTACGGGAAGAAGCATTGCGGATGCCGAAAAATATTATGTAACCATCGTCAGTCCGGCGTCTATGGCAGGAGCTTTATCAGCGGGATTAAGTGTTAAACAGAATTCAGAAAAAGCTTCGGTGCTGGATCTCAGTTTGATTGCGAATAATTCGGAAAAAGCTGTGGCTGTGTTGAATGAGTTGATCAAGCAATACAATGAAATGAATGTCCGGGTCAACAACCAGATGGCTTATAATACGGCCATTTTTATTAATGGACGTTTGAAAGAAATTGCGGCTGAGTTGGGTGATGTAGAACGGGAGGTGGTGAGCTATAAACAACAACATAGTATTACCGACTTGGGTGCTGAAGCGCAAATGTCTATCCAACAAACCGGACAAAACAAAGACCGGCTCATGGATATAGAAACCCAATTGAATGTGATTTCGTTGGTAGAGCGTTTTGTGAATAATCCGGATAATAAATATAAAGTGGTGCCGAATTTGGGTGTTTCCGATCCGGCTCTTTCCCAGATTATTACCGAATACAATAAGAAGATCCTGACCTCAGATGCTTTGTTGAAAAATACGGGAGTGGAAAATCCGACACGCGTTCGTGCGGTGGAAGAAATCGACAATATGCGTTCCAGCATATCCGGTTCGATACGCAATGTGGAACAGGCTTACAAAATTTCCAGACAAGACCTGCAGCGGTTGTCAGGAATGACTCAATCCCGGATTCAATCCATACCGCAACAGGAGCGGGGATTATTGGAAAAAGTAAGGCAGCAACAAATCAAAGAAACCTTGTTTATCTTCCTGATGCAGAAACGGGAAGAGACCAACATGGCCATTGCATCTACCTCTGACAAGGCTCGTATCATCGTTTCCCCTCAATGGAAAGTATGGAACATAGCTCCAGAATCAAAAAAGATATTACTGGGCGCTTTGATCATAGGCTTGTTGATTCCCGGCATTATTATTTATATTTATAATCTCTTGAATGTAACAGTCAGGGGGCATAGGGAGTTGGCCAAACTTTCGGCTGTCAGTATTATTGGAGAAATCGGAAAAAATGAGACCAAAGAACAAATTGTGGTACAAGCCAATCAAACTGACGGAGTATCCGAAATGTTTCGTTCATTGAGGAATAACCTGAATTTCATCCTGAAACCCAATCATGAGCAGATTATGTTGGTCACATCCACTATTGCCAGTGAAGGAAAAACCTTTATCAGTATGAACCTGGCATTGAGTTTTGCTCTTTCCGGCAAAAAAGTATTATTG
>JAVBLQ010000099.1:0-3655 GCA_031553435.1 Bacteroidales bacterium | reverse complement strand
TCAAAACTTCCACCTTACCAAACAATAAACATCCATTTTATCTTTTCCTTCAATCAATTCAAGACCGGAACTGATTTGATCATGGTCAAGATAATGTGTCCAGGCAAATTTCATGTTATAAGTAAGATTTTTTGTCATATCATATTTCAATGTGGTACAAAAACGCAAACCTTCACCATAAAAAGAGGGATAATTGAATGCGTATAGAATATTTTTTTCGTAGGCTGTTACCCTGCTGTTCCAATCATTCGTATTGAAATATGCAAAATAAATATCACCTTTCAAGGGGATTTTAACCGGATCATATCCGATGTTTTGCGAAAATATTTTCCCGAAACGTTGGGTTTGATCGGGATTAATGTACAAATTGGCATTGATTTGGGTTTTCAGGTTCAAACCGGTGCGTGTTTGGTAATTGAATCCGTAATTGAAATTATGTTGCTGATAAGCCAATACAGCCACAGAATGTTTGCCGGGAATTGCCATATTTTTTTCTTTTTCCTTCCGTTTATAGCGAAGATTCATGTTGATTTTGGATTTCGGAGTATAATCAATTCTTAATAAAGCTTCATTTCCGGAAGAAGGAGCATCTACTCCATATTTCAGCCAGGGAAAATTGAAAAAATCAGCCGAAGCCGAAATTTTCCAGTATTTGAAAGGATTTAAAGTCATGCCGACATAATATCCGCTTTCATTCTGAACAGTGGAACCTTCGGAAAAAGAAGCAGCAAATTGCGATTGATAATTCTTAGCATAATATCGATGTAATAAAACAAAGCGAATAGCTGATGAAGGGCTCAATTGAAGAATATTAAGTGTTGCCAAAGCCCCGTTTTCACTGATAGCCGTCTCTCCCTGAAAATTGAAATTTTTCCTTCTATACAGATAATTAAGCCCGGCATTGTAATTCGAATATCCTCTTAAGTAATAAATATTATATGGCTTCGCATCCGTAAATAATTTTTTGTTATCAAAATCATAATAAATAGCTGTAAATCCAACATTCAGAAACTCATTTTTCCATTGAAAATTCATTCCTCCCAGACGGATTTCGGCCTGATTTTTCTTTTCCAGATCTTTATTTGTCCTGCGATATCCATCAGTTTTAAAAGTAAAAATTGTAGAATCGTCAGCCGTTGCATCCGATTTTTTTTGGGAATAAAAAAGATTGAGATCGAATTTTTTAATTCCCAAAGTAATCGCTGAACCTCGGAAAAAATTGCTTTCACTGGTTGACGAATGTCGTTTAATACCATTCGATTTTTTACTGACATTGACAACATCGGATGTTTTTCCCAACACAAAATCAGTATTCAGCACCAACCCTTGTCCGAAAGACAAACGGTAATCACCCAGATAAAGCGCTTTCATCACTCCGATATCGCGCAATACAAGGTGGGCGGAATAATAATCGAATCCTTTATGATTCCCGTTCCAAAAGGCTTCTCCGGGATCTTTCTCGGCAATCAATCCGGCCTGTATCCTGTTCTTGTATTGAAAGCCATACCTGAGAGACAAATAATAATCTTCTCCCAGGTAATATTTGTTAGGATGAAGTTGGCGCTCCTCCTCTCCCACCCTTTCATAACCGGCTTTTTCCTGTAAACATTGATCATAACGTAACAACAACTCCTGTTTGGCGTATTTGAAAGTCTTTTTCGAGATCAGTTTTTCTTCCTGAATCTCTTTTTTCCCCACATAAACAAATGGCAACAGATACTCTATCGTGAGCAAGTCCAGACCTTCCACATTCCTGAGTTCATAGATAGTTTGTAATGGGGCATATTTATAAACATAGTAAAGGATATTTTCTACCTGCAAATCGGAAAGAAACGGCAAACGTTCCAAGTCTTTTTTGGTAGCCGTATGCAGGTCAAACGGATGTTCGCTTAAATAAGATAAATCGGTGTAAAGGTTCTCAACTAAATTTACATCCGTATCCTCTCCAGTCAGCTCTTCCAGATACTCCATCCATTTGGTATTGTTTTGGTTAATTTGAGAATTAATCGAAAATTCAAAGCAACAAAAGAACAATAAAAATAGTAAGGTTTTCATATTTTTCAGTTTTATAGTTTAAAATTGATAAGAAATTCCCAAAGCCATACTATGTCCTAATTGTTGATGCTTATCAATGCTAAAATCAAACATTAAAGATTCATGAGAATATGATGCTCCAAAAGTCGGAGAAAATGGCTTCGCAATAATTCCTGTTCTTAAAAAGAAACTGTTTACAAATTCATATTCAATCCCAGCAGACAGATTGTATAAACCATGATCTTCATAGGAGATTTCAAGTAATAAAGCGCAAGAAGGAAGAGGTTTATAATTACAACCTGCAAAAATTTGCAACTGATCATCATTCGTGTTATTTACCAAATCCTTACCTAAAATCACAAAATCCAATTGATCATTGGCTTTGAACAACATTCCCAAATCTGTCCTGACAATTGTTTTGAAATCATGATCTGATCCGGTAATTGTCTTTTCCATATATAAATTAGTCCCTAATGAGAATTTCGGACTGATTTTTTTAGAAAATCCTGTTTTAAACGTAAGAAAATGGAAATCCTGAAAGTGAAAATCGGTCGCACTTATCCCGAAATCCAAAAATTTATTCGGAATGATTGTATAAATTGAAAAAGCATTCAATTCTTTTATTTCAAAATAATTATTGACTGCAAAACTTATTTTTTTCTGATATAAAAAAGATAAATAAGATGGATTACCTAAATTTTCAGATAAAGATTGAACTTTTCCCAAGCCATTGGAACGAACATCAAAATTTGTTTGACTAAATGTTGAAGTGATTGAAAATGTGAAGAATAAACACCAAAAGAACTGTTTCATTTTTGATAGTTAAGATATTTGATTTGACATCTATTTATTTATTCGATGCAAATATAATAAATGTTTTTTATAAACAAAAAAAATAGCACACATTTTTTTGTGTGCTATAAATATTCTTCTTTATTACTTCTTACTTGCCCCTGTTGTTGCAGAATCATTAGGAACGGCATCCGCATTTATAATTTCCAGATTCTCCCGAATCACCTCCTTAACAATTATCCCCGGTTCATTAACCAACCACTTGCCGTCGATTTTTTTAAAGTGCAACACTGTGATATCTTTCCTGAAATACGGAATAGTAATCGTAGTTAACGCTTCGGCCTCATCCCCATTCACTTTTATGCTCTCAACCTGAATTCCCAGGGACTGAGCGGCAACTTTTTGTTCCGGAGTTAAAATATCATCTATCACTTGGGTAGCATCACCCCATTTCTCAAAAGTTGCTGGTGTAACAAGTTGCCTGGCTGTTGCCAAGTCTCCACTTGTCAGTGCACTTAAGAACTTTTCTCCGGTTTCTTTCACTTGTTCCGAATTACTTTTTCCACAAGAGGAAAATACTGCCAACACAAACACAAGAATAGCCAATTGGCTGACAATTTTTTTCATAATACCATTTTAAAAATGAATAATATCTTAAATAATCTCGTAATTTAAACATTTACCATGATTATTAGGTTCGCCAAAATGAAATGAAATCACTCTTAGGAGGTGTTTTGTTCAAAATATTCCGCAAATTAGCTTCGCATAAGCATTGTTTTTTAAAACGGAAACCGCTCGATGAAGTGTAAATGTTGTAAATCATAGTGCG
>JAVBLQ010000077.1:0-14132 GCA_031553435.1 Bacteroidales bacterium | reverse complement strand
TCCCTTGAAGTCTTGCAAATAAACTGTCGTTTTCTTGTCCTCTCATAGTTTGAGATAGAACAGCTATCAGTATAAAAAGGATAATTTTTGCTTTCATATTCTATAATTTTAAAATTTTCTACTGTGGTTTGTGCCTAACGTTCCTGCGGCTGCTTGCGAGCGAGATTGCGGGCGCTTCACTATCTGCCACGACAAAAGCTAAAGCGGGCGGCAAAAGTCGAAAATTACCACTTCAGCCCGCTTGCAGGCAGGCGGCAAGTTAGCACTCGTGTTTTTTCCCTTTCCGCATTTACGACAAATCTTTCTTATGTTTTTTAATCTTTTTCATCGCCCAATCATAATGACTTGTTGTGGCTGATACGCAATAACTGCCTAAACTCGTAGTCCCTGTCCATGAAAAATATTTGTTCGTAAACAATTCTTCATTTGAGAAAGTATCAATGATTTTCATTACATCCGAATGGCTTTTCTTCAAAATTGTTACGGATTTTTCCAATGATGTCTTTTGATGTTTCTCCCAAAATCCGACATTCATTTGAGGATATGTTTTCCAGTTGTACGGTTCTGGTAAGAAATTAGTTTTATTTCCTGTTTGGTTGGAATTAATCCAATTCAATAACAGTTGATGCCATTCGTACAAATGTACCAAAACATCTCGAATATTTCTATCTCTGTCTTCAAATGAAAACGATTTCTCTTGTTCTTCTTTAGTCATTGAATTAATAAGCGCAAATAATTTCGTAAAATTTTCCTCACTCGTATGCTTCAATTGTTCTTTTGTTGTTGCTCTTGCCATAATTGTATTTTTTTATTGTTTCTTACATGAGTGCTAACGTTCCTAAGGCTGCTGCTGTTGCCGTTGTTTTTACGCAGGACAAAACTGTCATATAAGACAAAAGTTCGGGCGAGAGCCGAACTTTCAAAATACCACAAGGCAATAGTGGCAGACCGTGAGTTGGGTACTGTTTTTTATTGTCTGTTTTCATTTACAACATTAATTTCGATTATCTTTTTTTGTTCGTATAACTCTTCATTAAGTGGATATTGTGGCAATTTCAAATCTCTCAATACGCCAAACTCAATTCCTGGATGTTCACTCCACCAATATTCTGCACCATTTGTTGAAAACCAGTCTAATTCTTCATATACCTCTTTTACATCAAGCATTGTGGATTTACCTAATCTAATCCCAGTATCAGTTGTGCCTAAAAATGGTTTTCTGAACTCAATGCATTGTAATAGGGCATTTGAATTATTTTCATCAAAGTAAAAAGTCAATCCTAATTTTTCGTATTCTAAAATACATACAGAACTATTTTCACTGTTGTGCTTATAGGAAAGACCAAAATCTACAATAATTTGCAATAATGTGGTATTTTCTATTTTGTACCTATCAAATCCAATTCCTGCTCTGATAATAAATTCCTGTTTTTTTATTTGTTTTGAAATCTCCGAATTAATGTTTAATCCATTATTTTCTGCCAACATTAATAATATGTCTTGATAATATTTTCGTTCAGGATGGATTAAAATAGCCTTTGGCGGTTTATCCCCATAAATAAGAGTGTCTCCTTCATTTTTTAACACCTCCATTTTTTTAATCCAAAATGGCTTAATTTTTTGTAATGTTACACTGTCTAAATTACAATTCATTGAGCCTATTTTGAGTATGTATGGTATCTGCTCATTATCAAATCCTCTGTGTCCGAATGTAACAAGAGAAAAAGTCAGCATTAATATTGTTAAAAAGTATCTCATTTTCTAAATTATTATTATTGTTTGTTTCGCACTGTCAATTCTGCTCACAATGTTCGTTAAAATTATGCCTAACGTTCCTGCGGCTGCTTGCGAGCGGGATTGCGGGGTACTTCACTATCCACCGGCACGAAACTGAAGCGGGTGACAAAAGTTCAAATTATCCACTTCAGCCCGCTTGCAGGCAGGCGGCTAGTTAGGCACTGTGCATTACTCTTCATGAAATTTGTACAATGTTACTCTTCCGTCCCCTGATTTTGTTAATACGCCCTGTTCTGTCGCTTGTTTTAAATCTCGGCTGGCAGTAGCTGTCGATATATCTTTGAAGTGGCGCATATATTCTTTTCTGCTGAATGAACCGGTTTTGATAATTGTCTTGTACATAGCAATTCGGCTGTTAGCAGTTGGTTGAACAGGTTGTGCCGATAATAATTCTTCAAGCGAATCGTCAATCACAGACAGCATAAATTCGATAAACAAGGTTGAATCGCCTTTTTTATCAGAAATCCCAAGTGAATTATAGTACTCTGCTTGCCGTTTTTTTATAAGACTTTCTACAGGTAGAAAATCAAAAACAGGATATTCTTGTCGCAATAAAACCGTCTGCCACAATCGTCCCATACGTCCGTTTCCGTCTACGAAAGGGTGAATAAACTCAAATTCATAATGAAATACGCAACTTCGTATCAATAATGGGTCTTTGTCGTTTTTTGCGTACTGTAACAATTCCTGTAATTGTGTTTTTACCAAGTGAGCAGGTGGCGCAATATGTGAAACTTGAGAACCTTTCATAATACCCACATTACTCGTTCTTATCTTACCTGCTGTCTCAACCAAGCCTGTCATTAACAATTTATGAGCGCTACAAATGGACGAAAGGTTGTATGGTTTGTAACGGTCAATATGTTGATACGCTAAAATAGCATTTTTCACTTCCAAAATATCTTTTTCGGACGCTAAGACTCGCTTGTTATTTATTATGGCTGTAATTTGCTCTACTGTAAGCGTATTTCCTTCAATCTCAAGAGAGGATTGAATAGTTTTAATTCGATTTTGTTTACGCAATTCAGTTGGGGGCTGTAGTAAATATGCTGTTTTTACTTCACCCATTTTTTCCGATATGGAAACTATTTTACCTAATATTTTAGGCGTTATTGAATACGGTGGCTTCATATTGATGCTATCATTTGATGCTATCAAAAGTATGCATTTTTATCGAAATAGGAAAATATATTTGACAATATTTGCGTGCGCTTCCCACGCATTGTGCCTAACGTTCCTGCGGCTGCCTGTGAGCGGGATTGCGGACGGCTGCCCTGTCCACCGAGACGAAAGCCGAAGCGGGCGGCAAAAGTTCAATTAACCACTTCAGCCCGCTTGCAGGAAGGCGGCAAGTTAGTGGCTGGGTTGTTTGGTTATAAATTACTAAACCAATCATTTTTGACTTCAATTGTTTCTGTCAGCTTTGTATTCACGCCAAGTTTTAATTCTTTAAGTTTATCACAAAGTAATTCTCCATCTATTAGGTCAATCGGTGGTGCACCGTCTCTTGTTGCCTCTTTGATAGCCTCTCTTGTAAATGTTCCTGTTGTTATAAAAAGTCCTTTATCTGCTCGACCTTGCATGGCTCCTCGAAAATCTCTAATTTGACTGGGTGTTACACTTCCCTTATACCTTTTACATTGAAAAATAACATGAAAACTTAGCAATCCACTCATCCGTACAATGCCTTTTCCGTCAATGCCACCATCTCCTGATTTACCTATCACTTCAACTTGAAAAAAACCACTTTCTCTTAATATCCTTTGAGCTAACCTTTCAAAAGAAGCAGGGCTTATGTTATATAGGATATTTAATAGCTTGTCTTTCCATTTTTCTTCATTGTCAATTTCTTCCGTTATTTCTTCTTCGATTTGTGTCATACTTTCTTTGGAACGTGTTGTTGGCTCTTTTCGAGTTTTTGTTTGTTCTCGTACTGTTTTGACAATTTCCGTATAATCCAAATTCTCCACATTTATATCTGCTTTCGATAAAGCCCAAATTCCACGAGCAGAATTTTCAATTATTCCATATTTTCGCAAATAAGTTCTACTCCAAGCAAGTCGATAATCTACTTCACTATCACTTCTCCCATCTTCACCGTGCGGTATTTCTAAAATTTCATCTGGTATTTTCGCTATTTCATATACTTTGCTGTTGATTTCTTCAATAGACCCGGAACCTCCCAGCTCAATTAAAGCTTTTACGGTTGGAATGATTAATTCATCGTATGTAGGTAAACTATTATTTTGTTTTTTTCTTCCCATCTTTATATATTTTAATATTTATGCTTACTGTTTCCTTGCCACCAACTCGATTACGGGTTACACTTAGCTGTAACCTTGTTACAACAAACATCCTAAAATCGGGATGTTTGTTGTGATAAATTCCGTTTTTTGATAGTACAGCTATTTTCATAATTCTAATGTGTCAAAAGGTGATTGAATTTTATGTATCGCTTCGGAACCCACATGAAGGTAAATTTCAGCCGTTTTAATATGCCGGTGCCCCAGTAATTCCTGAATGTAGCGTAAGTTAACCCCCTTATTTTTTAGAGAGAAAAATTCTGCGGAAAACAGGGAAAGAGAGGCCGTCTCAAAAGTGAAATTAGAACACGAAATACACAGAACACACAGAAATTCACTGTTTAGCTTTTCTTTGTGAGACTCTAATTCAGCATGTAAAATATACAAAAAATCATTCCAAGATTGAATCCTGCATGACAAATGATTGCGCCCAGAATAGAATCCGTACGATTTTTAAAATACAAAAACAAGAGGCTTGCAATGAACATGCCCAACATCCATATTAAAGCCGGAATTATCAATAATTTCCATTGCCCGCCAAGATATACCAGGCCGAAATGGGCAATGTGTGTTATTGCAAATGCCGAACTTTCAACAATTGAAGCATTTTTATTTCCTATTGATTTTGAAAAGCTTGAATGAACAATTCCTCTGAAGAACAACTCTTCTCCGATCGGACTGAATAACATTCCGGTTAAAGCAGTAATGAAAAATAAAATAAGTTTATCGTGTTGGCTGATGATTACCGGGATATTGTATGATTTTCCGATATAACTATACCAATTATTATAACTGTTTCCGTACAGGATTTGTCCCAAATAGTACAATATGAAACTAAAAAGCAAGCCTGAAACCAAAGCACATAAAAGCCAACCGATTCTTTTAGTCCTTACAATCCCAATTTTTTTTCGCCCTTGTTTGGATAAGAAGATAAAGGGTAGTATTGCGGAAATGAGCATAATTATTCCTATTAAGCTGTAATTTCCCCGGATATTGGCTTGTAAAACCAATATGAATCTGGTAATACAGATAATAAGGATTAAGAATAATCCGAATTTCCAATTAAAACTGAAAATTTTGTTCCAAAATGGTCTTAATTCGTTTTTCATTATCGCTATTAATACCAAGCAATTTTTCGAGTTTTTTGCAAACTTACGAATAACTGTTTGGATTTTCAAATCGGTTTCATTTTGAAAATTTAAATTGTTTTTAAGAACAAAAAGTGAAAAATCGTTCAAATGTTTTTAACGCAAATTCTTCACTCTTCATTCTTCATTCTTCACTATAAAAGTATTATCTTTGCGCCTATGAAAAAAATATTTGTTTTGGCGCTATGGTTGTGTACCCTTTCCTGTTTTGCCCAATATACGGTTACAGGAGGACAAGGAAGCCCCTTGGTTGTTGGAGAAAACAGCTACGGAACAAAAAAATTTCAAGTTTACTTATTATACGGATTAAACGCATCTTCCATCAGTTTTGACGGCCCCGGAAGCCATCAATGGTTTCGTTACAACAATAGTTTGACACCAGAAACAATTCCTTTTACACAAAGCGGTTCCCGATCCGAAATAACCAATCTGGATTCAGACTATGCTTATTATGTTACAACAGATGGAATTGTCGAAGGATATATCTGGATTACCGATTATACCCAATATCCCGTTGCTTTTCAATCTCTTGAAACCATCGAAAGTGACGATAAATGTCAATTCTTAAAATTGCTTGCAGGAATGTCGGCTCCGGAAATCAAATATTATCTGCCCAATGGAAGTCCCGGAACAGTAACACGCAAATACACATTAAATTATGAAACCCAGCAATGGAATCAAAGTTTGCCTGGATATCAAGTGATTGATGTCACAAAATCTCTTGCCGGATTTGTTCGGGAAATTACAATAGACGCACCTTTGCAAGATACAAAATTCACCTTATCAGATGATTTTTCTTCCCATTTCGGAATAGACAATAAAATTGAAAGTGCAGCATACAAAGCCATAGCTGTTTCCGCACAAAAAAGTTATGTAAAGCAGGAAAGAGATAATCCGAATGAAGATAATCCGCCTCCAACCGAAGGCGATTTGGGAGGCTCTGCCCCGATAGATATCACATTCACAGGATACGCCAATAAGCCGGTTGCCTCCTTTTTTGTCTGGAAAATATACAAAAAAGAAGATGGACCGGATAATCCGATAGTCCGTTATACTGATGAAACTTTGCATTATGTATTTGAAGGAAGCGGTACGTATATAGCCCAGTTGGAAGTCACCGACAGGACATCAACCTGCATAGATACATCCCAGACATACACAATAACCGTATACGAATCATTCATCGATGTTCCCAATGTATTTTCACCGGCAACATCGCCCGGAGTCAATGATGAATTTAAAGTGGCATATAAATCCATTTCAAAATTCACTTGTACTATTTTAAATCGATGGGGCAATCAACTTTACAAATGGGATGATCCGGCTCAGGGCTGGGATGGAAAAGTAAACGGGAAATACGTTCCTCCGGGCACTTATTTTTACATCATTCAAGCGACCGGATCCGACGGAGTAGAATATTTAAAAAAAGGACACGTTAATATTTTGAGACCTAAATGAAACTAAAATACATCATCACAGCCATTGCTCTAATCGCAATATCCTTTACTGCGCTTTTTTTATCCAGTTTAAAAGAAAATGCGTTATCTCCCGAAGAACGAAAACGTGGAGTGCCGTTTGCAACAACATCCGTTGATATCCCTTCCAGTGTTGAATTTTGTAGTCAGAAAGTCGATTTGACTCGTTTTGACATGCGTGAAAGATATGACCGGGAAATCAACTCGTTCACCTACTTACACTCAACTACGATGCTTCTTATCAAGAAAGCTAACAGATATTTTCCTATCATAGAACCGATATTACAGGAAAACAATATCCCTGACGATTTTAAATACTTAGCCGTTATCGAAAGCTCATTGGATGAAAGAGCCATTTCCAAAGCAAAAGCCGTCGGATTGTGGCAATTTATGGAAGATACCGGGCGAATATACGGGTTGGAAATCAATACACAAGTTGACGAACGTTATCACATCGTTAAATCCACTCAAGCCGCCTGTAGGTACCTGAGTGATGCCTACAGGAAATATGGCGACTGGGTAAGCGTAGCCGCATCTTACAATGGAGGAATGGGACGTATTTCTTCCGAACTGAGCAAACAGCAGGTTGACAGTGCATTTGATCTTTTATTGGTTGAAGAAACTTCCCGTTATGTATTTCGCATTATGGCTATGAAAGAAATTTTTTCGAACCCATATAAATATGGTTTTATTCTTAAAAAAGAAAATCTTTATCCGACGATCGAGACGCAAACAGTAAAAGTATCACAAGACATTCTTGATTTTGCCGATTTTGCAAGAAAATATGACATTAATTATTATCTTTTAAAAACATTTAATCCCTGGTTGAGGGACAGAGGTTTGAAAACCAACGGAAGGACATATTTGATCGATATTCCCGTCAAAGAAAATATGTATTATGATACTTCCAGAATAAAGGTACATAACAAAGCCTGGATTGCAGATTAACTATGGAACTACAAGACCGAATCGAAGAATTGGAGCATGTAAGCGTGCAAGGAGCGCGCGTACACAATCTGAAAAATATAGATGTTGATATACCCCGGAATAAATTTGTGGTCATTACCGGACTGAGCGGTAGTGGAAAATCATCTTTGGCATTCGATACCATATTTGCCGAAGGACAAAGAAGATACATCGAAACTTTTTCTGCTTACGCCCGCAATTTTTTAGGAAATCTGGAGCGGCCGGATGTTGACAAAATAAGCGGATTAAGCCCAGTTATCTCCATTGAACAAAAAACAACCAACAGAAATCCCCGTTCTACGGTGGGAACCACCACTGAAATCTACGATTTTTTCCGGTTATTATATGCCCGCGCAGGCGAAGCCTATTCATTCAATACGGGAGAAAAAATGGTAAAATATACCGAAGAACAGATTCTCCAATTGATACTGAATCGTTTCAACGGAAAAAAAATATATCTTCTGGCTCCGGTCGTTCGTAACCGCAAAGGCCATTACAAGGAACTTTTTGAACAAATCAGAAAGAAAGGATATCTGAACGTTCGTATCGACGGAGAATTAAAAGAGGTCATTCCCGGATTAAAATTGGATCGTTACAAAAATCATAGCGTTGAAATTGTAATCGACAAGTTGGTTGTTTCGTCTAAAGATGAAAAAAGATTGAAAGGAAGCGTTGCCACTGCTATGAAGCAGGGTGATGGACTTGTCATGATACTGGATGATGAAAACAACTCCATAAGCCATTTCAGCAAACGCTTGATGTGTCCGACTACAGGACTCTCATATAGCGAACCCGCGCCCCATAACTTTTCATTCAATTCTCCACAGGGAGCTTGTCCTAAATGTAAAGGACTGGGAATTATCAATCAGATAGATATGGATAAGATTATTCCCAATCCGTCGCAAAATATTTATCAGGGAGGAATTGTGCCATTGGGAAAATACAAAAACTCTCTCATTTTCTGGCAAATCGAGGCTATTTGTGAAAAATACGGTGTTACGATCAAGACTTCCATCAAGGATCTACCCGAAGAAGCCTTGGATGAAATCCTGAATGGTACTGATGAGCGGTTACAAATTAAGAACGAAGCATTAGGTAATAATTCCAACTATTTTATTAGTTTTGAAGGAGTTGTCAAATATATTTCCATTCAACAGGAAAATGAAACATCCGCAGTCGCTCAAAAATGGGCGGGACAATTCGTGAAAACAGTGACCTGTCCTGAATGTCACGGACAAAAATTGAATAAGGAATCTCTTCATTACAAAATAGCAGGTAAAAATATTGCTGAAATATCCGGAATGGATATTTCAATTCTCAATGATTGGGTAAATAATATTGACAGTCAGTTGAATGAGAAACAAAAACAGATTGCCGGCGAAATATTGAAAGAAATAAAAAACCGTATTTCTTTTTTGCTGGATGTAGGGTTAAACTATCTTTCAATGAACAGAGCCTCAGCCTCATTGTCAGGTGGAGAAAGCCAGCGTATTCGCCTCGCTACTCAAATCGGATCGCAATTAGTTAATGTACTTTATATCCTCGACGAACCGAGCATTGGCCTCCATCAAAGAGATAATATGAAATTAATTAATTCTTTGAAACAATTGAGAGATTCTGGTAATTCAGTCATTGTAGTTGAACATGATAAAGATATGATGCTCAATGCCGATTACATTATCGACTTAGGTCCGAAAGCCGGAAGATACGGAGGAGAACTTGTATTCGCAGGAACTCCACAGAAAATGTTGAAAGCAAAAACACTGACTTCATCCTATCTTAATGAAGAAAGAACAATCGAGATCCCAGCCAAAAGAAGAGAAGGAAACGGGAAACAGATCACTATCAAAGGCGCTTCGGGAAACAACCTGAAAAACGTCGATGTGTCTTTTCCATTGGGAAAATTCATCTGTATCACAGGCGTATCCGGAAGCGGAAAATCAAGTCTTGTCAACGGAACATTACAACCTATTTTAAGTCAGCATTTTTACAGGTCATTACAAGACCCATTACCTTATGCCTCGATCGAAGGGATTGAAAATGTCGACAAAATAGTCAGTGTAGATCAATCTCCGATAGGACGAACTCCCAGATCTAATCCGGCAACCTATACAGGAGTTTTTTCCGATATACGGAATTTATTTGTGGAACTTCCCGAAGCCAAAATCAGGGGGTATAAGCCTGGTCGCTTTTCATTCAATGTTGCAGGAGGAAGATGTGAAACTTGTGGCGGGAACGGATATAAAACCATCGAAATGAACTTCCTGCCAGATGTTTACGTTCCATGCGAAGACTGTCACGGAAAGCGCTACAACAGAGAAACATTGGAAGTCCGATATAAAGGAAAATCCATCGCAGATGTGTTGGATATGACTATTAATATGGCTGTGGAATTTTTTGAAAACGTTCCCCATATTCTTCACAAAATAAAAGTTTTACAAGATGTGGGACTTGGTTATGTGCGTTTAGGGCAGCCTTCGACCACACTTTCCGGAGGAGAAAATCAACGGGTCAAATTGGCATCCGAATTGGCCAAACGTGACACAGGAAAAACTTTATACGTTTTGGACGAACCAACCACCGGATTGCATTTTGAAGACATACGGATTCTATTGATTGTATTGAATCGCCTGGTTGACAAAGGAAATACACTTGTTGTCATCGAGCACAATTTAGACATCATAAAATCGGCAGATTATATTATTGACATGGGCCCGGAAGGAGGTAAAAACGGAGGCAAAATACTTCTCACTGGTACTCCGGAAAAAATTATTTTGAATGAAAAAAGTTATACTGCACAATTTTTAAAACAAGAAATTGTTTGAATATATTATTTTTTAACTATCTTTGGGGAATATTCATTAAACATATACTGTAAAAAATAACATACGAAACTATTAAACTCTTTATCTGTAGGTAATTCTTGCTAATTAAACCTAATAAGATCACCATAAATTAATATTGTTATTTGTAAGTTATTTTTGAAATTGTGATTATTTTTGAATTTTTGTTTGTTTTTATTGTCAAAAATATCATATAATAAATTCATGGAAACTTTAAGCTCATATGTCCATGTTCACATTGGATTGATTATTCTTTGTTGTCTTTTCGGATATTTTCTATTCCGGATTATACAATTTTATGTTGTGAAAAGACAATTAAAAGAAGATGCAAAAATTATTGAAAATATTTTAAAGAAGAAATTTGAATCTATTCAATCGATAATTATCGTTTTAAAATCATTACCCAAAGAAGATCCCATCCTGATAGCTAAATTTGCAAAGATGAAAACAGATTTTCTGAATGCAAAGATTATAGACGAAAAGATACATCTTTCAAACAAAATGACTGATCTTATAATCGATTACTTTGATTTTCTTAATATAATTCCATTCTTAAAACTGGATGTGGAGGCAATCAATACAACAGATCAAATTATTAGTATAGAAAAAGACATTGCCAAACAAAAAAAGACATATAATAACAAGGTAAAACTGTATAATGGATGTATTTGTAAGCCTATCGGACATGTAATATCAAGAATTTTCAAATATCAAACCAGAAAGAATAAAATCATAATCAATGAAGAAGATTTGATTGGAAAATACGAAACTTTCAAGTCAAAAAATATTCTTGTTGTTGAAGAAAGACGGAATTATTCATATTCTCGCAAACAATAAAATATGTTAATATTGCGTAATTGCTAAAACCTTTTCACTTTCCTGTTGTTTTAGAGATATAAAAAGAAAAAACATTAGTAGAAACTTTTATATCTAATTATACTATAATATGTCAATTATAACCTTCAAAGGAACAAACGTTCACACAGACGGACAACTTCCTGCAAATGGAAGTAAAGCTCCTGAATTTCAACTTGTTCAAACAGATCTTAGTGAATTATCTTTATCTGATTTAAAGAGTAAAAAAGTAATTTTAAATATATTTCCAAGTTTGGATACTGGTGTATGTGCTGCTTCTGTGAGGCGATTTAACAAAGAGGCTGCAAGTTTGAAAGATACAGTCGTACTTACTATTTCCCATGATTTGCCTTTTGCACATAACAGATTTTGTACAACAGAAGGAATTCAAAACGTAAAACCGCTTTCAGTGTTCAGATCTCCTGCTTTTGGCGAAGACTATGGATTGTTGATGACTGATGGTCCATTGAAAGGATTGCTGGCAAGAGCCGTTGTGGTAATAGATGAATCCGGAACGGTGGTTTACTCAGAACTTGTGCCTGAAATTGCACAAGAACCTAATTACGAAGCTGCGATAGCCCATATACAATAAATTTTGTTTTTCATTGGTTAAAGTTAAGGGTTAGTGATTGAGGGTTGCCGGTTACCGGCAACCTTTTTTCGTTAGCATACCTTATTTCTCAGTGGATTTTGTTAACTTTGTAACCTTAAAAATTGACAATTAAAAATTGACAATTGAAAATAAAAACAATTGTCTGTTGATTAAGATCAAATTTGTTTTCTAATTGTCAATTCTCAATTCTCAATTGTCAATTACAAAAAATGAAAAATATCCGGAATTTTTGTATTATCGCACATATAGACCATGGAAAAAGCACCTTGGCTGATCGTTTACTTGAATACACTCAAACTGTTGATAAAAAAGATTTACAAGATCAGGTTTTAGACAATATGGATTTGGAGCGTGAAAGAGGAATCACTATCAAAAGTCACGCCATCCAGATGGAATATGTTTATAAAGGAGAAAAATATATACTCAACCTGATTGATACTCCGGGACACGTTGACTTTTCGTATGAAGTCTCCCGCTCGATTGCCGCATGTGAAGGCGCATTGTTGATAGTTGACGCTGCACAGGGAATTCAGGCTCAAACAATTTCCAATTTATATATGGCAATCGAACACGATTTGGAAATTATTCCCGTATTAAATAAGATCGACCTCCCCAATGCCATGCCGGAAGAGGTAGAAGATCAGATTGTCGAACTGCTTGGTTGCCCGCGTACAGATATCCTCAGAGCAAGTGGAAAGACGGGCGAGGGCGTATATGATATTCTGGACAGGGTAATTGAAAAAATTCCGGCTCCTAAAGGAGACCCCAATGCTCCGTTACAAGCCTTGATTTTTGATTCAATGTTCAATCCATTCCGTGGAATTATCGCTTATTTTAAGATAGTCAATGGCTCCATCCGTAAAAATGACTTGGTAAAATTCGTTGCAACGGAAAAAGAATATGAAGCTGATGAAGTCGGTATTCTGAAATTAAACATGGTACCAAAAAACGAAATGACCTGTGGAAATGTAGGATATATCATTTCGGGAATCAAAACATCCAAAGAGGTAAAAGTCGGCGATACGATTACACACGTAAAACGTCCTTGTGACAAAGCTATTGACGGATTTGAAGAAGTAAAACCAATGGTCTTTGCCGGTTTGTATCCCATTGATAGTGAGGATTTCGAAGACTTGAGATCTTCCCTTGAAAAATTACAGTTGAATGATGCATCCCTGACTTTCCAACCCGAATCTTCTGTAGCTTTGGGTTTTGGATTTCGTTGTGGTTTCCTTGGATTATTGCATATGGAGATAATTCAGGAACGTCTTGACAGAGAGTTTAATATGGATGTAATTACTACAGTTCCCAACGTTTCTTATAAAGTGCATGATAAAAAAGGAACCTGTTCTGAAGTTCACAATCCTGCCGGGCTTCCGGATCCTACACTGATTGATTATATTGAAGAGCCATATATCCGCTCATCGATCATTACCCGGACTGCTTATATCGGTCCGATCATGACGCTTTGTCTCGGCAAACGAGGAATCCTGATCAAACAAGATTATATTTCCGGCGATAGGATGGAAATTATTTTTGATCTTCCTCTCGGAGAAATTGTCATTGATTTTTACGATAAACTGAAAAGTATTTCCAAAGGTTATGCCTCATTCGATTATCATATGCATGATTATCGCGAGTCTAGACTTGTAAAAATGGATATTCTATTGAATGGTGAACCTGTAGATGCATTGTCTACCCTGACACATTTTGACAATGCTGTTAGTTTTGGCCGGAGAATGTGTGAAAAGCTCAAAGAATTGATTCCCCGGCAACAATTTGATGTAGCTGTACAAGCAGCCATCGGAGCAAAAATCATTGCCCGTGAAACCATCAAAGCTGTTCGCAAAGATGTTACTGCTAAATGTTATGGTGGAGATATTTCCCGCAAACGTAAGTTGTTGGAAAAACAAAAAGAAGGAAAGAAAAGAATGAAACAAGTAGGAAATGTGGAAGTTCCGCAAAAAGCATTTCTTGCTGTGTTGAAGCTGGATTAAGTCGGGAAGCGACTAGTGAAGCTGGTGAAAGATGGAGAATGGTGAAGGTCGCTTCGCTCCCTGTGAAAGAAATATTTCTACATTCACAAGGAGCGAAGCGACCTTCACCATTCATTATTCACAAGTCGCTTCGCG
>JAVBLQ010000144.1:0-5432 GCA_031553435.1 Bacteroidales bacterium | reverse complement strand
TCCGACAAACGCCTCAAAGAAAACATTACAAACACTCACTACAGCCTTGCTGACCTCATGAAAATCAGCGTCAAAGACTACAACTTCAAAAGCGATGAAACAAAAACTGTTCAAACCGGTTTCTTAGCTCAAGATTTATACGAAGTATATCCCGAAGCTGTAAGTGTAGGTGGTGATGATGCTCAGGAAAACCCTTGGGGTGTTGATTACGGAAAAGTAACTCCGTTATTAGTAAAAGCTATCCAGGATCAACAAAAAATCATCGAACAATTGGAAGCTCGTATTAAAGCTTTGGAAAAGAAATAGTAATTAAATATCTCCTGTCATTCATTGATTTGAATGACAGGAACAAAAAAACAAATATTTCCGTTGTGAAACGGATACAAGGGCATGTCAACGCAGACAATTCCACACCCGCACGGTTCTTTTTTATTCCTTTTAACACAAACCAGAGTGCGGAGTGCTTGGGAGAGGCCATTAGGGGGCCGCTCTGCGTTGAAACTCTTGAAATACTCATCTCCTCTATGCAAAGGATATTTTTTTGTGTAATTTTGTATTCATATTGAAAATATGAACATGAATTTCATTATGAAAACAAAAATATTACTGATTCTCTTTGCTACTCTTCTTCTATCTGCGTTTAATACTACAAATCACAAGATTACTATTTATATGATCGGAGATTCTACAATGGCCAACAAACCACTTGCCGGAGATAATCCTGAACGTGGTTGGGGGCAAATGCTTGGCGGTTTTTTAGACTCCCGGTATATTCGGATAGACAATCATGCTGCAAACGGACGTTCGTCCAAAAGTTTTATTGATGAAGGTCGTTGGCAGAAAGTACTTGATAAGCTCAATCCCGGCGATTATGTATTTATTCAATTCGGACATAATGATGAAAAACCTGACGAAGCCAGGCATACTGAACCCGGATCTACTTTTGATGAAAACCTGCGTCGTTTTGTAACTGAAACGCGAGCCAAAGGTGCTAATCCTGTACTTTTCAATAGTATTGTGCGTCGTAATTTCGGCAAATCCGATGCTTCTTTGGCTATTGCTTCCGATGATGCAGTCTATAAAGAAAATCCTGACAAGCCACGCATACCATCTGAAAATTCTATGGAAAAGGAAGGAACTATTTTGATCGATACACATGGAAAATATTTGGATTCTCCCCGGAACGTAGCTAAAGAACTCAATGTTCCTTTTGTTGACATGAACAAGCTGAGCCATAATTATATCGAAGGACTGGGACCCGAAACATCGAAAAAACTTTTTGTATGGATCGCACCCAATGCCATTCTTGCTATACCACAAGGACGGGAGGATAATACCCATCTGAATATTTATGGAGCACGTATATTAGCCGGGATGACAATAGATCGAATTGCAGAGGCCGTTCCTGCATTGAAACCTTTTGTATGTCATTACGATTTTGTAGTTGCGAAAGATGGAAGCGGTGATTTTTTTACAATAAAGGAAGCCATTGATGCCGTACCCGATTTCAGGAAAAGCAAGCGTACAACAATTTTAATAAGAGCTGGTGAATACAAAGAAAAAATAATTGTCCCCGAATCCAAAATCAATGTGTCGCTAACCGGAGAAGATGAAACCATTATTACAAACAACGATTATGCTTCCAAACCAAATTGTTTCGGGGAAAATATGGGAACATCCGGATCTTCAACCATCTATATCTACGCTCCCGATTTTTATGCAGAAAATATAACTTTTACTAACACTGCCGGGAAAGTAGGACAAGCTGTTGCCTGTTTTGTAGCTGCTGACCGGGTTTATTTCAAAAACTGTCGCTTTCTGGGAAATCAGGATACGCTTTATACTTATGGGAAGAAAAGTCGCCAGTACTATGAAAATTGTTACATCGAAGGTACTATTGATTTTATTTTCGGATGGAGCACTGCTTTGTTCAATAATTGTACAATCAAAAGTCTTGACAATGGATATATTACAGCGCCATCCACAGATCCGGGACAGAAATACGGCTATGTCTTTATGAACTGCAAACTGATCGCGGATGAAAGAGTTTCGGAAGTTTATCTTGGTCGTCCCTGGCGTCCGGAGGCTCAATCTGTATTTATTCACTGTAACTTAGGAAAACATATTTGTCCGGAAGGCTGGCACAATTGGAAAAAACCGGAAGCCGAAAAAACAACTTTTTTTGCTGAGTATCAAAATTCAGGAGAAGGGGCTGATATCTCCAAACGAGTTTCCTGGAGCCATCAATTGAAAAACCTGAAAGGTTATTCTGTTGAAGAAGTTTTATCAGGAGATGATGGTTGGAATCCGGCAAAAAATGGGAACAGCATTGTTGAAATAAAAAGATAAATACATCACAACCTTATTTTTTACTCTACTTTTTCCAAAGTATAATTCAATCCTGCCCTTTCGATCAATTCCTTTTTCGGACTTAACACATGCAGAATCTCAGGTTCATTGCTGAACCAGACATAATATCTTTGATTTTTTTCCGGTTTGTCCCAATTCAAGACTATAATAGTGGCATTATTATCATTTTTAAATCCACGTTCCGGATTAAATTTTCCAGATGATATAATCGTATCCCTGTCTATATACTCTTCTGTCAGAGTGTAAGTGTTTTCGCCACCACTATCTATAGTCCAGTTTAATTTTAAATTGACTTTAATACCCGGACAATCGGCACATGGTATAGTTCCTTCATAAGTATCAATCCAAACAGTGTCTTCTTCTGTAGTTTGGACACTTGGTTGATTTTCTTCCTTTTGTTTTTCATTTTTACAATTGAGGAAAA
Organism: Bacteroidales bacterium; assembly: GCA_031553435.1. Classification (GTDB taxonomy): domain Bacteria; phylum Bacteroidota; class Bacteroidia; order Bacteroidales; family Azobacteroidaceae; genus JAVBLQ01. The sequence goes on along the minus strand of JAVBLQ010000144.1, from coordinate 2,638 downwards.
ACAACATCATAAAAACTCCAAGACTAACAATAAAAAATAACTTTTTCATATAAATATTTATAAAAGATAACTTTCTAAGTAGTAACAATATTTTGTTTAATAGTTACAATACAAAATTTAAATGTCCTCTAATATTATATAACAATTTTTATAAAATTTGGTTCAGACAAATCAACTGAAAAGTCACCTCGTCACTTTTTACAAAGAGTTATTTGTATCTTGTAAATCAAAATTTTATTATATACCCATAAACCCGATGAAGAAACTTCTTTCTTTTATAGTTTTCCTGAAAGTTTATTCCGGTTTTTATCCTGCTTTTATTTGTAAAATGCTGTTCCAGAGTTTCCGCAAGTCTGCGCCTGAGCAACTTTACGTTTGCGACAATGTCGCAAGTCTGCGCCTGAGCAAATTTACATTTGCGACAATGTCGCAAGTCTGCGCCTGAGCAAATTTACGTTTGCGACAATGTCGCAAGTCTGCGCCTGAGCAAATTTACATTTGCGACAATGTCGCAAGTCTGCGCCTGAGCAAATTTATGTTTGCGACAATGTCGCAAGTCTCCCGCTGAACAATTTTATGTTTGCGACATTTTCCGGCAATCAATTCCTTTAACAAATCCACTTTGCGGAAATAAAATAAGGAATAATTTTTATACTGAGTATGTGACATAATTAAATTTATCGGAAAAAATAATATATACTCACAAGTAATTGATAATACGGCATGGATTGCCTACAGCCAGGCAATGTGCCGGAATAGATTTTGTAACAACACTTCCGGCTCCAATCGTAGAATTATTTCCATATACATAACTTTTTTGTATATTTGCGATACCAATTTTAATCAAACTTAAAAATCAATTATATGGAAACCTGTTCTTCTTTTTGCGGATTGTTCTCACATGTAAATTGGTTATGGTATATAATTTCTGTAATTGTGGCCTTTGCCGTGGGAGCATTGTGGTATTCGGTATTATTCTCCAAAGCATGGATGAGAGTATTTAAAGTTGAAATCCCGGAAAAGATCCAATCTTCAAATACATGCATAACGATGCTGACTCAATTAATGGCAACAGCTTTATCAGGGTTAACATTTTTCGTTCTTACGACAATTTCACTATGGCTTGCTATTTTGGTTCTCGTCGCTTTTTGCGGTTGGCAGAAAGGAAACCTTAAATTCCGTTACACCAAATGGGATGAATATTTTACAGCTGCTTTGATTGAAGCAGGATATACATTTGTTGCAGGTGTAATTTTTATTCTTTTTGCGTTAATTTGAATTTCTTAATGTTTCCGGAATTGAGATTTATCTGAACACCGGCATAATTTCAGAACATTGTTTCTGATAGAATGTTTGATAGTCTTTTTCTTCGATCAATCGAGGATAAGACATGATTTGCATTTCTACATAACCAGTTTCTTTATGATATGGAGGTTGTTTGTGTTTAATGTTATTCTCCAGGAATCCCAAATTCATATAGAATTTTTTTCTTCGTTGGGTAATTTCATCTACAACCGGTTCAATCTCTAATAATACTGGTGTTATACTATCATTTATCCATTCTGATAAAAAAGAGCTTCCGTATCCGGACGAACGATATTCAGGTGCAATGGCATAATGTTCTACAAAACGTAGATTTTCACAATTCCACCAGCCAATAATTCCTACAACCTTCCCGTCTTCAATCCAGGCATCCAGAAAATAGCTTTGATCGGAAAAAATGCGCTTCTGATCTTCAAGAGTTCTTCGTTCACAAAGAGGGAACGAAAATTCATAGATTCTCCAAACTGATGGAAAATAAGGATGATCAATCGTAATTATGTTTATTCGTTCCATTTTTATCCTTCCTGCATAAACACCCAGTTGTCTCCTTCGGAAAGAGTTTCATTATAAACAAAGCCTTCCCATGAAAAGGCTTTCAACTCTTCGGGATTACTGATTTGATTTTTAATAATAAAACGACTCATCTGACCTCTGGCCATCTTGGCGTAGATCACGATGGTTTGAGGAATTCCATTTTTCCAGACTTTAAAATCAGGAGTGATAATACGAACCGATTTTTCGACTTTTTTCCAGTCAAAAGCAGGTTGTATTTCCATACTGGCCAGATAAACAAGCGGTTCTCCGGCATTTTTTATATCTTTGATTAATGTCGATGTTTGTTTTTTCTGCCAATACGAATACATATTTCCGTCTGTAAGTTCCGGTAGTTTTACATCAGATTCCATCCGATAGTTTTTGATCAGGTCCAATGGACGTAACAGGCCATATCCGAAAGATGCAATTCTCAAATGATTTTGGGCAAATTCAAAATCTGCCGGAGTAAAATCTTTGGGATTGATATTCTTAAATACGATTCCGGTATAAGCTAAAATGGCTTGTAATGCTTGGTTTTCATCTGAAAAGAAGTTTTGAAAACGTAAATAGTTTTCTGCAGCCAATTTCGGATTTATTTTCAGAATCCTGACGAGTTCGTCTGCGGAAAATTGTGCCATGTTCAGTGCAATTTCTTTTGCTTCTTCCGAAAATCGAGGGATTGTACTCTCTTCTACTTTTATACGGGAAGTGGAGGCCATGGTTTTGGCCGGTGAAATTAAAATCAACATATATTTTTATTAATAATCTGTTTAAATTTTCT
>JAVBLQ010000093.1:0-13261 GCA_031553435.1 Bacteroidales bacterium | reverse complement strand
AACTTGAGTTTGATGCTAGTTTTGTGCATAATAATGATGGATTGAAAAAATTACGAGTTACGGGTTACAAGTTACGAGTTACAAGTTACTGGTTACGAGTTACAACAGGTTACGGATTAATAAAATCTTCTCTTGCAACTCGTAACCTGTAACTTTGCACATATAACTGATAAAGCAATGGTTTTGTTGAAAAATTGTAAGTGTTTATTATAAAATAATTTCCATCACTATATCTATTTCCCCAATTTTTCATTATCAAAGCAACTAAATTTTAATGTATTTTTGTACTACCAAATCAAACAAATATGACTCAAAAAAATAATAATTCGGCTCTCTTTGTTCTTTGCCTGTCGGCATTTCTTGTTCCGTTCATGGGGTCAGCGCTTAATCTGGCTTTGCCGCAAATCAGCAAGGAATTTTCCATGAAAGCTATTACATTAGGTTGGATGGCCACTGCATATCTGATTTCTACAGCCATTTTTCAGGTGCCTTTCGCAAGATTGGCGGATCTGATCGGGCGAAAAAAGATGTTTATTACAGGAGTCGGCTTATTTTCCGTTTGCACTTTTTTATGCGGTTTGGCCACGTCGGGAATACAATTGATCATCTTACGATTTGTTTCCGGACTGGGAAGCGCAATGATGTTTGGAACCAATATTGCCATCCTGACTTCTATATTTCCTCAAAGCGAACGGGGTAAAGTATTGGGAATCAATACTTCGGTTGTTTATTTTGCATTGGCTTCCGGTCCTTTCCTCGGAGGATTGCTAACACATTACTGGGGTTGGCAAAGTCTTTTCTACGTTTGCTCTGCTATCGGTGTGGTTGTTGTGGTGTGTTCTTTTTCTTTTCTTAAAGGAGAATGGATCGAGTCGAAGGGTGAAAAATTCGACATTACCGGAGCTATTATTTATGCTTTGGGACTTTTCGGATTGATTTTCGGTTTTTCGGAATTACCTGGAGTTGCAGGATTTACCTGGATCGGAATTGGAATCATTGCCTTTATATTCTTTGTTTTATATGAACAAAAATGTATTTATCCGGTTTTCGATGTAAAGATTTTTTCAGGAAATAAAGTATTCGGGTTGTCTTCTTTTTCCGCGTTGATCAACTATGCTGCAACATCAGCGGTAGCATTTATGATGAGCTTGTATTTGCAATATGTAAGAGGGTTTGACGCTCAACATGCAGGTTTTATCCTGATCGTTCAGGCATGTATTCAATCTGTTGTGTCGTTGTATGCCGGACGGATTTCCGACCGGATTTCCGCATCTGCTCTGGCAACCACGGGAATGGGAATTATTGTCTTTGGCTTGGGCGGTTTATCTTTTATCACGATAAGCACTCCGATGTTCATTATTATTATCTTGCTGGCAATGTTGGGCTTTGGATTCGGACTTTTCTCCTCTCCTAATACGAATGTGATTATGAGTTCTGTCGAAAAAAAATATTACAGTCAGGCTTCTGCCACAACGGGCACTATGCGTTTGACCGGTCAGGCTTTCAGTATGGGTATCGCAATGATGGCCATGGCTTTACAAGTAGGAAATAATCTGATTACACCGGAAGTTTATCCTCAGTTTATGAGGAGTTTGCATATTACTTTCGGGATATGTGCGGTGTTGTGTTTGGTTGGGACGTATGCGTCGTCTTTTAGAGTGAAGAGATAAAAACTAAAAGTGAAAAGTTTTTTGTGTAAACTTCACTTTTAGTTTTTATCTTTTATCTTATTTATTGTGTTACCTTCTTCGCCGAACTCGTCAAACTCTGAATCTGTTTTTCAGCTTCAGCGTTCAATTTATCCGCTTGTTTCTGGGCTTCATCTTTAGCCTTTTTGGCAGCAGCTTCCGCAGCTTTTACGGCAGCAATTTTTGCAATCGGATTCGAAGTTTTGTTGGCTTGATCGATTAAGGCCTGACCTTGTTTTTCAGCTTCCTGAATTAATTTATCTCCCGCTGATTTGGCTTGAGTGCGAATTGCATCTGCTTGTTTGTCGATTTCAGCATTGACATCTACAGGTTGGCCGTCTTTACCTTTGAGTACACTTCCGGCAACGGCGCTAATCGCTTGTGTTGCCAGGTCTTTTGTATCCAATGATATTTTGGGAGAAGAGAATGTTCCTCCTATTTTCACATTGACATTACTGAGAGTTCCTTTGGTTAAACTGCTTGGCAAAGCGATTTTAGCAACATAATCGATTGTTTGGTCCAAACCGGTGCTTCCTGTAAGGTTCATTTTAGTTGCACCAACATTAATATCGAACGGCTGTGTTTTCACACGTCCATCGTTGATTGAGAAAGGTATTTTCAAATCTTTTACGCTGATTTTCTTCAAATCGTCATTTTTCAATGCCGAAGCAAGCGCTGTCAATGCCGGAACATCACTTACGCTGACATCGTTGGATGTTAACAAACCACTACTGGTCAAGCCTGCAATGATCGGAGTCATATCTTGTGCCAATGAAGTTGTCAAATTCATGTTGACCGAATAATTTCCCATCATATTTTCGAATATCGGGGCTAATTTCTGAACGAAATCAAAGGCTTTGAATGTTTGGGCAAAACTTACGTTTTTCAGATCCATTCCGAAGTTGACTTCCGGTTGTTTCGGATTTTTTGCGGTGCTGTAATATCCGTTCAATTTCATATCTCCTCCTAAAGCGTTCATTGAAAGATTCTTCATTTCAGCTTTTCCGTCTTTGACAGTGATATTTCCGGTCATGTTTTTCATTTCAATTTTATCATAAACAACCTGATTCAAACGGGCATTCATGTTGAAATCGATATTTTTCGGAATTTCAAAGGCAAGCATTTCAGAGCTACTTGATTCTGATGATGAAGCAGTTGCTGATTCTTTCATAAAATCATTCAGATTCAAATAATTGGAAGTAATATCCAGATTTCCTCTGATGGTTTGATCCTTCATTATATAAGGAATATAGTTTTCCAGTTTTCCGCTGGCCGAAATATCGTTTTTCCCGATTTTTATATCCGATTTTCCTAATTCGGCATATCTCGGATTGAAGGTAAATGCGGCTGAATTGATCAACACTTCGGGCATATCCGGAGATTGATATTTCATATTTTTAAGGAGAAGATTTCCGGCGGCGCTGAATTTATCATAAGCTCCGTTTTCAATGCTCGACATGGCTCCTGCAAAAGAAACATTGGCATCTAATTCGCCATTGAGATCCGTACCTTTTTCCAAAGGATACACTTCTTTCACCATTGCCAGGTTCAGTTTTCCATTGGCTTTGAGATCCAGGTTGGGATCTGTCATCGGATGGCTGACTTTGAGCGCTACGTCAAACGGGTTTCCTCCCAGATTGAAATGAAATTTACTGATATCGATCAATGTTTTATCCAGATCGCCTCCGGGGCTTGAAATATGCGCTTTAACAAAAATATCATTCAGTGATTTCGGCAATGACGGGTATTGGAATTTTCCATTGTCGACATCCAATAATAAATCGAATGCAGGATAAGATTTTCCTTTCATTTCACCTTTAGCAGTTGCTTTCAATGTAACTTTTCCGTCAGCTTTCAAATCTTTGAACTCATTGGAATAAACGGCTGGGATCAAAGAAAGAATGTCTTTGAATTGTACATCCGGAGCATCGATTTTCACATCCATGGCTGTGGTCAGAGAATCGGGCATGCTGATCCATCCGTCGATTGTTCCTTTGATGGCATTCAATGTGAAATTAGATTGATGGAAATCATATTTCTGATTGATAAAGTCGGCATTTACATTCATATCTGCTGTTAAGTTGACTTTATTCAGATAAGGAATTTTAGACATGACGAATGTCACTTTTTCTACATTCGAAACAGTCGAAATATTGGTTTGATCGGCTGTCATATCTCCTTTGAGTGTTCCGTTGAAATTCTTGATATCGACTGACATGTCTGACAGTGCATCTTCGTATAGTACATCCACATTTTTCAGATCGATCTTTTGCAGTTTCAGTCTGAAATCGGAACTTTCTTCTTCACCCGGAGTTTCTTCTTTCGACTCTTCGGCTTTCATGATATCCCAGTTGGCTTTACCGTCTTTCAGGACAATCGCATGAATTTTTGTGTCACTGATATCTATTTTTTTGATATCGTACCCGCTGTCTCCGAACAAGCTCATCACATTGACAGTGAGCGAAATGTCTTTAGATGCGAGTAAGGTATCGTTTTCAAAAACATCAACTCCGGCAAGCGTGAGGTCTTTAACAGATATTGTAGCATTCGGGAAATTTTTGAACAGACTTAAAGAAACATCGCCGATGTTGATTTTCGCATTCAACATTTTATTGGCTTCTTTTACCACAATGTCTTTGATTTTTCCCTGAAAAGCGAAAGGAATAACGAATAGCAATCCTAATATTACTGCCAATGAGATTCCGATAATAATTAATACTTTTTTCATTTTCAATTTTCAATTTTCAATTCTCAACTATCTTCTGACTCTTCGCTCAAATCCTGTGCCAAGCCCCAGTATTTGGAGGCCAGATTCACATTTCCTAACTTTTCGTAGGCATCTCCAAGATAATTTAAGGTTCTGACGTGATTAGGTTTTATTCCGATAGCTTTGTCGAAATCGGAAACAGCGCCTTCGTAGTCTTTCATTGCCATTCTGTTTTTTCCTCTGTTATAAAAAGATTTGAAGGAAACGGGGGAAATCTCAATGGCTTTATTGAAACAAATTTCTGCTTCAAAATAATTTTTAGTATCGTGCAGTGTAATTCCTTTGCGAATCCAGGCATCCAGGAATTCCGGATAAAGTTTGACGGCCTTGTTGAAATTAGCTATCGCGGCGCGCGGATCTCTTGCTTTGGTGATACATTCGTTACCCATCAGATAATATTCATTGGCATATTCTTTCAATGTCTCATTTTGGGTATGTAACCTTTCTTTTAAACGATCTTTTTCTTGTTTTAGTTGATTAATTTCGTTTAATTTTTTTCTGATATACCTTTTATTTAAAGGTTTCTCAATGTCATACCGGGCATGAATGGCTTTGAAAAAATGATCGATAAATGAATCGAAATCACCTTTATTAAAATCATTGATAGTCTGGATATATAACAAATCGGCATCCGCTTCTTTCAGACTTTTGCTGATTAATTTCTGATTGTTAAAGTTCCTGCTGAATTCTACAATTTCCGGACGGATAAATATATCGGAACGTGTGATTTGTTTTTTCAACACCATTCCTTCCAAAGAAGTACAACGGCTGAGTGCAACGTATGCCTGCCCTCCGGCAAAAACTCCTCCGCTAAAATCAACAATGACTCGGGAAAAAGTCAAGCCCTGACTTTTGTGAACGGTAATCGCCCATGCCAGTTTGATCGGCAGTTGTGTAAATTCACCAATGATTTCTTCTTCAATTTTTTTCTCTTCTTCGTTGTATTTGTAACGGCGATTGCGCCAACTGTCTCGTTCGATTAAAACTTCCTGATTATTATCCAATAATGCAAATATTTCACCCGTATCTCTTATTTCGGAAATAATACCGATAGTGCCATTTACCCAACGCCGTTTATGGTCATTACGAAGAAAAATAATCTGAGCTCCTAATTTTAATACAAGATCTTTGGCTGTGGGTAAAAGAGAATCCGGAAAATCGCCTTCAATAACACCTTCACTGATAAATTCAGGTTCGTTGATTTCCGACAATTTTTTTTCATTGATAAAATCAACATTGTCTCGTTTGGTTGCCAATGTGATGTAAATATCATCGGCCGGAGGATTGAAGGTGGGATTGTATCTGCCGTTAAGTACCTGAAGTTCGCCGGCCGTAGCCGTATTACTTCTTATTTTGTCTAAAATGTCGATAAATTTCTGATCTTTTTGACGATAAACTTTGGTCAGTTCGATGGGAATCAAATTGATTTCCCTAAAAACACGAGCGGAAAAGAAAAAGGGAGAAGGATAGAAAAGATTGATAATTTCCTTCTGATCAGAGGGAACCACTGGCTCCAACTGAAAAATATCTCCGACGAATAAGATTTGTTTTCCTCCAAAAGGTAAACGCATATTTCCGGAAAAAACACGGAGAATGCGATCGATGCAATCGATTGTATCTGCCCTGACCATCGAAATCTCGTCAATAATGATCAATTCGACTTCTTTGATGATTTTTACGTGTTCTTTCCTATATTTGAAAAATTCGAATATCCGGCCTTTTTGTAAACTGAGATCCGGGTCATCCGGTAGCATCGGACGGAAAGGCAGTTTGAAAAACGAATGCAGTGTTACTCCTTCGGCATTAATGGCGGCAATTCCTGTAGGAGCAACGACGATATGTTTCTTTTTTGTGTTCTGGCAGATATATTTCAGGAATGTAGATTTCCCTGTTCCGGCTTTTCCTGTGAGAAAAACGGATTGACGGGTATGCGAGATCAATTGCCAGGCATACTGTAGTTCGGGATTATCTATATCTACCATAATTCTAAATATGCCAATAAGTCAATATGCCAATTGGTTTGTACCTATTTTTCATTGGAATATTGGCATATTAATTCATTGGCATATTTTATATCATTTCAAATCCACAATAAGGAACCAAAGCTTTAGGAATCCTGATTCCTTCCGGTGTTTGATTATTTTCAAGCAAAGCTGCAACAATGCGTGGCAAGGCCAAAGCGCTACCATTGAGAGTGTGGCAAAGTTGCGTTTTCTTATCATTATTTCTATATCTGCATTTCAAGCGGTTGGCCTGATAACTTTCGAAGTTTGAAACAGAACTTACTTCCAACCAGCGTTTTTGTGCTGCGGAAAAAACTTCGAAATCGAAAGTCAATGCCGATGTGAAACTCATATCACCTCCACATAAACGAAGTATTCTCCAGGGTAATTCCAGTTTTTCAACCAGAGATTGCACATAATCAACCATTTCTTTCAATGATTCGTAAGAATGTTCGGGGGTGTCGATCCTTACGATTTCTACTTTATCGAATTGGTGCAGACGGTTTAATCCTCTTACGTCTTTTCCGTAAGAACCTGCTTCGCGACGAAAACAAGCAGAATAGGCTGTATTCTTAATAGGAAGATCTTTTTCTTCCAAAATCACATCCCTGTAAATATTGGTTACCGGAACTTCGGCTGTCGGGATCAGATACAGGTTGTCTAATCCGCAATGATACATTTGTCCTTCTTTATCGGGTAATTGTCCCGTTCCGTATCCGGATGCTTCGTTGACAACATAAGGAGGTTGTACTTCCAGATAACCTGCATCTCTTGCATTGTCTAAGAAGAAATTGATCAGAGCTCTTTGCAAACGGGCGCCCTTTCCTTTATAAACAGGAAAACCTGCACCGGAAATTTTAACTCCGAGTTCAAAATCGATCAAATCATATTTTTTAGCTAAATCCCAGTGAGGAAAAGCATCTTCCGGAAGTTCGGGTATTGTTCCTCCACTTTTTTCTACCAGATTATCTTCTGCTGTTTTTCCTTTAGGAACATGATGAGATGGGAGATTGGGGATTTGACAAAGAAGTTCGGTCAACAATTGTTCGGCATCTTTCAATTCCGTTTCCAACTGTTTATTTCCTTCTTTCATAGTGGCTACGCGAATACGGGCAGCTTCGGCTTCCTCTCCTTTCCCTTCTTTCATCCACTGTCCGATCGACCTGGACATTGTATTTATTTCGGAAAGATTACTATCCAATTGTTGTTGGGCATTCTTTCTTTTTTTATCTGTTTCAATAACTTTTGAAATAATTTCTTTAGCATCGAAATGCTTTTTAGCCAACTTGTTAATAACTTCTTCAGGATTCTCAGTAATAACTTTGAGAGTTAACATATTCTTTAAAATTAAAAGTGAAGAACTTGAAAGTGAAGAACTAAGAGTGAGGAATGAAGAATTGACTTTGTCAATTTTAATTCTTCACTCTTAGTTCTTCACTCAATATATTGGCTGTAAAGTTAGGGAAAAAATCAGAAACTGTTTAAACATTCAAATTGAAATCGATATGAACACTTTTGGGTGCACCATGCACCCAAAACATTCACATTGGTCACATTTGAAATAATATAAACTTATTTAGATGATGTACTTATTCCCAGAGAACAATATAGCAAGTAAACTATACAAATTGTAATAATGATCAATGAGCCTGTCTGACTACCAATCGTATCAACAGCAATACCCATCAAAGGAGGAATAATAGCTCCACCGGCCACTCCCGTAATCATCAACCCGGATATTTCATTGGCTTTTTGCGGATGAGCTTGCAGCGCCATTCCATAAATAACGGCGAAAATACTGGAGCAGGTAAATGCAATGATACACACCATTGCCAAAATCATTGTTTGTGATTGCAGAAAAAATAATCCGATCATTGCAGCCAATGCTATCAGCATATTGATTCTGAAATAAGTTTTTCCAGACATCATTGCTAAAATAAATGTTCCGCAAAAAGTTCCGATGGTACGGGCAGCAAAATACCAACTGGTACCATATCCGGCGGCCTCCTTGGCTAAGCCAACACGTTCCATCAATAATTTTGGCGTAACGGTATTCATACCTACATCTAATCCTACAATACAAAAAATACCCAGAAAAAGGAGTAATATTTTTGAATCTTTCAATAATCCAAGAGTTTCTCCAAAAGATGATGTTTTTTGGTTCATTTGTTCTTCATGAATTCCGGTGAAGAATAACCATAAAGTCGAAATCAATGTAACACCTGCATAAATCGGAAACATCATTGTCCAACTGCCCAAATGTAACGAACAATATCCGGCGATAATCGGGCCGAGGAAGGAAGAAATCGCTTTGATAAATTGTCCTGCCGTCAGACTACTGGTCAACTTATCTCCTTTCACCACATTGGTCAAAAGCGGATTTAATGAGACCTGCAAAATGGTATTTCCTATTCCCAGAAATCCGAATGCAACATAGCAAATAATTTCATCAAATTTCAGAAATGGAATAATCATTCCGATGAAAGTAAATATCATACTGATCAGAACCGTATTCTTTCTTCCTAATTTATTCATAATCATCGCGGTAGGAATCGAAAGAATAAAAAACCAGATAAATACCATGGAAGGTAAAAATCCGGCTTCCGTATCCGACCAGTTAAATTGTTCTTTGGCATAAGTCACTGATATTCCTACCAGGTCGCAGAATCCCATAATGAAAAATCCGAATAATACGGGTAGCAGCTTGGCTACTGAGTGTTGTTTTGTCATAGTATATTTTTTATTTGTTCAATATTGGGTCGATCGGCATCCAGAAAAATCTGGGTTTATAAAGTGTAGCATCTTTATATAAATCGAAAAATTCCAGACAATTGACATTGTAACACATCAGGATTCGTCCTTTGTCCTGAAATTGAGGATGAACCATTGTATTGTAAGTGATCATTTTCTTTTCTTCCAGAGGCTCTGTAACTGAAAATATTTTTTTCTCATTGTAAAACGGTCCTTCGGGAGTATCGGAAATTGCTGAGAAGACATGATTTTCGCGATCTCTTGTTTGTGTAACCAAAACATATTTTCCATTGAGTTTGAACATATTGAATTGTTCGGAGACCGATGTTTTTATTCCTTCGAGTGGTTGGGATTCTTTCGCATTCAATGACCATCCATTGCCAGTATAATATTCCCAATTTTGTAATGTGTTATTTTCTATTTGTGCACGAGCGACATGTACGGTTGCAAATCCTGTACTATCTGCAAGCGTTCCATAATTATAAATATATTTACCATCATCGATCACTGCATGTCCGTAATGTACGCCGTTGATATTAGCCGCCGGGAAATTTTGTTTGTCAATTACTTCAAATGTTTCGGCATTTAAACGAAAATAATCGCAGGTAATGTATGTGAAGCCAAACATATCGTTTTCTTTGGATTTATAGAATTCGGACATGAACAGGTGTAATATTCCATCTCTTACAAATCCGTGTCCGGGCCAGTACCAGCAAACTGTATCTTTTTTTGCTTCTGGTTGTAACCAGGATTGAGGTTTTTCGCGGGTTCCTTTGAAATAAGTTTGAATGGAATCTCCTTTCAATACTGTGAATACATTTCCCATGACTAGCGGAGATGTTTTTTCAGGTCGTTTATTGTCAATTACATCACCAATAAAACAATCGCCCCACATAAAAAGGCTTCTGCCGTCTTTGAGATCGATCGAAATGGAACCATCGGCTCCGGTTACTCCTCCGCCTTTTTCGGGCATGATAATATCAACAAATCCGGGATACATGGCGAATCCGGCTTTTTCTTCTTTTATCTCTTGTTGTTTATTTTCTTTACATGAAAACAAACAGCATGTGATTGTTAAAAAAATAATTGTTTTTGATTTCATAAGTAAATAATTTTAAACGCAAAGGCACAAAGTCACGAAGATGAATTGAAAAAGAGACTTTGTGTCCTCGTGTTTATTTTCATTGAACAATATAATTCTTTGGTAGAATATTTTTTATTTGTTTAAGATTAAAGCATAAGGAACTCTGATGAAACGTGGTCTATAGATAGATACATTTTTAAACAAATCCGGCAGATGATGTGTATTTACACAATATCCGACCAAAAGCCGGTCATCTTTATCATATTGAGGATGTGCCATAGCACAATAAGTCCAAACGGCAGAATCTTGTTTTGTTTCGGGAGTTGTATATATTTTTTTAGGATTATACCATTTCCCTTCGGGTTTGTCGGCAATAAATGTGTAAATGTCGTCCACACGAATTCCTCTTTCCTGCGTAAGCAAAATATATTTATCTTTATGTTTGAATACGCTGAATTGTTCGGAAACGGGAACAGTAATGCCTTCCATTGCTTTTGTTTTCAGCGGGTCTTTATTCCAGTCTTGTCCGTCAAAATATTCCCAATTCTGCAATTTATCATCAATCAATTGGGTTCTTGCCACATGTACGGGCGCTTCAAATCCTTTGGGGGCTGTTCCATAAATATAATAATATCCTTTGTCTTCAAATATTCCGAAACCATAGTGTACATTGTTTTTGGAAGGGGCTTCCAATTGAACGGAGTCAATGAGTTTCATATCGGGATAAGTAAGCCTGTAATACCATCCCGAATGCCAGTAGAAATCCCAGATTCCATCTCCTGTTCTCACAACGATATACATAAAAACATGCACAATATTGTTTTTTATAAAACCATGCATTGGCCAAAGGATTGCCTGGTTTCCATCTATTTTTCCAACAGATAATAAAGATGACGGATTTTCCGGAGTGCCACCACAAATGGTTGAGGCTTTGTTTCCATCCAATAGTGTCCAAACATTTCCCAAAATCAGGTGAGATGTTGTATCTCTCTGATTATTCTTAACTTCTCCGAGGAAAGAATCGCCCCAGATCCAAAGGCTTTTGGTGCTGTCTATCGGAATGGAGATAGCTCCATCGCCGCCGGTCAGAATGTCTTTTCCGGGAGGAAATAATAGTTTGACCATTTGAGTGTCGACAGTTACCTCATTTTTGTCAATTTGTATGGCTTCTGCATTATCCTGCTTTTTCGACTGCTGACAGGAAAAAAAGAGAAATAAGGCAATAAATGATGATAGTTGAAATATGTTTTTGTACTTCATAATGTATTTGTTTTAAATTCAATAAAAAAGCGTATAACCCTATTTTATATTAAGTTACACGCTTTTATAATGAGTAAATTATAAATTACTATTTTTTTGTATTGTCTTTCATCTTTTGCGGATTTCTTCTGCAATCAAAAACGTCTGTAATGATTGGGATTCAATTTCCAAATCATGTTGTGATTGGATATTTCCGCTTTGAATATCTGCTTCTGCTTTTTGAGCTCTGTCAATCAAATCCTGTTTGGTAAATCTTTTTGTTGTATGGAATAGCGATTTTTTAGATTTTTCAACAAGAGCTTCTATCTTGGACAGTATTTCTTCATCCTGCATAACTGTAAGATATTCAATTATATTCAATTTTCTCGTTTGCAAATTAATTGTATTCATAGTACACTGCTTTTGATTGATTACTATCACACAAAAATAGTATTTTTTATCAAAAGAATGGGTGTAACCCAATATAATAATATCAAAGAACGTTTTGTCGAATATTCTTTTTCAGAAATACACAATCTCCGGATCAAATACCCGGTTGTCTGTAATACCTTTCCAGTTATCGCTGCGGAAAGGAGCGAGAGGAAGTCCTGCCTCATTACAAATATTTAATGTGCCGGGATCTTTCGACCAAGCATAGCGAATAGCAATCGGTTGTTGTACTTTGGATGAACGGACAATAATTTGAGTTCCTTTAATCGCCACATCATCAGTCCAATAAAACACGCTGTCTTTTCCTGCTATTGCAAATCCTTTGATTGGTTGATCAGCTGTCAGTTTTCTCAATGGAGAAGATGTGCTAATTGTAGCAATTGCTTTGTCTTTCTCAAAAATCACCTGTTGCATCATCGGAGCATCGCATTCTACCGGAAGTTTGTATGTTTTCTTCAGGGCCTGCAATGCCAGTCTTCGACCGACTTCCTGCTTGTTTTTCGGATGAATATCGCCGGTTTCACCAATATCAATGGTTACCGCCATTCCTGTATCCGGCAACTTCAAGGCATCGGTTTGAGATTCCCGTAATTCTGCCCAATCACTGTTTTCCGGATTTGCCGGAATCTGTTCGTAATTAGCTAATTGAACAAAATAAAACGGAAGATTTCCCTGATTGAACTTTTTCCTCCAATCTGTAATCATCGCCGGGAAAAGCGTACGATATTCATATCCTCGTCCGGCATTACTTTCTCCCTGATACCAAATAAATCCGGTCAATGAATAATTCAACAATGGATAAATCATTGCATTGTAAATCACTGCCGGATCTCCGAACGGATTCATGTTGACAATTTGTGGTTTGGGAAATGTTTTTGAATCTATCGGATAATCGGCTTTCCAAACCCATTTGCCGGCTAATATGGGTGTTTCCCAGAAAGGATGATAATTAAAGCCGCCTTTTCCTTCTACATTAAAGACTCTTACAACCAGGACATTATCTTTTGGTTTCAAATATTTTGCAGGAGCATAATAATCCGACCAGTTTTTACTTCCATAAGTTTCACCTATTTGATGACCATTGACCCAGGTAATATTATAATCTTTAATATAGCTGAGGAAAATATGAAATGTACTATCCTTAAAGTTTTCCGGTAAATCGAAAGTGGTTTTGAACCAAACAGAACCATCATAATTATCTAATCCGACATTTGCATCTTCCCAATAATCAGTAAATTTAATGGGTTTCCATTCTGAAAAATCTGTTTCGGGCAGATAC
>JAVBLQ010000109.1:0-4905 GCA_031553435.1 Bacteroidales bacterium | reverse complement strand
GTTGAATTCGGCAGACTTTACAAACGCAACGGCGAATGGAAATTCGAAGCAATGGGCATCGGATACAAAGGTGGATTACAATATTTTGTAGATAAATATGTCTAATAGTTACGAGTTACCGGTTACAAGAGAATCATAACTTGTAACCCGTAACCCGTAACCTGTAACTAAAAAAAATATGGCAATTAATTTAGAAAAAGGACAACGCGTAAACGTAGGTTTACCCAAATTCGTAGTAGGCTTGGGCTGGGATGACAATGGTTCAAGTACAGGCGGTGATTTTGATTTAGATGCATCTGTATTCATTTTAGGAGAAAATAAAAAATTAATCTCCGATGATTATTTTGTATTCTACAACAACCTCACTTCTCCCGACGGAGCTGTCGAACATACCGGAGACAATTTAACAGGTGCAGGTGCAGGTGACGATGAAAGCATTAAAGTCGATTTATCAAAAATCAATTCGCAAGCCGCTGAGATTTGTTTTGTTGTAACCATCCACAAAGCAGATGAACGTCGTCAGAACTTCGGACAAGTACGCAATTCTTTTGTACGCATCTACAATCCCGATAATAACGAAGAACTGTTGAAATACGAATTGGAAGAAGATTTTTCGGTCGAAACCGCCGTTGAATTCGGCAGACTCTACAAACGCAACGGTGAATGGAAATTCGAAGCCGTAGGCGTGGGACAAAAAGGCGGATTGGAAGATTATTTAAATAAATACAATTAAAATTGTTACAAGTTACAAGTTACAAGATAAATTGCTCGTAACTAATAACTAGTAACCCGTAACTATTAAATTATGGCTATAAGACTAGAAAAAGGTCAACGCATCAACCTTGAAAAAAGCAATGGTGCTAAATTAACTGATTTTTGTGTTGGTGTAAACTGGGGTGCAATCGAAACACAAGTAGAAAAAAGCGGTTTCCTGGGATTCGGAAAGAAAACCGTAACAGAAACTATCGATGTAGACTTGGATCTGAGTTGCATCATGTTCGGTAGCAACGGACAAATCAGTGACCATTTGTATTCTCCTTTGTATAAACCTGAAATCTTGGCAAAATTTGGCCTTCCGCAAGGAAAACTGGTTGCTAAGAACAACGCAATGAAACACTCCGGAGACGATCTTGAAGGAGATAAAGGCGGAGACGACGGATTGGACAACGAAATTATCACAGTCAACCTCACAGCTTTAGATCCCGATGTTACACGGATTTTTTTCTTCCTTAATAATGTAGGACAAGAAGATTTTGCTCAGATTCCATATGCAAAAATCCGCATGTACGAAGGAACTCCACAACGCGTAAATTCTGTTTATGCAGAATACAACGTGGTTTCCGAACCTCAATACAGAGGAAAAAAAGCTTTGATCATGGGCGAACTTTACAAAAAAGACGGAGAATGGAAATTCAACGCCATTGGTGATGCTTACGAAGACCAATTCCTTGGCCAAACCATCCAACGTATTGCTCAAAACTATATAAAATAATTCAGGATGAGAAGATTACCTGTTTATCTGGTGTTAGATACTTCCGGTTCCATGAACGGCGAACCTATCGAAGCTGTTAAAAATGGCGTTCAGGTATTGGTTTCCACCCTTCGCACAGATCCTTATGCATTGGAAACAGCCTATCTGAGTGTGATTACTTTTGACAGTTCCGCCCGTCAAGTTGTTCCATTGACCGAACTTTCCATGTTCCAAATGCCTAATATCCAGGCAACCGGAACCACATCGTTGGGAGATGCCCTTTCTCTGTTAGCCCAAAAAGTTGACAGTGAAGTAACAAAAACCACAATGGATCAAAAAGGCGACTGGAAACCCCTGGTATTCTTGATGACCGACGGCGAACCGACCGATAACTGGCAGAAAGGGTTAACTGAATTCCAAAAACGCAAATTCGGAATGGTGGTTGCCTGTGCTGCGGGACAACAAGCCAATACCAACATTTTGAAACAAATTACCGAAGTTGTCGTACAATTGGATACTGCCGACAGTACGACTATCAAGTCTTTTTTCAAATGGGTTTCGGCATCAGTAAGTTACGGAAGCTTGAAAGTGGAATCCAGCGGAAATGAAGTAACCGGACTAAGCGAATTGCCTCCTCCGCCACCAGAAGTAAATATTGTAACATAAAAATGAGACGATTACCAGTTTACTTATTATTGGATACATCCGGTTCCATGCGGGGAGAGCCTATCGAATCTGTGAAAGTCGGCCTCGAGTCGATGATCAGCAGTTTACGACAGGATCCCTTCGCATTGGAATCCGTGCACATAAGCATTATTACATTTGACAGAGATGTCAAACAAATATTGCCTCTGACAGAATTGGAAAACCTGATATTACCGGAAATAACGACACCGGATTCAGGGCCCACCCATCTGGGAGAAGCCCTTGAAGTCCTCTGTAAAAAAGTGGATATAGAAGTGAAACCCAGCACACCTGAACAAAAAGGTGATTGGATGCCGCTCCTTTTCATTATGACAGATGGCAAACCATCAGATCTCCAAAAATATAACCAAATGATTCCGGAAGTCAAACGCCGGCATTTCGGAAGCATTATCGCTTGTGCAGCAGGAGCTAAAGCCGATTCCAATGCCTTATTAGCGCTTACGGATCAGGTTTACTCCCTCGACACGACAGACAGTAATACTTTTCGTCAATTCTTTAAATGGGTGTCGGCTTCCGTAAGCATCGGCAACAGAAGCATCGGCGCTGCAGACGAAGTAGTTTTGCCGCCACCGCCACCCGAAGTCCACACAGTCGTATAACTTTGAACTAAGATCTAAGAACTAAGAATAAATTCTTAACTCTTAGTTCTTAATTCTTCACTAACTTTTAAACCATGTCAGCAATTAAAGGAACCGAAGGCCTCTCCATCGATCAGATAAAAGATGAAATCTCAAGAGGCGCAAAATTTGTGTATTTTACTTATTGCATATCAATTCTCGTGATGACGTTCAGAAGACCATCCAATGTGTATTTTGTCAAGACAGGCGAAAGTTCTTTCAAATACGGTTGGCCCTTTCTTCTTGCAAGTCTGTTTCTTGGCTGGTGGGGAATTCCCTGGGGCCCGATTTACACTTTACAGGCCATGGGCAGATCATTTACCGGCAAAGATGTTACTCCGGAAGTAATGAACAGCATTGAATCACAACATGCGATCGATAATCCGATTACATCATGGGATAATTTTAATCAACAATAAAACTAAATATGCCAATAATAAAAAACACATTGGCATATTGGCACATTAGCACATTGACTTATTGAAAATATGAGACGATTACCAATATATTTTCTGATTGATGTTTCCGAATCGATGGTTGGCGAACCGATTGAATTGGTTCAGGATGGCATGTCCACCATCATCAAAGAATTACGTACAGACCCTTACGCCCTGGAAACAGTATATATATCGATCATCGTTTTTGCAGGAAAAGCGCAAAAGATTACTCCGATGGTTGAATTGTTCAATTTCTATCCGCCTAAACTTCCCATAGGTGGAGGAACTTCTCTGGGCAACGCCCTTGAATTCCTGATGAACGATATTGACTCGACTGTCAAAAAAACGACAATGGACGAAAAAGGCGACTGGAAACCAATTATCTTTCTTTTTACAGATGGAAATCCTACTGATTTGGTTGACAATGCTTTTAACCGTTGGAACTCAAAATACAGGAAAAGCGCCAATCTTGTCGCGATTTCTTTAGGAAACAACACAGATACCAGTACATTAGGCAGAATTACTGACGATGTTTTACTGCTTAAAAATACGGATGCAGAATCTTTTAAGAAATTTTTCAAATGGATAACAGCATCCATCAAAACCAGTAGCGTAAGCGTCACCGATTTAAAAAATGACGGATTAAATCTGGCTCCGATCACTAATGGATTTCTATCTAAAGTCGATTTACAGAAACATACATCCAATTATCTGAAAATCGATGAAAACTTTGCTGTGATCCTGGCCAAGTGTCAAAATAACAAACGTCCTTATCTGATTAAATATCAGAAACGATTCTTTTCCAGTGAATTTTCGGAACTTGGATTGGGGAATGTTATGGATTATAAGTTAGTGGGAGCCTATCCCGTTGATCATTCCTATTTTGATTTGGAAGATACATCACAAAATAATAAAACTGTTAATACCAGGGAATTGTCCGGATTTCCAAACTGTCCTTGTTGCGGAAATCAATACGGTTTCAGCCATTGCACCTGTGGCAGAATCATGTGTACGGGCGACGAAAAAATCAGTACCTGTCCCTGGTGCAACATGCAGGCGCAATTCAACTTTGCAGACGGAAGTGCGGATATAAACAGAACAAGAGGATAATTTTAAGTTTAAAGTGAAAGGTGAAGGTTGCTTTGCTCCCTTGTGAACTCGTTTTACTCGTTGTGAAGAGGCGACAGACACAATTCACCTTTCACCTCTTTCATCTTTCATAAATAATAAAAACAACAATCGACGTGAACGAAAATGAATTGTTTTCTTTGAAAAATTTACAAAACGGTAAAGTCAATCAGCCTTATATTTTTCCTTTACATATAAAAAATGTAGAAGAATTGTTGGAATACCGGTTTGAAGGACTCGAAGATATCGGATTAATATTTGATAACGAAAAAAGCATAATCACCGGCGTACCGCTAAGCGCCGGTGACTTCAAAATCAAATTCTTCTACAAAAAGAAAGATTGGTCGGAAGATAGAACTGCACTGGAAAAAGAACTTTCCATCATTATCAATCCGGATCCCAAATCATTGTGGAATAACTTGCCTTCCGACAAAGAAGATCCGTATTGGAAAGAAGATTGCGATATACAATTCTTAAGAGTCGAATCTACAGGCATATTCGGGAAAACCGAACGTAAAGACATTGTTGCTGCCAGTCAACGAGGGCG
>JAVBLQ010000016.1:0-38466 GCA_031553435.1 Bacteroidales bacterium | reverse complement strand
TGGAAACAACAGGAGCTTTAATTATAAAAGTAACAGGAAATACAAATAAAACAGCTAAGGTAATTAATCAATGAAAAAAACAATATATATCTTCTTGCTCACGATCCTGACTTGCAGCCTGCATGCCCAGGGATTGTACAGGAACACGGAGGATGGCGAGTCACCCTCCGGCGTCTGGGCCAAATCGCCCTACAATTCAGAAGAATACAGCCCCTCGATCCTCAGGGCTAAACCCGACACACCTCCCGGACCAGGAGTTGATGAATCGGAGCAGGTTCCGGTTGGCGAAGGACTGCTGTTGCTCGCTATGCTCGCGGGAATATCCGCACACAGAATACACGGGAGAAACGGAAAAACACAGAAATAATTAAACCTTAAAAATGATTGCGCCCCTACAACAACAATAAACAATTTAATATAAACAATAATAATGAAAACAATGAAAAATTTAATCTTCTTGTGCCTTGCCATTTTCTTTGCAGGTACAATACAGGCTCAGGTAACTATCGGCACTGATGCTGAGTCACATAGCGGGGCTATTCTCGATTTGCAATACTCTACAGATCGCGGACTCCTATTGCCTCAGGTTGCTTTGACTGACGTCAAAATCTGGGGTTTGAATCTGGCAAACGGTCAGAGTGCCAAGCCGGGAATGATGGTGTACAATACCAGCGCATCGATGCAAAATGGTCTTTCCGGTCGTGGGGTTTATGTTTGGACAGGAGATGACAGCAATGGTGAATGGAAATTGGTTGCCGGTACTAATGCTGCTGTTTTAGATAACTGTGCTACACACGGTATTAATGTAACCGGTTCATTGGTACAAAATGTGATGGCTGGCTCACCGATGCAAACAGTTACTTTCACTTCAAACGGAGCTCCTATTTATGTGTCGGGAACATGCCTCGGTATCACGGTGAATCCGGCCGGAGGGGGGACAAACACGGTAACTATTTCGGGAAGTCCTCAAAATACAGGGGTTACTACTTTTACCGCTTCAACCGGATCGTCAAGTTGTGCAACCGCGACACATACATTGACATTAGCCGCATCGGGAGTATGTACGGCTCCTTCAATCCAGTCTACATCAACTCTTGCCAATACAACTACGGTTGGCAACAAGGTAACGATGAGCGTAGCGGCTTCCGGTTCTGATCTAACATACACCTGGTATTCGGGTGCAACACAGGTAGCCACCGGTTCTCCATCCTATGCTTTCAACCCGATTGCTTTGGGAACAACAACTTTCTATTGTGTTGTAGGTTCAAGTTGTTCGGGATCATCGGCAACTTCACAGACATTCACAGTTAATACGGTGGATATTACCAGCATCCCTGCCCCGACCGACCTGGCTAAATATTACCTTTCAGGTACTACCGCATTCGACGTTGCCCAGACAGAAGGTGGCCTTACTTGTGGAGATTTGTCCAAACGTACTAACGCTTTTGCAGGAACCAAATCATTCGCATATACATTGAATGGCAGTCCGACTAACCAGTCATACATGGTTCTGGGAGCAGGTTCTTCTTTAGTAAAAAATATTATAGGTTTGGGAAATACGGTAATGGTTACTTTCGTAGACAATGTTGAAACATTGGTTCGTGGCAACCAGACTGGTCAGACTTTCACGCTTTATGCGATGTTTACCGATGCTGCCAGTTCAACACGGAAAGTGAGTCTGGATATTACAGTGAAGGATTGCCAGACTTGCGGAAGAAACGGTAATACCGGAATTTTGAACGTAGGAATTAATTCTTATTTGACACACGAATACGCTACCGGAGCAAGTGGAGCATTGCAATGCTGGATGGTTAGTAATTCTAAAGAGGGAACTTACAGTGCAAGATATTATAGGAATAATTCGGCTAATGGAGATAATGGAGCTTATTACACTTATACCGATGCAGCTACGGCATGTCCAACAGGTTGGCGTATTCCTTACACATCTGAGTTGGCCAGTCTGAAGGGTATAGTTAATGCAAATTTAGCCGCTACTCAGGCTAAATGGTGGGTAACAACTGCAGGTGGTGCTTTTGCAGGCTACGCGAACTTTAACGGTAGCACTTGGTACGCACAAGGGGTCAACGGTCACTGGTGGAGCTCTACTTCGGCTAGTCGATATTTTGACGCGGTGCCAGGAGGTATGGGTGGTGAATTCTCGGATGGTACTTCCTACTGGTTTAACGTTCGTTGTGTTCAGAATTAGCGACTGTATCAAAACACAGAGTGTGTACTGATAAAACATCCCGTCGCCGGTTGGTTCGGGCGGCGGGAATCTAAATGGTAAAGAGTGAAAAAAAGAAAGAGGGGAGTTTGTTCTCAGTTCTCCAGACTTCAACTAATCACTCAAAAAGATTCTTCGTTGTGAAACGGATCCAAGGGCATGCCAGCGCAGACAACTCCATACCCGCAAGGTTATTTTATTCCTTTTAACACAACCAGAGTTGCGGAGTAATTGGGGGAGGCCATTAGGGGGCCGCTCTGCGTTGGAACCTTTGAAATAATTGAAAAAATCACCTCTTTTGAAGTATTTAACCGGGAGCTTCTTTCCGGATTGATTGAATCGATTCTACAGGATCATTCGTCACTCTATCTATTACAACAACGGAGAAAATAGCCTCAGTACAGATTCTTTAAACTTCTCTAGCTTCGAACGTTGCTGCCAAATCTTTAATGATATCCTGCGACTGGATTGTTGATCCTGGAAAAATATTTTTTTCGCTTGCCTGGCTACTTCTTTATCATAGATATAAGCATTACATTCAAAATTGTGTTCGAAACTGCGAAAATCCATATTAGCAGAACCAATAACCGTCAGATAATCATCAACCAATAGGAGTTTGGCATGCAAAAATCCTTCTGTGTAAAAATAAACACGCACTCCGGATCGCATCATTTCTTCCAGATAGGAACGGGAAGCTCCGTTGACAAAATGAGTATCGCATTTTTCAGGAATCATCAAACGAACATCCAAGCCTCCTAATGCGGCTGATTGCAAGGCCTGACAAATTCCCTCTGACGGGAGAAAATAAGGTGTTTGTATATAAATGGATTTGGATGCTCCGGCAATGGCACGAATGGTTGCTTGCAAAAGCGCTCGCCACTCACCGATGGGTCCACCCACTGCAATTTGCATCAAGCTGCTGCCATCTTCAAGCTTTGGAAAATAAACCGGATCTGTAACTAATTCCTGGCTGGCAGCATACCAATCAATTAAAAAAGCAGATTGCATTCCGTAAACAGCATTACCAGTTACCCGGATATGTGTATCACGCCAAACAGGACTCCAGGATGGACCATTAAGGTAACGGTCGGCAACATTCATACCTCCCATATATCCGATACAACCATCAATAACTACAATTTTCCGGTGATTACGATAGTTAACGCGACTGGTTAAAAGCGGAAAACGAACTTTTAAATAATCGTTAACTTCGATTCCGTTGTTTTTCATTTCTTCATAAAAAGATTTTTTCTCTCTCCAGTTTGCAACATCGTCATATAGGATCCGGATTTTTACTCCTTCTTTCGCTTTCTTTATTAAAACATCTTTTATACGATTGCCGATTACATCATTTGCAAAGATATAGTATTGAAAATGAATATGTTCTTTAGCGTCCTCCAAGTCGGCTATCAAACGGTCAAATTTTTCTTTTCCGGTTGTAAAAATCTCCACGTTTCCGGCAAGTAAAGCGGCGTCATCATTTTTGTTCAGGAGCTTAACCAATGGGCGATAAGTTTCCGGCACAGAATTTTTTTCTTCAAAAGAAAATATTTTAACGGGAGTTATTTTAATTCGTTTATAAATTTTGCGGGAAATGATCCGGTGTTTACGGTTATCTTGTCCGAAAAAATAATAAATAATAACACCCCCAATCGGCAATAAAAGCAAGAAAAGTATCCAGGAAATAGTTTTCAGCGGATTCCTGTTTTCTGAAATAACCACAAAAATAACTCCCAACGCTGTAATCAGATACAACACTTGAAAGCTTAGCCGGAGTATATTGGGAATGTTTTCCATAAAAACATGAAAATTCGATTGGCTAAGATAGTGTTTTTTAATGGAGAATTAATTATTGGGAATGTTTTAAACACAAAGACATTCATATGGATTTCACAATACTATCCGTTTCTCCGTCCGCAAATACCGTTTTTATCTGATCGCCCGGTCGTAATGAATGGACTGATTTTATGGGTTTTCCGTCTTTCAATGTAATTGAATAACCTTTGGAGAGTATATGTTCGGGAGAAGAAAGTTTAACCCGGTTGCTACAAACATCCAGTTCTTGTTTTTTCCGGGAGAGATATTGTGATATTTTTATTTTCAGATTTCCCGTATAAAATTGTAAGAAAAGATGGTGTTTCTCCAACAAGGTTTTTGTAATATGAGTAAGCTTCAATCCTGTAATCTGCAAATTCTGAGCTTCTTGTTGAATTTTATTTTTGCTGATTGAAACGATTTCTTCTTTGAGGCTAAGCAGCTCTTCAAATGTCTCTGTCACAGTATCAATCAGGATTTCGGCAACTGCTGTAGGTGTTTTTGCCCTTCTATTGGCAATCATATCGAGTATAGTCTGGTCTCTTTCATGTCCAATACCGGTAATGATGGGTAAAGGAAATTGGGCGCAATTGGCAGCCAGATCGTAGGTATCGAAGCTATGTAAATCAGAAGTTGCACCTCCGCCTCTGATAATAACAACAAGATCAAACATCTCAATGTGTTCATAAATTTTATTCAATGCCGAGATGATCGAACTTTCTGTCTTTTCTCCTTGCATAATAGCGGGAAAAAGTTTGGGATAAAAAACAAAGCCTAAAGGATTATTATTCAATTGATCTGAAAAATCTTCATATCCTGCTGCCGAAGCCGAGGTAATGATAGCGATTCTTTGCGGAAGTTGTGGAAATTCCAATTCTTTATTCAGATATAAAATTCCTTCTTCTTCCAATTGTTGAATAATCATTTGCCTTTGGCGTTGCATGTCACCCAAAGTATAGGAAGGATCAATATCTGCTACATTCAGGGAATAACCATATATTTCGTGGAATTCGACAGAAACCCTGACCAGCACTTTGATTCCGGAAGTAAAGGCTTGTCCCGTAGATTGCTCGAAATAAGGTTTCAACATCCGGAAAATATTACTCCAGATATTTCCTTTTGCTTTTGCCAGCAAAGCTCCTGTCCGTGAATCCTTTTCAATAAATTCCAGATAACAATGTCCGTTGGATGCTTGCCGTACATCACTGATCTCGGCAATCAACCAATAAGCATCCGGAAAGGATTCGTTGAATACATTCCGGATAATGGAATTCAGTTGGATTAATGTCAAACAATCCTTTGTCACAATATCACAAATTTAATACTTTCTATATTTGCCTGTGTTTGTAATTTTGCAATATAAATTCCTTTAGGGAGATCATTTAAATCAATTTTCCGATTTCCTGACAAATGTATTTTTTTTATTATAATTCCGGTCGGATTATATAAAATCAGGTCTCCGGAAAGTATTGCTTCTTCAGAAAGATTGATTTGAAGAATATTTTGTGTTAGAAAAATTGTCGGCGTAGCTATTTTTTTTTTAATAATGGAAGTACTGATACTTTGATAAGCCTTATAAATATCCGGAATACCAAATCCGTAAAGATCATCAGCCGTACCATATCTGTCTGAAGATTTCTGAATCAATTGAAGTAATTCTTTACTTGTAAGTTCCGGATGTGATTGCCACAAACAAGCGGTTAATCCGGCAAGAATAGGAGTTGCATAAGAAGTTCCGTTGCTTCGGGTAATCGATCCTGAAGCTGTAGTCAATGTTGTCAAGCTCCCTAATGCCATTGCATCCGGTTTTGTTCGTCCGTCGGCCGAAGGTCCGATTCCGGAAAATGAAGAGATTGCTCCATCAGACTGTACGGAACCAACAGTCAATACATTGTTTGCATCGGCTGGGAATGATATTTTCATCCAGGTTTTATTGCCTTCATTTCCGGCGGCATTCAACAGAAACATACCTTTATCTACAGCCATAGAGGCCGCACGGCTCATTAAAACAGTTTTTCCATCCAATTCGGTTTGTGTATGATTCATTTCAGGGAGATTATCGAAAGTTGTGTAGCCAAGCGAAGTGGTTGCAATATCAATTCCCAGGCTATCGGCATATTCTATTGCCGTGATCCAATAATCTTCTTCTACCGGATATTCCTCCGCATCAAATTCCGTGCTGAAAAGATAGAAAGTCGCTTCGGGAGCGGTCCCAACCATCACTCCGGGTTCGTTGGCCAGCATACAGGAAAGACCTCTCAATCCATGCTCCGAACTGGATCTGAGCGGATCTATTCCGGCATGGGAAAAACTTTTGATTTCTGCAATTTTAGAGAAATCTATTCTGTCGATGCAATCTGCGTTTCTGAATCCTCCATCGATCATAGCAATGGTCATTCCTTTGCCTGTGAATCCTTCGTTGTGCAATAACTCCCCATTATGCATATGAATTTGGGTAAATGCTTGTCCGTATACATCAGGTTCGGGTGTAATAGGCGTATTAATAGCTCTCACTGAATCCGTAGGCATAGGAAACATTACTCCTTTTCTCACCAATAAAGTAGTATCTACAAAAGTAAGCGTTGAAAGTTGTTTTACAACAGAGGAATCCTTTGTATGAACAGTGATTGTTTTCACCCATTTACTTTGAGCGGCAATTGTTACTCCCGTTTGTTTGATTGCATTGATATATGCGGGATCTATGGGAAAATCGGTGCTGTCAATGGCAATGCCCTGCTTATCTCTTCTTTCAATGGCTTTAGAAGAAAGAAATTGTTTCGGTTTATCAATCGTATATCCCGGATTACCTTTATCTTTCAATAATAAACGGAAAGAATAAGTAATTTCCTGGGCTCCGGAATATATTGAAAAGAAACTGAAAATAAATATGATAAGAAACTTTTTCATAACGTAAAACATATTACTTAAAACGTAAAGCTTCACAATAGTTATTTTTTGAATTTAAACAATTTCTAAGGTTTATAAATCAAAACCGAAGCGTAAGCGGTCATTCCTTCTTCGCGTCCTACAAATCCCATTTTTTCAGAAGTAGTAGCTTTAAGGGAAATATCATTGGCATCTACTTTCATTGTTTCCGACAAACAAACTTTCATTTGCGGGATATACGGATTAATTTTAGGACGTTCGGCACAAACGGTCGCATCTATATTTCCGAGTTCATACCCATGAAAACGAACTAATTCCATTGTACGGCGAAGCAATATTTTACTGTCGATATTTTTATATTCTTCCGATGTATCGGGAAACTGAAATCCTATATCGCGAAGATTTGCCGCTCCTAATAATGCATCGCAAATGGCGTGGATCAGAACATCGGCATCCGAATGCCCGTCGAGTCCCAAACGACTATGCAATTTAATGCCGCCCAACCAAAGCTCGCGTCCTTCTGCAAAACGGTGTACATCGTAACCGAATCCTGTTCTGATTTTCATATCAACAAACTGTTTTAAGTTTTTATATAAAGTTTTACGTTATACGTTTGGCTTACGCACAACAAAACGTAAAACGTAAAACATTTTTCACTTATATTGAGCAACGAAGATATACAATTTTTCATTTTATTGTATTGTTGTTAAACTATTTTTAATAATATATTGCGCCGATTGCATGGTCGAAAACATGAATTGCCTCATTTCATCAGCCTTTTCTTGTTTTTTTTCCAATATATTCTCTGTACTTTTTATTTTGTATCTGTACAAAGCCTCTTTTCCATGGGTACTATAAATATACATCAAAGAGTCGTCCACACAAGCAACAATATCATCAGAATTTAATAAGGCATATTTTCTTTTTTCTTTCAAAAGATCGAAGCCGAATGTGTTATTTGCATAGGCTATTTCGAGTATTCCCATGATTGTCGGGAATATATCTAACTGGGATGCTGTTTCTGCAATTGAGCGTTCGGGAATATCTTTGCCGTAAATAATTAAAGGACAATGATGCCTGGAAACTGATATTTCATATGGCTGCGAACCAGTTACAAGACCATGATCGCCGGTTAAGACGAAAATGGTATTGTCGAACCATTTTTCTTTCCGGGCCATCTCGAAAAATTTCCGGATCGACCAGTCGCTGTATTCTATGATCTGATCTTTAATATCTTTCATCGATGGTTTGAAATAATCGGGAATGATATAAGGGGCATGGTTGCTGGCTGTAAGCATGGTTGCAAAAAAAGGCTGTCCGTTGTCCGACAATTGAGTGAGCACCGGAATGGCGCGTTCAAACATATAATCATCAGGAACTCCCAGATTGCTTTTAACTTTATTTAAAGGATAATCACGTTGAGCCTGTATCAATTCTATTCCATTTATTTTCAAAAAACCGCCGATATTATCAAATTGGTCGTCATGCGTTGTAAAATAAGCTGTTTGATAATTATTTTTTCTCAACACAGAAGGAAGACATTGAAAATTAGCAATATCTACCGTTTTCATAGGATGTTGGGTAAACAATGCGGGATAAGAAAATAATGTTGAAAAAACGCCATTCATCGTATGAATGCCAGCAGAATAACAATTTTCAAAACAGGTAGATTGATTGGCCAGGCTATCCAGAAATGGAGTGAAATTATTCGGGTTTCCATTTCTTTTCATCAAATCGGCCGACATGGATTCCATCAATATTACCACAACATTATAATTTTTTCGCTCTCCGTCCGGCCTTACAATCCTGACTACAGGAGATTTAAGTGAATCAGAAGCGTGATAAAAAATGCGACATAATTTAAGCGCATCATCATCAGGTATTAATCTAACTTCTTGTTTTGATTTTTTCCCGGTTTCCAACAAAGAATTAAGAAAATAGTAAATGGGATTGAGCGCCAATTGGTTAGGAAACATATAGGTAGAAAAAAAAGCCGTCCCTACCCTGATTGGTGATTTTTGGGAAATGCGTCCACGAATACCTAAAAAACAGAGTCCACCTAAGATGAAAAATATCAGTATCTTATGCAAAAAACCGGAGACTTTGCGTGGAAAATGAAAGTGTGATTTATAATGTTTGTAAATCCGCTTGTAAAGAATTGTTGCCAGATACACAAATAAAGCAGGAACAATCAATGAGGCAAGAAAATACATCAGATAAATATTTTCTTTCATGATCATGGTGAAAACAAAGCTTTTTTCGTCTTTCCAATTGAAAACAGAAGCATTGATATGTTTATAAAACTCAGCAAAATATGGAATATTGGCAATACATCCGAATAATGCGATACTGTAAAAAGTGCATAAATAAATGTGACAAAATCTCACCAATTTCCGGTTTTCAAATCCGATGATCGAAGATAAAAGAAGCAATACCAAGGGCAAAGCTAAAATGTAACCTGAGATTACCGAGTCAAAACGGAATCCTATTACAGAAGCATTGATCATCAAACTGAATGCATCGGGAAGTTCTGTCACTCTATCCCATTGCGAAAACATAAGACACAACCGGATCAAAGTAAAAAAGATAATTCCCAATACATATATTGAGAACAGGTATTTGATGTGGGAGTAAAAATTTTGCATTAATCTGCCAATATTTCAAGTTGTGTCAATATATCTTCCCAAGTCACGGGATATGGTTTTTTATGAATCAATGTCTGATAAACTGCTTCGAAAACAGACAAATAGCTTCCGGGTTTGGATGGAATGTGTGATATGGATTTATTGCCTTCCTGATCAATGAGAGTCAGAATACCCTGTTGATCAGGATGTTCGATGCCATATGCAGGATCATCCGGTTTGATGCCGTTCAATAATTGTTCTTCCTGAATATCTGTACGTTGTTTGATAAAACTCCCGTTACTGCCGTGCAAAACAAATGCGGGTTGCGGGTCTGCTACCAGCAAATTGGCTGTGACAGTGATATTTAAATAATCTGGATAAGTTAATTGTATGAACAAATAATCATCGACCAAGGTATCTTTTCTGTTTTTCCCCAATACTTTATGATAAGATACAGGCTTGCCGAACAAACTGATTACCTGATCCAATAAATGAGGGCCTAAATCAAATTGTAAGCCGCAGGCCTCAACCAGTTCCTCCTTAAAAGTTTTGGGGCCGATGGCGCTTCTGAACCTGTCATACCGGATGTGCATTTCGTTCAGTTTGCCTAATTTTCCGCTTTCCAGTATTTCTTTGACTGAAATAAAATCGCTGTCCCAACGTCTGTTTTGATAGCATAACACTTCTTTCCCCTGTTTGTCTGACAATTCGAATATCTCCTTCACTTGCTGAGGATTAGCGGCAAAAGGTTTTTCAACCAAAACATTTTTACCTTTCAGTAAGGCGGCTTTTGTGTGTTGAAAATGAAGATAATTGGGTGTATTAACAACAACAAGATCGATGACAGGATCATCTAACAGTTCATCGATGCTATTGTAGCTTATCAGATTAGGATAATCTTGTTGCGCCTGCTTTTTAGTTCTTTCAACAATGGCATACAAGTTGAATCCGTCATGTTTGTCTAAAAAAGGGGCATGAAATACTTTGCCCGACATGCCATAAGCCAGGAGGCCGGTGTTGATTGTTTTTTTCATTTAATCTGCAGAAAAAGTTATGTTCGACATCGTGTTGTTTTTTCTCTCGATAATTTCTACTATAGTGATACCTCCCGGATAATTCAATTCAATGACTAAATGTTTTTTAGTGTGGTATTGATAAGATACTCTTACATTCAGATCGTCGCCATATTCGATATTTTCCGCCGGCAATCGTCGCAATAATTGATTGTCGGTCGATTTTACCAGATCATACACCTGTTGGAGGTTTTTATCCGGATAAATACATTCATATACAGTTGTATAACCCTCATCGAGACTATATTCTCTGCAAGTCCGGAACAGTTTTGTATCGATCTGCTGATATTGAATCATGTACAAATTATTGTATTCCGTCTCTTTGTTTTCGTCTCTCCATTTGGCAAAAAACATTTTATTCTCATCATCTTCCGACAAGGAAAGAGCTTCTCCCAATATAATCTGTAGTGTGTCCATATCTTTATTGAGGAACAATCCATACAAATGATTATCATCATCAGAATCAGCTAAGTATTGCAAAGTGTCAGAATAGATTTGCACTTTATCAATTGTAATCGAATCGACAGGGTATTCAAATTCAAACTGTTGCGTCTGAGTTGTTTTTATAGAATTATTACATGCAATCAAACAGAGAATTAAAGCAATCGGCAAGATAATTCTTGGCATATTATGCAATTTTTGAGTTTATATTGTGATCAATGTGGGCGTTTAACTCACTTAGTTTATCATTTCTCTGTCAATTCCGAATTCTTCTTTTGAAATATGCTTGCCTTCAGGTTCCACATGAACAATGATGTCATATACATTTTCAATAGATTGCCTGATACTGTTTTCAACAGCTTCGGCAATGTTGTGTGCTTCTTTCAGGGTTATATTTCCGTCTGTCTCAATATCCAATGAGATAGCATACATGCCACCCACCTGCCTTAGCCGTACACGGTGCGGATTCATTGCCCCCGGAACTTTGTCGATTGCTTCGAATATTTTATTATAAGCAGAAGTATCCCTGAGTCCATCCATCAACTCAATATTTGAATCCATAAAAATACTTATGGATGATTTAAGAATAAAAAGGCTGATCAGCAAACCTGTTACCGCATCAAGTACCGGAAGTTTGAAAATAAAAGTGAAAGCCAATCCCACCAGTACTCCGGTAGAGATAAGCACATCATTGCGCATATTCACGGCATTGGCTGTAAGCAT
Organism: Bacteroidales bacterium; assembly: GCA_031553435.1. Classification (GTDB taxonomy): domain Bacteria; phylum Bacteroidota; class Bacteroidia; order Bacteroidales; family Azobacteroidaceae; genus JAVBLQ01. The sequence goes on along the minus strand of JAVBLQ010000016.1, from coordinate 26,680 downwards.
GGAGCTATTTATTTTTTTACCCTGACGATATTGATATAATGCTAATCCCAGTTTTCCAATGATTGAAAAAATGGTGACATAAATAACAACAATATCCGGGAGTGCTTTGGGTTCAGTCGAAAATATGCCTTTGACAGAAGAAATCAACATCTGAATACCTGCATAAAAAATAATCAGGGATAATATTTTTGTTGCAATGCTTTCAGCTTTTTCATAGCCATATACATATTTTTGATTGGGAGGACGGTTGATGATATTGGCCGTAAAAATCATCACTACAGATATAATTACATCCGTAGCCGAATCGATACCATCGCCAATCACCGCTAAACTCCCGAATAATAAACCGATAGTTATTTTTGAAATAGACAATACGGCATTACCGATAGTACTTATCCAGGAAGTTCTTACTAAAATTTTTTCTTTTTCAGTTGGATTGTTCATAATTCGTTGTTATTCCCATATATAGACTATTTTCAGAAACTGTTTAAATTTTCAAATTTAAACAGTTTCTTGATTAACGGAAAAAACGAAAACAAAAGTAATACTGTTTTTTTGCAGATGCAATGTAAATGATAAAAAATGTTATTAACAATGTCAATGTAAATGATTTTTTAAGTTAAAATTGTATTTTTGCTTGCATATCCCATTAAAATGGTCTAATATTGTGCTTATATAACTTATTGTGAAATTAGTTTTGTTACATATATATGTTATTCATAAGTATCTGATTTGAAAGATAATTAAAAATATATAACAACGAGAAAAGATGAGAAGGAGTAATCAGGAAATTCGAAAAAGTATCTTTGATGCTGTAAGTAAGATAGTTAAAGAACATGGATTTTCTAAATTGTCAATTCCTCTAATATCTGAAGAATCGGGAGTACAACCTAACGTTATTTCCAGAAGATTCAACAATTTAGATGATATAATAGAACAATACGTAGAACGGTTTGATTTTTGGCTGACATATTTTCCGGAAGATAGAAAATCTCCGAATACAAGAGTAGCTTTTCAGAATTCATTGGAAGATATACTTGATATTGCATGGAAAAAAAGAGAGATTCAGCGATTATTATCCTGGGAATTAGCAGATAGGTCAAGTCTTACAATGGCAGTAACCCAAAGAAGAGAAGAAGCGTTAGATAATTTACTTTCCAATTACGATAAATTTTTCAACGGATCCAGTATTGATCTTCGTGCTGTTTCATCCATTTTGATTTCTTCTATTTATTATCTGTCCGGATTTCAGGATAAATCGACTTTTTGTGGTGTGAACATGAAGGGTCCGGAAGGGAATCTTATTGTCAGTGATACCCTTAAAAAGATTGTCAACTGGGCATTTGATGATCTGGAAAAAGTGAAAGAAAAAGAGATGGCTCGTAAATTATTAAATAAAGGGTATCCGATTGAAGATATTATGGAAATAACAGGGCTTTACGAAAATGAAATAGAGAGAGAATAATTATTCGATCAAACCATCCGGAAGTTCTACTTCCAGTATTTTGTTTTCGGAGTCAACGCTCAGGATCCATTCCTCAACAACGGGGATCAAGTGTTCATTTGTTTCTCCGTTTACAATAAAAAGAATGTTTATCGTAGATTCATCAATCGCTACGATTTCCCCGATCTTCCCAAGTAAGCTGTCGTACATGGTAAAACCAATGAAATAATCCCATGTAACAGCTTCACTTGATGCGATTTCCTGCATGTGATTTTTGGCAAAAAACACATCTTTGTTGGTAAAATTCCGTGCTTTTTCAACGGAATCCACACCTTTCAGTTTGACAAGCGCTGTGGTATTTGTTTTAAAACGATATTCTTCCAGGAAAAAGGGGACGAAAATTCCATCTATTTCACAAATTAAAAAGGAGTGTTCATTTTCATCGAATGCATCATTCGTAAAAGTGAATGACAGTTCTCCTTTTATTCCATGAGGTTTGTTGAATTGTCCGATTTTTACAACATCTTCCTGTTTAATCATATTCTTGTGATTCTTGCCCCTAAAGCATTTAGTCGTTTATCGATATCCTGATAACCACGGTCTATCTGATCAATATTGTGAATCCGGCTCACACCTTCCGCACTCATGGCTGCAATCAGCAACGCTATTCCGGCACGGATATCCGGTGAAGTCATAACCGATCCTCTCAACGGAAAACGTTTTCCTAAACCGATCACAGTTGCACGATGAGGATCGCAAAGTATGATCTGGGCTCCCATATCAATCAATTTGTCCACAAAAAACAAACGGCTTTCAAACATTTTCTGATGAATCAGCACACTACCGTTGGCTTGTGTGGCAACCACCAGGAATACACTCAATAAATCAGGAGTTAATCCCGGCCACGGAGCATCTGCAATAGTCATGATGGATCCATCAATGAATGTTTCTATCGCATAAGATTCTTGTGCGGGAATCTGTAAATCGTCTCCCTGTTGTTCCAGGTAAATACCGAGTCGCCTGAAAGCATCCGGAATAATTCCCAGATTGTTATATGAAACGTTTTTGATTTTGATATCAGAACCTGTCATTGCCGCCATTCCGATAAAACTGCCAACCTCGATCATATCAGGCAGAATGGTATGCGTACAACCATCTAAAGATTCGACTCCTTGTATTGTCAATAAATTGGAGCCGACTCCTGAAATTTTCGCACCCATACTGTTCAACATTTTGGATAACTGTTGCAAATATGGTTCGCAGGCAGCATTGTATATGGTTGTTTCTCCTTTTGCAAGAACAGAGGCCATTAAAATATTGGCGGTTCCTGTGACAGAAGCCTCATCCAGCAGCATGTAAGTTCCTGTCAGTTCACTGGCAGTGACTTCGTATAGTTGGCGGTCGGCATCATAAACAAAATCTGCTCCTAACTTTTGAATCCCAAGAAAGTGTGTATCTAATCTACGGCGACCGATTTTATCTCCTCCGGGTTTAGGAATCAATGCCTTGCCGAAACGAGCGACCAACGGGCCGACAATCATAACCGATCCTCTCAGGGATGCGCTTTTCTTCATGAAATCATCTGTCTGAAGATAATCCAGGTTGATATCATCAGCCTCGAAGGAATATGTTCCTAAACCTTGACGGCTGACTTTTACTCCCATATCTTCCAAAAGAAGGATCAGGTTGTTGACATCCAGGATATCCGGGATATTATGGATAGTCACTTTTCCGGATGTAAGCAATACTGCACAAATAACCTGTAGTGCTTCGTTTTTTGCACCTTGCGGTGTAATTTCTCCGGATAAGCGGAGTCCTCCTTCAATTACAAATGATGCCATGAATCAATTTCTTAAGATTTATTCATTTTTCTGGATAAATTCTTATTTTTATTCATCAGAATTTCTTTAGATTCGGTTAATTTATGGGATTCTTCTGATAAAGAAATCCTACCTCCCGATAGTTCAGTTAAGTCTTTGAATATTTTACGATCATCAACCACTTCTTTGTTCCATGTGAGGAATGATTTCTTCATGTGATTTGCCAGCAGTTTGATCAATTGCTCTTTTTCCTCTCCTTTTTTATATTCGGTAGCTTTTACGATCATTGCCTCCAGGTTTTTACCATAATGCTTGTAAACGATTTTACCCTGATGGTAATGAAGTTTCGGCGGATGAGCGTATAAATCTTCTTTTCTTACAATTTCATAAGGATAATCAATGTCCAGTTTGAAATCAGCCATGATGGCCAGATGATCCCACAGGATATGTTTAAAATCGTTCACATCCCTCAGGTGTGGAAACATATTTCCCATGATGCTAATGATTGTATTGGCGCAACGCTTACGCTCTTCCCTGTCGGAGATTGCCAGGCAATAATCAACCATGTTTTGTATATTCCGTCCGTATTCCGGTAATAACAATTGTTTTTGTTTTGTATTATATTTCATATGTAAGTGTTTTTTGTTGAAAGTTGAAATTAAGATTTAATGTTTGAAGTTTTCGCCCTTAAACCTTCTAAACGATATTAATTAAGTTTTTCGCTTTCGTCGCCTGAAATTCTTTCAGATAAAAAGGTTCAAAATAGGCGACATCTTCGAATTTCTTTTCTTTCAGATATTTATTTGCTAAAGATAGCATAGAAATCGCATGTGGAAAAATATTATCTAAAAAACAAGCATTGGGCGATCCGATAATTTCCTTACATTTTGCAGATCCGTCTCCAAAGAAAAGCATTTTTCCGTGAGATAAAAAATCTGTGTATGAATTTCCATCAACAATATCGGCGGAAATTTCTTTGACCAATGTTAATTTATTGTCATATATCGCGGTATATGCTTCCATTCTTCTGGCATCAATCATCGGACAATAATAGTCATACTGATATCCGGAATTGATTACCTGTGAAGCCATAATTTCCAGGGTCGGAACAGAGATCAAAGGAATATCCAATCCATAACACAAACCTTTGGCTTCGGAAACGCCTATGCGTAAACCTGTATAAGATCCTGGGCCGGAACTGATCGCAATAGCATCGATTTTTATAGCTTTATCACATGCAAAATCAATAGCTTCCTTTACAAAAAGACCAAGCAACGCAGCATGAGAAGGGCCGTTGTAACTTATTTTTTCAAATACTATATTGTCGTTTTCGGATAATGCAACAGAACAAACTTTGGTTGCTGTTTCCAAGCAGAGAATACCGGACATAATTTTGCAAGTGAAAAATTAAAAGAGAAAATTTTTTCTCTGCAAAATTACATTTTTAAGTCGATAGTTAAACAGTCTTACAGGATAAAAAACTAAATTTGCACAAATTTATGATAATCTTTCAGATTGTTTAATGTTTAATTTTGAAAGATTAGAGATAAAAGACAAAAGAAGATAAACAAAAATCTTTGTTCTTTTGTCTATTAAATTAAGCTTTCAACATTAAACAATTAAACACATTACAAATGATTCTATCAATGACAGGTTTCGGTAAGGCAACTGCCGAATTCAATGATAAAAAAATCACCGTAGAAATCAAGTCTTTAAATAGCAAACAATTGGATTTAAACGTAAGGATTCCAAGTATTTACCGTGAGAAGGAAATGGATATCCGGAGTGAATTATTGCAACGTTTGGAAAGAGGAAAAGTTGATTTATCCATTTATGTGGAAAATATCGGGAAACACTTATCTACTCAGATTAATCAGAATGTTGTAGAAGGATATTATAAACAAATTACGGGGATTGCTTCCAATTTAAATATGTCCCTTCCGGAAGATTGGTTCTCTGTTTTACTTAGGTTGCCGGAAACAATTAAAACCGAAATTTCAGAATTGGATGAAGAAGAATGGAAAGTTGTTCACGACACATTGGACCGGGCGTTGGAAAAATTGATGGAATTTCGTAAACAAGAAGGAGTTATGCTACAGAATTTGTTTACTTCAAAAATCGATAACATCAACACCCTATTGATTAATATTGCCAATTATGAAAATGAACGAATTGAAAAGATAAAAGAAAAGATACAGGAATCTATCCAAAAAATAGAGAACCTATCCTTTGATCAAAATCGTTTTGAACAGGAACTCATTTATTATATAGAAAAATTGGATGTAAATGAAGAAAAACATCGTCTCGACAACCATCTTAAATATTTTATAGATACAATGAAAGATGGAAAAGGTCAGGGAAAAAAACTGGGCTTCATCATTCAGGAAATCGGACGGGAGGTCAATACACTGGGATCGAAATCCAACCATGCGGAAATGCAAAAGATTGTTGTTCGCATGAAAGATGAATTGGAACAGATTAAAGAACAAGTATTGAATGTTTTATAAATGGCAGGTAAATTAATCATATTTTCAGCTCCTTCCGGTACCGGAAAATCAACTATGGTCAATTATTTATTGAAAAAAGACCTGAACCTGAGATTTTCGATATCCGCAACCAGTCGTCCGCCAAGAGGAGAAGAACAACATGGGGTGGAATATTATTTTTTAAGCCCCGAAGAATTCAAAAAAAAAATTGCAGCCGGTGATTTCCTGGAACACGAAGAAGTTTATGAAGGACGATATTACGGCACCCTGAAAGAAGAAGTCGAAAGAATTCTTCATGAAGGAGGCAACGTTATTTTTGATGTAGATGTTGTGGGCGGATGTAATATTAAAAATTTCTATGGAGAGAAAGCCCTGGCCATATTTATACAACCCCCGTCTATTGAAGTGCTCCGGCAACGCCTGGAAAAACGAGGCACAGACACTCCCGAAATTATAGAAGACCGTTTGAAAAAAGCGGCTTACGAACTTACATTCGCGCCTAAATTTGATCAGGTTATTATCAATAACGATTTGGATTTGGCCAAAGAAAAAGCATATCATCTGGTTAAATCTTTTATAGAAAACTAAATAATGAAGGTCGGAATTTTCTCAGGATCATTTAATCCGGTTCACATCGGTCATTTAGCGCTTGCAAATTATATTTGTGAGTTTGAAAATTTTGATGAGGTGTGGTTTCTCGTTTCTCCTCAAAGTCCTTTGAAAAACATCAACGATTTATATCCGGAAGATCAACGTTTGGAATGGGTAAAAAAAGCTATTCGCGACTATCCCAAATTCAAAGCATCTGATTTTGAATGGAATATGCCTAAACCTTCCTATACAATCCACACTTTACGCGCTTTACGGGAAGCGTTCCCCGGAAACATTTTTCATTTGCTCATCGGATCGGATAACTGGAAAATATTTGATCAATGGAAAGATTACCAAATCCTTTTGGATGAATTTAATGTCCTTGTTTATCCTCGAAGAGGTTCCGAAAACATTGTGATCTCACACAAAAATGTAAAGGCCTGCCAAGCTCCGATGATAGATATTTCTTCTACTTTTATCAGAAAAGCTATCAAAGAAGGAAAAGATCTGAGGTTTTTTTTACCTGAAGGGATTATTTTTTGATAGCATTTCTATAGATACAAAAGGATTTAAATAAAAAATCCTTTTGCATTAATCTGTTATTTTTTTACCTTTGCCTTCCTGTTTTCAAATAAAAACAGTATAAAAATGAAAGTTTGGAGCGTTATAACAAATAGTATCATCATAAAAAATTTCTTACTTGCCATAGGTATTCTATTGGTTGTGGGAATTTGTTTACTCTTATGGCTGAAAAGCTATACCAATCATAACAAGGTAGTTACTGTTCCAAACGTTAAAGGTCTAAAAGTAGCGGATGCTGTTCCTTACCTGGAAAAAGCTAAACTACGTTTCAGTGTTATTGATTCCGTTTACAGAAAAGAAGCCAAACCGGGAACCATTGTAGAAATGATACCTATCGCCAATTCTAAAGTCAAGGAAGACAGAATTGTATTCATCACAATCAATGCTTTTGCTCCTCAATCCCTGGTTGTACCCGATGTGTTAGACATGTCTCAACGCCAGGCGCTTGCACTGCTCAAAGCCACAGGATTTGATAATATCACGGTTGAATTTGTTGATTCAAATTATAAGGATTTAGTTCTGGGGCTGAAAGTAAGAGGAAAAGATTTGAATGCCGGTACCAGGGTACCTGTCTCCAGTCCGTTGACATTAGTGGTAAGTAGTGGAGCCGCAGATGAAGTAGACACTACAATAATTGAACAAAGTATCACTCCTCAAGAAAGCGAAGACGATTCCTGGTTCTGAAATATTCCCTCCACATGGAAGACTTTTTTGAAGACATAGATGATGAATCTCTGGATGGTTCTGAGCCTGCGAATGAATCCAAGCAATTGTACGAACACTTCCGTTTTGTGGCCGATAAAGGTCAAAGTTTACTTCGTATCGATAAGTTTCTGACAGACAGAATAGAAAATATTTCCCGAAACCGTATTCAACAAGCTGCAGAACACAGATTAATTTTCGTCAATGACGTTCCCGTCAAATCAAATTACCGGATCAAACCTGAAGATGTAGTTGTCATCATGATGGATTATCCCCGGAGGGAACTCGAAATCATTCCGGAAAATATTCCCCTCAATATAGTTTTTGAAGACAAAGACTTGATGGTAGTCAACAAACCTGCAGGATTGGTGGTACATCCCGGACACGGCAATTACACCGGCACCCTGGTAAACGCCATTGCCTGGCACCTGAAAGACGATCCGGATTATGATGCCGGAGATCCCCGACTCGGATTAGTTCATCGTATCGACAAAGACACTTCCGGACTTTTGCTGATCGCTAAAAATGCGGAAGCAAAAACACATCTCGGACTTCAATTTTTCAACAAAACAACCAAGCGGAAATACATGGCGCTGGTTTGGGGTTCCGTAAAAGAAGACGAAGGAACAATCACCGGAAATATCGGACGTGACCTGAAAGACAGACTGCAAATGACGGTTTTTCCCGACGGGGAACACGGAAAACCCGCCGTCACCCACTATAAAGTATTGGAAAAATTAGGATATGTTACTTTAGTTGAATGTACACTGGAAACAGGAAGAACTCATCAGATCCGCGCACACATGAAATACATCGGACACACGCTCTTCAATGACGAAAGATACGGAGGACATGAAACCCTGAAAGGAACCACTCTCCCCAAATACAAGCAATTCATCAAAAACTGTTTTGAAATTTGTCCCCGGCAAGCTTTACATGCTCAAACACTGGGGTTTGTCCACCCTCGTACAGGAAAAGAAATGTTTTTCAGCGCCGAACTTCCAGATGACATGAAACATTTAATCGATAAATGGAGAATTTATATCAACGCAAATTTATGATAAATAATAAAAAAAATATCGCCATTGTAGCCGGAGGATATTCCTCCGAAATAGTTGTTTCCCTTAAAAGCGCCAAAGGCTTATATTCATTCATTGACAATGAACGCTATAATCTGTTCATCGTCATGATCGAAAAAGATAAATGGTATGTAAAAATCGATGACAATGAAAACATTGATATCGACAAGAACAATTTCAGTTTTCAAAAAAACGGAAAAACCGTACAATTTGATTTTGCCTATATCACCATACACGGAACTCCGGGAGAAGACGGCAGACTGCAAGGCTATTTCGATATGACCGGAATTCCATATTCATCCTGCGGAGTATTTGTTTCCGCATTAACTTTTAATAAATTTGCATGTAATAAATTTTTGAAAAATTTCGGGATCAAAGTGGCTGATTCTATCCATATTTTCAAAGGAGAAAAATATAATTCGAAAAATATCGTTGAAAAATTAGGACTTCCTCTATTCGTCAAGCCTAATGACGGAGGCTCAAGTTTCGGCACTTCCAAAGTAAAAAGGGAGGAAGAACTCGAAACCGCCATTCAAAAAGCTTTTGCCGAAGGACAGGAAGTAATCATAGAAAGTTTCATGGCCGGAACCGAATTGACTTGCGGTTGTTATAAAGTAAGAGGGAAAGAAGTTGTATTACCCGTTACGGAAGTAGTCAGTAAAAATGAGTTTTTTGATTTTGATGCAAAATATGCAGGACAATCTGACGAAATAACTCCCGCCAGAATTTCCGGCGAGTTAACAAAAGAAGTACAATCACTGACTTCCGGAATATACGATCTATTGGGAGCCAAAGGACTGATAAGAGTTGATTATATCGTTTCTCCCGAAGGAGTTATAAAAATGCTGGAAGTAAACACCACTCCGGGAATGACGTCGACCAGCTTTATTCCTCAACAAGTGCAGGCCGCCGGATTGACCATGAAAGATGTGATGACAGATATTATTGAAAATGAATTGAATAAGATATGAGTGAATTTGATGACATACGACCATTGTATGACGAAGAAGTTCCGGGCGTTATAGCAGAACTACTGGAAGATCCCGAATTTGAAAGGGTTGCCGGATACATTATTCCCGACATGGATTGGAATAAAGTATCTTCCTTAATGAAAACATTTAAGACGAAAGCCGATTTTCAAAAAGGAATCGTCAGGGATGTAGTGACAGGTCTTGCAGAAAGAACCACAACCTCTCTGGATATCAGAGGAGCCAGCCGGATCGAAAAAAATAAAGGATACACATTCATGTCCAATCACAGAGACATCATCCTGGATGCCGGTTTTTTATGCATCCTTTTATTTGATCAGGGACTCGATACTACCGAGATAGCTATCGGAGATAATTTACTTATTCATCCCTGGATAGAAAAACTGGTACGTCTGAACAAAAGTTTCATCGTTCGCCGCGGCGTTTCCGTCAGGCAAATGTTGGAAGTTTCCAAACACTTGTCCAAATATATCCATTATACCATCAATGAAAAAAATCAATCCATCTGGATTGCTCAAAGAGAAGGCCGGTCAAAAGATTCGAATGATCATACGCAGGAAAGCCTGATAAAAATGTTGAGTTTATACGGACACGATTTTTTGTCGAGCATCAAAGCCCTTAATATCGTTCCGCTATCTATTTCTTACGAATACGATCCCTGCGATTATTTGAAAGCCAAAGAATTTCAATTAAAAAGAGATAATCCGGATTATAAAAAATCGCCGTTGGATGACCTGATCAATATGGAAACCGGTTTGTTCGGATTCAAAGGAGAAGTGCATTTTCAAATCGGATTCCCGATCAATCCGCAATTAGACCAATTAGATCCTTCTTTGGAAAAACAACAATTAGTCACTAAAGTTGCCGAAATTATAGATCGTGAGATTCATTTGAATTACCGTTTTTATCCGGGAAATTATATTGCATACGACAGGTTAACCGGAGAAAACCGCTTTACGGAAAAATATACCAAAGAACATATTCAGGCCTTTGATGAATATTTGCAAAAAAAGATCGATCTGATCCAGATACCGGATAAAAATGTTCCGTTTTTGATGGAAAAACTTCTTCAGATGTATGTAAATCCGTTGAAAAATAACCTGATCGCAAAAGGGGAATTGAAAGTTGAAAATTGAAAATGGACAATTGAAAATGAAAAGATTAATATCAAATAATTTATTGTCAAGATTGATAATTAGTAATTTTCAATTTTCCACTTTCAATTTCCCACTTTTAGTTATAACAATCTTGTTATTAACCTCTTGCTCCAAAAACGATGTCGATTATGGCTTGGGCGAATACAGGGTTGATCTGGCGACTGTTTCCAAACAAACCGGCTCAGATGTTTATTTTATTCTGGATAACGAAAAAACATTATTCAGCCCTGATTATACTGTCCCGGAAAATCTCAAAGACAATCAACGTGTTCAGTTGAATTACTCCATTATTTCCGACAAAATACAAAAATTTGATTATCAGGTCAAAATCAATGGTCTTTCTGCTATTTCGCAAGGAGATCTTGTTCAAATGGCAGGTTGGGCCATCGATACATTGAAAAATGATCCTATTCAATTCGAAAGTGTTTGGATCGGAAGCAAATACCTGAATATGACCGGTTATCTGGACTATTATTCCATACCGCACCGAATCACGCTCGTTCAGGATACGACCATCAAGCAAAACAATATGGTTTTTATTGAATTCAGACACGATAAACGAAATGATCCTCCGGGTCCCAGAAGGCGTTTGGTTGCCTCTTTCGACCTGAGCAAAGTATTAGGAGAGCCCCAACAAAATAAAAATTTACTTGTCAAATTCAATACAAGTAATTATGGGGAAAAAACTTACAACTTAGTTTATTAATTGAAAATTAACATGAAGCACGGTTTCGTCAAAGTCGCAGCAGCCATTCCCGAAGTCAAAGTTGCAGATTGTACTTTCAATGCGGAAAAAATGATCGGAATCATCCACCAGGCTGTCAATGAGCAAGTACAGATTGTTTGTTTTCCGGAGTTATGTATTACGGCTTATACCTGCGCCGACTTATTTTTCCAGCAAACATTAATAGAAGAAGCTGAAATTGCTTTGGAAGAAATTGTCCGGCAAACTTCCGGTCTGGATATTATTTCGATTGTAGGCCTTCCGGTCAGAGCCGGGAATCATTTGTTCAATACTGCTGTTGTTATCCAATCCGGCAATATTCTGGGAGTTGTCCCGAAAACACACATCCCGAATTATCATGAGTTTTACGAAAAACGCTGGTTTTACTCTTCACAGGATACTTCTGAAAAATATGTTCATTTGTTGGGGCAAGATATTCCTTTCGGCACACAAATATTATTCGGGAATAAGCAATGCAAGTTTGCCATAGAAATATGCGAAGATCTCTGGGCTCCCATTCCTCCCAGTTCTTACCATTCGGTTGCCGGAGCGCATATTATCTTCAATCTTTCGGCAAGTAATGAACTGATCGGTAAAAATGATTACAGGAAATCACTTATTTCCCAACAATCCGGAAGATGCATCTGCGGATATGTGTATGCATCTGCGGGATGGGGCGAATCGACAACCGACAATGTTTTCACCGGCAGCGGATTTATCTCCGAAAACGCTTCAATTATCACCGAATCCGAACGTTTCCTTTTCAAAGAACAATTGATTGTTGGAGAAATCGATGTAGAAAGATTGATTGCCGACCGGCAACAAAACACGTCATTCAACACACAAAATATTCAGGGAGATTACCGGACAATTCCTGTTAAATTGTCTGAAAGCAAGAACCTGGAATTAACACGCTACATCAATCCTCAACCTTTAGTCCCCGGTATAGATCATTATGATGAAAGGTGCAAAGAAATATTTTCCATTCAGATCAACGGATTGGCTAAAAGGATGATTCATACAAAGGCGCAAACTGTGGTGGTCGGGATTTCCGGCGGATCGGATTCTACCCTGGCACTGTTGGTGTGCGTCAAAGCATTCGACAAACTGAATATTTCCCGTAAACATATCATTGGCATTACGATGCCCGGATTCGGGACAACAAACAGGACTTTCAACAATGCCCTGGATTTGATGTATGATTTGGGCATTTCGATCCGGGAAATCAATATTTCTGCAGCTTGTGAACAGCATTTCAGGGATATTGGCCACGATCCCGGTGTTCATGATATCACTTTTGAAAACACACAAGCCCGGGAGCGAACTCAAATCCTGATGGACATCGCCAATCAAATGAACGGTCTGGTTATCGGTACCGGAGATTTATCCGAATTGGCTTTGGGTTGGGCTACCTATAACGGCGACCACATGTCGATGTATGCCGTCAATTCCGGAATTCCCAAAACCTTGGTTCGCCACCTGATCAAATGGGTGACCGAAACACAAATGGAGGATAAAATTCAAATGATTCTGATGGATATTTTGGATACTCCGGTTAGCCCCGAACTTCTTCCCGCAGCTACCAATGGTGAAATATCCCAGATTACGGAAGATGTGGTGGGTCCTTACATATTACACGATTTCTTTCTGTATTATACTGTTCGTTTCGGTTTTCGTCCTTCCAAAATATTCTTTTTAGCACAGCATGCATTTGAAAGCATATATTCTGATGAGGTGATTCTGAGATGGATGCATACTTTTTTCCGCAGGTTTTTTGCCCAGCAATTCAAACGTTCGTGTATGCCCGACGGGCCTAAAGTCGGTTCGATCAATCTTTCTCCAAGAGGAGATTGGAGAATGCCGAGCGATGCATCGAGTGCATTATGGTTGAAGGAGATTGAAATACTAAACACAAAGACACAAAGACACGAAGAATAATTTTTGAACACAGAGGTACAGAGTTTTTTAATATTTCTCTGTGTCTTTGTGTTTAAAAACAATCAGATCCCTGTCGTTTTCTTCAGAATATATCCTACAATAAAACTGAAAGCCGCAATACCAAAACTAAGGGATAACATCTCCAGGAATTTTTTTGTAAAATTTACTTCTTTGACTACCGAATAATAAAAAGTAAATATTCCAATGATTATTGTTGCTATGCTTAAGGTTATGATCATGGCAACAAATACATTGTCTGAAATAACAAATGGAATAATAAGCAGAATGACAGTAATCAGATAAGCTATTCCCGTAGTTGCTGCTGCCTTAGCCGCTTTTGTATTATTTGATTCAGCTTTCATGGCCAGGTATTGGGAAGAAGCCATGGATAACGACGCTGCAATTCCGGTAATAATTCCTGTTATGGCAATAATGAGTGAATTTTGCAGTGCGAAAGTAAACCCAGCCAAAGCCCCTGTCAACTCGATCAATGCATCATTCATTCCCAGAATAACAGAACTGAGATAGTCGAGCTTTGATTCTTTGATCATCGCAGTCAGATTGTTTTCGTGTACATCTTCCTCTTCTTTAATCTTGATAAATTCCGGATATATCTGTCCTAACTCCTGATATACAGTTTGTGATTTATCTTCGGAACGCTCCATTAATTTTATGGCAAATGTTATTCCCGGAAAACAAGAAAACATTTGATAAACAGACACTTTGAGTTTATCTGCCTCCGGAGATTGATTTGTATATTTTGCCAGAGTCTGATAATGATTCATCTCCTCATCAGCCATATCGGATAATACTTTTTGATTTGCAGGATCTTTTTCTTGTCCGGCAAGGTGAGTATAAATGGTATGTCCCGTTATCTCATCCTTCTGAGCTCGCAGTAGTTTTTTAAGAATGATGTTTTCCATGTACATATAACAATCAATCGAATGTTTTTGATTGGAAAAATATTCAATTTTATTTTATTTAAGTAACTATTTCATTTGTCACGTATTTATAATAACTTCGTCGCTCAATCAATTCAAATTGTTATGAATCATCTTGAACGATTTTTTGCAACTGTAGAACGCAGACCTGTTGACAGACCTGCTTCATGGTTAGGCATCCCCGATAAATCAGCGATTCCCGAATTGTTAAAATATTTTCAGGTCAATAATATTCAGGAATTAAAAGCGAAACTGGATGATGATATTTATCCGGTAGAAGTTCCATACTATTCTCCTACGAGCAATGCCATTTATGCTGCCTTTGATTTTGCCAAAAATAAAGAAGGTAATCCGGATGAAAGAACATTGACTGCTCCCGGTTTTTTTGAGAATTGTTCTGATCCTGAGGATATAAACAAATTCGATTGGCCCGATCCCGAAAAATACATTGATCCCGGATTATGCAAAAAAGCTGTGGATCAAGTTCCAGACGGATATGCTGTGATGGGTGTGGTGTGGGCTGCTCATTTTCAGGATGCTTGTGCGGCTTTTGGTATGGAAACGGCTTTAATTAAAATGATGCTGGAACCGGAAATGTTCAGAGCTGTTATCGACAAAATCACGGAGTTTTACCTGAAAGCTAATAAAATCTTTTATGAAGCCACCAAAGGGCAACTTCATGCAGTATTGATCGGAAATGATTTCGGAAGCCAGAATGGATTAATGGTCGATCCTTATTTATTAAAAGAATTTGTATTTAAGGGAACCAAACAACTGATAGACCAGGCTAAGAGTTACGGACTGAAAGTAATCCACCATTCTTGCGGTTCTATTTATGACATCATCCCTGATCTGATCGAACTTGGAGTGGATGTTATTCATCCTATACAGGCATTAGCCGCTAAAATGGATCCCCAAAGATTGAAAGATGATTTCGGATCTCAGGTTTCATTCTGCGGAGGTGTGGATGCTCAATATTTGCTAGTCAACGGTAAACCGGATGATGTAAGAAAAAAAGTAAAGGAATTGAAAACAATTTTTCCCACAGGATTAATTATTTCACCAAGCCATGAAGCCATCTTACCGGATATCAATCCGGCGAATGTGGAAGCTTTGTTTAACGAAATATAAAAATCACAATACCATGAAACGCTACGGAAGTATCATTAAACTACGTCCTGAAAAACTGGAGGAGTACAAAAAACTGCATGCCGCAGTTTGGCCCGGGGTCTTGAAAATGATTACGGAATGTAATATCCGCAATTACAGTATCTATTACAAAGACGGTTTTTTATTCAGTTATTACGAATATGTTGGCGATGATTATAAAGCCGATATGGATAAAATGGTAGCCGATCCCGAAACCCAAAAATGGTGGGATGTTTGCATACCTTGTCAGCAGCCGCTTGACACAAGGAAAGAAGGAGAATGGTGGGCGGAAATGGAAGAATTTTTTCATCATGATTAAGTTATGCTAAAATCAATATTACGCACACCATCCGGGAGATCATTCCTGATTCCTTTTATCTTGATTTCCAGTTTGTATTTATTGTGGGGATGTGCCCACGGGATGTTGGATGTGTTGAATAAACATTTTCAGGGAATCTTTGAGATGACAAAAGCGGAATCCGGTTTTATTCAGTTTTCCACTTATATTGCCTATTTTCTGATGGCTATTCCTGCAGGCGCCATCATCAAACGTCTCGGATATAAAAAAGGCATTATATCAGGACTGATGCTTTTCGCTACCGGCTCATTTGCCTTTATTCCGGCTGCATTTGTTCATTCTCCGATTCCATTTCTGATAGCATTATTTGTGATAGCATGCGGTTTATGTATCATTGAAACCGGAGCTCATCCTTTTGTTACCAGTCTTGGCCCTGAAAGCTCGGCAGCTCAACGTATCAATGTAGCATCAGCATTTAATGGCGTTGGTTGGATCATTGGGCCGTTGATTGGAGGCGCTCTGATATTCGGGGCCGACACATCTGATAATTTAGCGCTTGCCAAACCTTATATTTTGGTTGGATCTGCAGTGCTTTTTGTTGCTATCTGTCTGGTTTTTACAAAACTTCCGGAAATAATTTATAAAAATAATGATGAAGAAGGAATTAATTCTTCATCATCCAAATCTATTTGGCAATATAAAAATTTGTGGATGGCGGTGATTGCACAGTTTTTATATTGTGGAGCTCAAACAGGCATATTCAGTTTTTTTATCAATTATGTAACGGAGTTAGATCCGGGAATCAGTAACCTTCAGGCTTCCAGACTGTTGGGCTTCGGAGGGATGGGATTATTCCTTATAGGGCGCTTAAGCAGCAGTTTTATCATGAGTAAGATTGCTCCGGATCGATTGCTGGCTTTGTTCGGAGGGTTATCTGTTATTTGTATGATATTGGTAATTGCCAAATTAGGAAAGGTGTCTCTTTTCTCCCTTTATACATCATTCTTTTTTATGTCTATGATGTTTCCGACCATTTTTGCTTTAGGAGTGAAAGGTTTGGGTGAATATACGAAGAAAGCTTCATCGTATATTGTAATGGGTGTTGGTGGTGGCGCCGTTTTTCCTATTTTGATGGGATTGATCGGAAAAACGAATATGTCATTAGGATTTATCCTGCCTTTATTTGCTTTTTTGTATATTATGTACTTTGGAATGAAAGCGGGAAAGAATTAAAGATTGACAGTATCTATGAATTCCAGGGAAAAGAAAACAGTTTCCAATATGATCCGTATTTATTGTCGTGCTAAACACGGACAACGCAACGGATTTTGTGACGACTGTCAACAACTGGAAGAATATGCTCATAGACGATTGGAACGCTGCCCGTTTGGAGAAAAGAAACCTGTCTGCAAAAAATGTCCTGTTCACTGTTACAAACCGGAATACAGGGAAAAGATAAAGGAAATTATGCGGTTTTCAGGGCCACGTATGCTGATCTATCATCCTTTGGAGGCAGTCAAACATATCAAAGAAAGTCTATTTTAACTCCAGGTCGCGGTAAAAATCTTCCTGATACATCTTCCCGATCGGAATGCGTTCTTCTCCAATGAAAACCACATTTCGTTCTATACTTTTGATTTTGTTCACGGCAATAATGTAGGATTTATGGATGCGCCGGAAGTTATCCGCAGGTAGTTGTTTTTCTATATGTGCAAATGACTGAAGTGTCATTATTTTAGATGTTTGAGTTACAATCCGCAGGTATGCACCCATTCCTTCAATATATAAAATATCCTGAAAATCAATACGATCCATGCGGTATTCTGTTTTAACAAACATGTAGTCTTTTGTTTGGGTTATAGTCAATTCGGATTGTACTTTATCCACAGCTTTCAGGAAACGTTCGAAGGAATATGGTTTTAGTAAATAATCCGACACATTATGTTCGAAACCTTGTATGGCATATTGGCTATAAGCAGAAACAATTATGATTTTGGGATGTATCCGGATAGATTCCAGGAATTGCAATCCGTTGAATTCTTCCATCTGGATATCTAAAAATACAAGATCCACGGAATGTGTCTGCATGTAAACAATCGCATCAAATCCGTTGCCGAATGATTGCAGCAGATTCAACAACGGGATACGATGGATAAATTCTTCAAGTTTTTGAACAGCCAGAGGTGTATCTTCAACGATTATACAATTAATCATGTGTCTGAACTATTAATGAAATACAAAATAAATCATTTTTCTCCTGAATTTGCAATGTATAGCGATTCGGATACAAGATCTCAAGCCGACGCTTAACAGTTTCCAATCCTATTCCACTGGAAGTATCTTTGGATAATCGTTTCGTATTGTCAGCATTATTTACTACATCAAGATATATTTTATCTGAATCTATCCGAAAATCAATGCTAATAACATGCCTTATTTCTTTGTGGGTACAATGTTTAAATGCATTTTCAATAAAAGGAATAAACAACATCGGTGCGATTTGTATGTTTCCCGGCTCTCCTTCCACCGAATACTTTATTAAATTCTGATTGGCATATTGGAGTTGTTGCAATTGAAGGTAATTGTCGATATAATCCAATTCTTTTTTCAACGGGACTTTCTCTATATTCGTTTCATAAATCATATATCGCATCATATCCGACAATTCGATAATTGAAGCAGATGCATGATCGGGATTTCTTTTGATCAGACTGTCAATATTGTTCAATGTATTAAAAAGAAAATGTGGATTGATTTGATTCTTCAGCAACATCAACTCGCTTTGTAGATTTTGTTTTTCTAATTCTCTTGTTCGTCTTTGTTTGTTGAACCAGTCAAAACCTAAATACAACATGATTGCATAAAAGGAATCAACAAAAATGGTTAGAAATGAATAAACGGCGTATATTAATTTTCCGTCTCCACCTCCCATAGGTGCCGTCCGTGGTATTCCCATAAGAGAAGGTAAAACAAGTGCGAATCCATACAACAGCAAAAACCAAACTATATGTTTTTTGTTTTTGATGCAAAGAGCCGTCAGAAAAAAAGAGACAACGAATACAATCAGACTGAATAGCCTTAGTATTACACTATAAAAAGAAAAATCTACTGAATAAATACGTATGGATAATAGTCCTGAAATTGTGCTGAGACTAAAAATAATGCCTGCAATTCCGAGGCAAATCCAAATATTCAATTTTTTTTTCATCATATATTTGTTTATTTGTTAAACCTACGACAAATTTGAGATTTTGATTTGATTTTCGTGGAATAAAATAAACAAACGAATGAAATTTATAAACGAAATACGTGGAATGGAAAATTATCTAAGCGAGGTAGTAACTTCCCCCTTATATGTTCTACTGATCATTTTCCGAATTCTTTGCATAATTCTCCGGGAAGGTTTTTCTTTCAAAAAAGATTCGATATGACGTCTTTTCTTTTCTTCAAAAATTTCGTTGACATCGATCAGTATGCCGGTTTCTTCCACATCTCCGAATTCTTCGTTGACTGCGGTTCCGAAAACGCGCATTTTGGGAGAAAGGTTCATGTATGCACTGACAAGTGGCGGAATATTGATTCCGAATTTACGCACTTCCAGGTTTAATATTTTATAATCAGCCTTGTAGTCATTGCTCGAAAAAAGTTTCTCCATTTCTTCCTCATTCGTGTTTGTCTGTAAAGGATGAACAGGAGTTACCAAATGATCCGGGTCAGGAAAATATTTATTGATAAAATAGAGGATCATATTCCGGGCTTCGGGATTGTAAGTGTTATACATCGTTACTTTCCCGAAATAATATTGAAGTGTAGGATCGATGACGGATAAGGCTCCGAGTCCGTCCCACAAATTATCTAAAGCGAAAAGACTCTTTTTTGAGCCGGTTTTGGTAGATTGATGTTCTAATGTTACGAACGACCGGCCTAACTCAACAGTTCTCGGTAAATATTCCCTGATAAATTTTTCAGAAAAGTTGAATAAATGTGAGGTTGCCAATACCGGTTGTCCTTTTTCATTGAGTTTTACATCAGAACCACAAAGAAAGCGGTATCCACCTAAAATTTCTTCTCCTTCAGGGTCCCAGACAATGAGTTGTTTATAGGGACTTTCCATTGTATCGAATTCATCAATATCAATAGAATGTCCGGTGCCTCCGCCATAATATCTGAAAGCGATCTCACGCAAACGTCCGACTTCTCTCATCACATTAGGAGCATCATGATGTGTGAATATATAAATCTCGTTGTTGGCCTTGTTTGTTTTCCGCAACAACTTGCTTTTAGTCAATTCTGACTTAATTAATGATGTATCAACCTTTTGAATAATTTCTTCCATCCCTTATAATTTCTTTCCCATTTGATACACGATACTTTTTATGTTTTCCGCCCATTGGTCGGGGGCCTTTGATTTATCAAAAGTCTGCCAAGGTATTGGTTTCCCGAAATGAATTGTAAAAGAAGCATTTTTTTGTTTGAAAACTTCTCCCGGCAACCACAACATTTCGATGTTTATTTTTATCCCAAGCCATTTCCGGATATTGGCAATCCGATAAAACAAATTGGAATTTCTTCCTTCAAAATAAATGGGGATAATATCACGCTGATATTCCACTGCCTTCACTATAAAAGCTTTTTTCCATTCAGGATCGCATATTTTTCCTTTATTTTTTCTGGAACATAATCCCGCCGGAAAAGTGATAATCTGGTTGTCGGAAGCAAAAGCTTCATTAACCAGTATAGCCGAAGCTTTTGCTTGTGGGCCAAGTTTGTTGATTGGGACAAATATCGGTTGCAATGGTTTCAAAAAGAACAATAAATCATTGACAAGATATTTGATTTTTTTTTGATACCGTTGTCCCAGAACGGCCGAAAGACAAATTCCATCCATGCCTCCAAGCGGATGGTTTGATGCAAATACATAATTTCCGGAATCCGGTATATTTTCTTCTCCTTTAAATTTGATAGTCAGATTAAAATAATTGACCAATTTAACCATTGCATCCACTCCGGTATCTTCTCCAATATATTTGAGTGCATCATTGATTTCATCCTGTTTCACCAACTTTTTTAACCAGCTAATGAGAAATTTAGGTATTTTCTTAGTAGAACCGGAAGATTTATTTTGTATGATTTTTTCAATATCTATTTGAAAAAGGACATTTTGAGCCATGTACAAGATTATGCGTAAAACGAGGCAAAAGTACAACAATTTGTTGTCATACAACATAATTTTATTTGATTTTTTAGGCTTGGATGGTTAAATTAGTAACTTTTAATGGTATAGAGGGTTAAATTTTCAACATTCAACAACAAATTGCATATTTAATCAATTTATACGGCTACAATACGAATTAACTAAAAATTATCACCTATATTTGTCAAAAAATATCAAATCGAAAGAAAATATATCACATGAACAAGATCAAGTTTTACAAAGAAGACGAAATTCCTTTGGAATTACACAAAACACGCGTAGTTCAGAAGTTGCATTTGGTTCCGATCGAACGCCGCTTTGAAGCAATCAAAGAAGCTGGTTTTAATACATTCAGGCTGAGTACAAAAGATGTGTTTTTGGACATGCTTACCGATAGCGGTACGAATGCTATGAGTGACAACCAGATTGCCGCCATGTTTCAGGCAGACGATGCATATGCCGGTTCCCAAAGTTTTTTCCGTTTACAAAAAGCCGTTGAAGATGTATTGGGTAAAAAATATTTTCTTCCTGTACACCAAGGGCGTGCGGCTGAAAACGTAATTTGTAAAACATTCATTAAGAAGGGTGACATCATCCCGATGAATTACCATTTTACAACAGCCCTTGCTCACATTACCGAAAATGGAGGTAAAATTGCCGAGTTGCTTTACGACGAAGCGCTCAATATCAGATCCGACAATCCGTTCAAAGGAAATATCGACATCGATAAGCTCGAAAAATGTATTCAAACATACGGAAAAGAGCGTATTCCTTTCATTCGCATGGAAGCTTCTACCAACCTGATTGGCGGTCAGCCGTTTTCGATCCGCAACATGATGGATGTGAGACATGTAGCTGATAAATATGGCATTATGCTCGTACTCGATGCTTCTTTATTAGGTGAAAATGCTTATCTGATTAAACAACGCGAAGAAGCATGGAAAGAAAATTCCATGGGAGATATTCTCAAAATGATGACCAACCTGGCTGACCTGGTATATTTCTCCGCACGCAAACTTACTTCGTCAAGAGGCGGAGGTATTTGTACCAATCGTAAAGAGTTGTATAGCAAGATGGAAGCCTTGATTCCGCTTTACGAAGGATTCCTCACTTACGGAGGTATTTCCGTGCGCGAAATAGAAGCTATGGCGGTCGGACTTTATGAAACATTGGATGAAGATGCTATCAGTCAAAGTCCTTCATTCATCAAATATCTGGTTGAGGATCTGGATTCTAAAGGAATTCCCGTTGTGACACCTCCCGGAGTGCTGGGATGCCATGTGGATGCAATGAGCTTCTGTTCACACATTCCGCAATCGGAATATCCGGCCGGAGCGCTGGCCGCTGCATTCTATCTGGTCTCAGGAATACGAGGAATGGAACGAGGCACTCTTTCCAGTGTGAGAGATGAAAATGGCGTTGAAATTCTTGCCGATGCCGAATTATTGAGACTGGCCATTCCTCGCCGTGTGTTTACTTTATCTCAAATCAAATATGTGATCGACAGGCTTGAATGGCTTTATGATAACCGCGAAATGATCGGAGGTTTAAAGTTCGTTTACGAACCGCCGGTACTTCGCTTCTTTATGGGAGGCTTGGAAGCTACATCTGATTGGGCGGAAAGATTGATGGCTAAGTTCAGGAAGGACTTCGGGAACAGCCTTTAGAAATTAAGAATTAAGAGTGAAAAAACTAAGAATTGAAAATTGACTTTGTCAATTTTATTTTATTGTGCGTAAGCAAAATTCTTAATTCTTCGCTCTTAATTATTTATGTGGTTCCCCAAAAGCCTTACACGTCATTTTTTCTATCTTTATTTTCCAGATTTTTACATTGACAACGGCAGGGTCCGAATATTTGAATTCTTTGTCTGAATATTGGGACATGATGATATTCAAAGCTTCTGTTTTTTTATCAAAATCTTCTTCGAAATCCACTCTTCCCCAAGTGATTACACTTTTTGATTTCATCCGGTAACTGCAAGCTACCTGCGGATGCTGAAATACCAGTTTATGATCAGTACTGAAAGTCACACATATTTTGTTGTTTCTTTCCAAAATCCGGAGACTGGAACCTTCAGGAGCTGAGTGTAAATAGATCACACCTTCTTTATAGCCAAAATTCATGGGAATAACATAAGGAGTGCCATCCGTATCCGCAAATCCGGCATAGCAAATATCACACTTGGCGATGATATCTTCCATTTCTTTCAAATCTGTAATCTCAACCGTTTTCATTCTTCACTTTTCACTTTTAGTTTTTCACTATTTTTGTTCCCCTTCCTTCTCCTATTTCCGAAGCTTTTGTAATAATCACATCTTTGACTCCGGCACGGATCGCTTCAAAAGCATTCTCAAGTTTCGGGATCATTCCCCCTTGTATAATTTTTTGATCGATATATTGTTTGAAAAGTCCGGGAGTTATTTCGGGGATTACGCTCTCATCATCATTTTCATCCATCAGGACACCTTTTTTCTCAAAACAATAAATTAAAGTGACATCAAAATAAGATGTTAACGCTTTCGCAGTTTCACCGGCAATCGTATCAGCATTGGTGTTCAGGATATTTCCTTGTTTATCATGAGTCAAGGGAGCCAAAACCGGAACAATGCCTTGTTTGATCAGTCCGGATAATAATCCTGCATTTACCTTTTTTACATCTCCTACAAAACCGTAATCAATATCTTTTACAGGACGTTTTTCGGATAAAATAAGATTCATATCTGCACCGGTCATTCCCAATGCGTTGATGTTCAATGCCTGTAACTTAGCTACGATATTTTTGTTGACAAGTCCTCCGTAAACCATGGTGACAACTTCCAGTGTTTCTTTATCAGTGATTCGTCGCCCGTCTACCATTTTACTTTCAATTCCTAATTTTTCCGAAAGTTTGGTTGCCGAACGGCCTCCTCCGTGCACTAACACTTTGTGTCCTGAAATTTTGGAAATTTGAGAAAGTAGTTGAGATAATGAAGCCTCTTCTTCCACAATTTTTCCTCCCACTTTGATGATTGTCAGATTTTCCATTGTTTGAACTTTGATGAGAGGCAAAGGTAGGAAAAAATAGGTTTTTATTTTTATTCCCGCCTAAAATCATCATATTCCATCCAATTTTGTATTTTTGCACTTGAAATCCAGATTTTAAAGTTTATACTAAAAAATCAATCATCAACATGAATATACTTCTATTAGGTTCAGGTGGAAGAGAACATGCTTTGGCATGGAAAATCAAACAGAGTCCGAAAATCGGAAAACTTTTTATCGCTCCGGGAAATGCAGGAACCGCATCAGTTGGCGAAAACGTAGCAATATCAGCAACCGATTTTACTGCAATCAAAAATTTTGTTTTGGAAAATCAAATCAATATGTTGGTCGTAGGCCCGGAAGAACCGCTTGTCAGAGGTATTTATGATTTTTTCAAAAATGATCCGGATGTGAGTCATATTCCGGTTATCGGCCCCTCAAAAACCGGAGCTCTATTGGAAGGAAGCAAAGATTTTGCTAAAGCATTCATGCAAAAATACCACATTCCTACTGCCGGATATCTGAGTGTCAATATTGATAATAAAGAAAATGGTTTTCGATTCCTGGAATCATTAAAATCACCTTATGTTTTGAAAGCCGACGGATTGGCTGCCGGAAAAGGAGTACTAATCATTCCTGAATTGGACAAGGCCAAAAAAGAACTCGATGCAATGCTGGACGGCATGTTTGGTGATGCCAGCAAGACCGTTGTGATAGAAGAATTCCTTTCCGGCATAGAATGCTCGGTTTTTGTTCTTACCGATGGCAAAAATTATAAAATCCTGCCTGAAGCCAAAGATTATAAACGGATAGGGGAAGGTGATACCGGATTGAATACCGGAGGTATGGGCGCCGTATCTCCCGTCTCTTTTGCTGATAAAGTATTCATGCAAAAGGTGGAAAAAAGAATCATTATCCCAACCATTCAAGGATTACAAAGAGAAAATATAGAATACAAAGGGTTTATATTCATTGGCTTGATAAAAGTTGATAATGAGCCTTTTGTTATAGAGTATAATTGCCGGATGGGTGATCCGGAAACCGAAGTAGTGATGCTTCGTATTAAAAATGATCTGGTCGATCTGTTAGAAGGTGTTGCATCCGGAACTTTATCGGAAAAATTATTGGAACAAGATGAAAGATGCGCTGTGACTGTAATGCTCGTTTCCGGAGGTTATCCCGAAGCTTATGAAAAAGGGAAAGAAATCTCAGGTTTGGAAAATATTGAAAACAGCATTGTTTTCCATGCCGGAACTACTGAAAAAGACGGGAAAATACTCACTTCCGGCGGACGCGTAATAGCCGTTAGCTCCTATGGAAAAAATAAGGACGAAGCATTGAAATATTCATTCCACAATGCGAATGCGATTTGTTTTGATAAAAAATATTTTCGTTCGGACATAGGTTTTGATTTGTAAATGATGGATGTAAAGAAACTTAGACTATCCCTTGTCAACAATAGGTGGATTTTGCCATTTTGTGTTGTGATAACTATCATCTCCAGGCTTTTTTCTGAAGGTTTTGTATATGATATTCCAAACATCGTTTCTTTATTGTTGCAGGTAGCGACGGCCATTTATCTTCTCCAGATAAGCCATGCCTATAGTATTATCCGGGAAAGAAGTATTCTTCCGACAATCTTTTTTCTCATTTTTGCCGGAACCGGGCCCAAAATCGGACTCAATGGAAGTATTGTTTGCCTTGCCGTCTTATTTTGTTTGATGCAGGCATTCCGGTCTTATCAGGTAGAAAAATCCCAACCATACGCTTTCACCATCGCAATCTTTTTGTCGGTTGCTTCTTGCTATGCCTGGGGACCATCAATCCTGTTTTTAGTGTATTTCATCATTTCTTTTTATCAGTTTAAATCTCTGAATGTCCGAAGCTTTTTTGCTTTTTTGATGGGGATTTTGATTGTCTGTATTTTTATTTTTTCCTGGTCCGTTGCTATGGATGATATGGATTTTGTTTTTAAGTCCATCCCGTCCATTCAATTTTCAACAGATACTCTCCAAATTATTTGGAATGCATTTGTTTGGGATGATTATCTGTCATTGATTTTTATGTTTATATTGTTTGTCATATCCATTTTCCATTTTTTCCTGAATATTTATAGAGAAAAAATCAAAATCCGGGCATTGATTTCTTCTCTTATTTTCTTAACTGCTTTTTGTTTGGCCGGTATTATTTTTGTTTCAGGAGGAAAAACAACTTTTCTTTTTATTATTTATATTCCGGCGTCTATTTTAGTTTCACACTATTTCACACTATCCAAGAATACGGTTAGCGCCTGGCTATTGATTTTCACATTGATTTTCTATCTGGGGATTTATTGTTCGAACATTATAACTTAAATGCCTGTTTAAATTTTAATTGCGACCAATGTGAACAGTTCCCAAGCTGCATTCTATTTAACATAGTTTATCCTTTTGAAGGTAATTTTGACCGATTAGCATTAATAGCACACCATGAAATGAAACATCTTCGTAATATACAAACAGGAAAATATGATGGAGTAGATATTACTTCACAAATGACAGGATTAGAAGAGTGGAGTACATA
>JAVBLQ010000034.1:0-10113 GCA_031553435.1 Bacteroidales bacterium | reverse complement strand
CTCAGGCTGGGGTGTGTAACCCCGTAGCCTTACTTTTTCCAGTACTGGTTTCCAATAATGTAAAAAATGTTTTTCGTAAGTGGTGATAATTTTAACCTCCGGTTTTTTTTTGAACTGTAACAAAAGCGACCCCTCCTGGCCCGGAACCGTCGAGGAACGGTACTTGATTTTGATACTGGTGGTGTGCATGTGGGTGATGTATTTAATTAAGTTACGAGTTACAGGTTACGAGTTACAAGTTACGAGTTACAAGTTACGAGTTACAGGTTACGGGTTACAGATTGATTTTGCAACTTGTAACCTTGCATATATAACTGAAAAAATGGAAATTTTGTTGCGGAAAATAAAAAAGTTTGTAGCTTTGCAAAATCAGGCATCTCACACTTAATAAAATTTTAATTACTAACTTAATCAGTTGCATTTGCTTCTTGAAACAAGCATCATTATGAAACAATCTATTTTACTTTTAACTTGTTTGGCAATTATTTTATTTGCCTCGTGTTCCGGTAGCGAGTACTACATTGATAATCCGACAGATAAAGAGGTATCCGTATCTATTGACGGACAAGCTCCTGTCAAAGTTGGCGCTCATGAGTTTAAGCTGGCCGAAGGAAAAATGAAAGCCGGTGAACATACACTACAAGTCGATGGCGGTGAAGTTGTTAAATTTACATCTGAAGATGTGTACGGATTTGTGAATATAACAAATGATCCATACATTGAGTGTTCCATGTTATACGGAAATGGGAAGGATACCACTACAATCCGCAAAATTAATATCAATGGAGTCATGTATGAAGGGCCATTCTCAGAGAGAACAGGTCATTACATTTCTATAAGCGACATTAATTTTTTTCCTCATGAAGATTTTAAGAATGAAGTGAAAATTGCTGGAAATAAGTCTTTTGTGATTTACAAAAAGCTTGTCAGAAAAAACGAATTCAAAAAATTTTATGAAAAAGAATTCGAATAAGCAGGTTTTAAACACGAAGATGCAAAGGTGCAATATTTAATATTTGTGTTTAAATCTTTTCCTCATCATCTTCTTAATTTCTTCGGCATCTCCGGCTTCCTGTTTTTCGTAAACAACAGTCAGATAGTTTTTGATGTTTTTTTCTTCTTCAGTCAGGTGCATTTCGTTCAAAGAGGCGCCGATTGAAGAAGATGGTTTTTTTTTCAGATTGTCCCACCATTTGTATAATGCCGGCAAAAATGATTCAGGACTATTGTTTGAGTGTATCATTTTTCTGAAAAGATATTGTTCACTATTTAAGTAATTGAGCCACTTGATATGAAATTTTTTAAATACTTTTCTTCCGAAAGAAAAAAGACAATAACAAACAAACAAGGCTATAATCAACAATCCGGCAAATTGATACCACTTCATTCCCAAAATGAGGAAAGGAGTTTTTTCTTCTGAAACTGCTTTGACAGATTGTGTGGCATCTAAACTATCTTTAAGTGTGGTCAGGATTCCCAAATCGGGATTATCTGCAACCAGAATTTCATGTTTGATGGTAGAAGCTGTCATCAGTTTACCTGAATAGGGATTCCAATAAGGCAATTCTATTCCGGGAATTATAAAATTACCTGACTTTTCGAGCAGATAAGTGGTGGTTTGCGTGCTCCTTCCATTAGCATCTCCACCACCCCGGGTATCCGTTAAAACAGGAGATTGCGGGTAGGTACTTGCCCATTTTACTTGCTCCTGACCGGAAATGTCGGGGATAAATTGAGGTAATGTTCCCTGAGCATCGATCGTAACAGTGCGTTTCAGAACGTCACCGACTTTCAGATTTTTCAAATCCGGACTCCAGGTTTCTCTGAGGATAACATTTTTGGCAACAAGCCAATCTCCTTTATCTTTCAGACTTTTGGGAACATCTTTTACAGTATATTTTTGCTCTGTGGTATGAATTATTACTTTCCGGCTTTCGGAACTTCCTTCCGGAGGGCTTTGTGCTGTGATTTCCAATGAAGGAACGGAAAATTCTCCCGGTTTATACGGAAAAACTATATAATAAAACTGAACGCCGGGATACTGTTTTCCACCAATAGTGAACATACCCGGCTGGGTCTTGTCGAAAGGGACAATAAATGCGTTGGGAATTTGCAGATTGGTAAATTCCAATGGCTGGGTAAACCATGTCTTGGTGTAAACGGTGATGTTTACACGAAATGGTTGCTGCACATAGACGGATCTTTTGCTCAGATCGACAATGGCGGAGACTTGGGCGTGAGCTGAATCTAATCCTAACAGGGTTTGTAACCCTGTTAGGATTAGCAACGCTAATATTATTTTATATATTCTGTTCATAATCTATCAGGGTAGTCCCTTACCATATTTCTTTCCCTTGTTTTACAGTCGGATAATATTTTTGTTTCTGTATCTCGAATCTCCGGTGAAGAAATTCGCCGGGATCCGCATTTGTTTTCTGCATCAACACTTTTGTTTCGACAGGCATTTGCGGTTCCATTTTGAAATCCTTAGGCGGAAATTTTTGTTCTTTTGCCCGGTGAATATCGCTGGCTACTTCATCGCTCAATCGATCCCCCTTAGTGGGAAGTTTTTTGACTTCCGTATCCGAGCTTAATTGTTCATCTTCTCCGGTTGGCTTGCGTTCTTTCAGTTTTCCTTTCTCCGTATTTGCTAATATTTTATCTATAGCACTGGTTTGGGGCAAAAAACGCAATACGCTTTTTGCCTGATCTTTCATCAATTGCGTTGCATCGATATTTTGCTGAGCCTTGGATTTCAAAGATTGATCTTCAGATATGGCTGTTTGAAATGATTCGATTGCTTCGTCATAATTTCCTAATTTAACCATTGCCAGGCCATAGTTATATCTTCCGATGGCGGTTGTATCATCAGCCAGTAACACTGCTACAGATTGGTAATCACCGGCTTTGAAATAGGCCGCGGCTTTATGGCTGTTATCGGTAAATAGTTCTGCCGCTTGTTCGTAATCGCCTTTTTCGTACAACATCTCTCCCTGATAATCTTTGGTGTACCACCAATCCGGATGTTTATCCCCCAGACTACAAGACGAAAAAGTGATCAATATCAATGGGATCCAAGACCATTGAACCACCCAACCCTTACGGAACCACAAGAGAGTAATAACAATTGCCGGAATGAGCAGCAACCATCCCATATCATCCCATTCCTGTGCATCTTTTTTCTTGTCTTTTTCAAACATGAGATGATCACTGATGCGTTTGGCAATTCCTTCCACATCCGATTTATCCAATGTAATAGTAGTGATATGGATCTTTTCATTTTGCTGCAAATTATTCAATGCCGTAGGCGATTGTTTGGAAATAACTCCCGGAGCACCGGGAACCGGAGCTCCATTGGGAATCGAAAACAATAATATTTCCAGTTTATGTATGGAATTATTGATGAAGTCGGATAACAGTGTGGCTTCCGAATCATTGATCACATCCGTCATTAACAAAATTGTACTCGGAGCATCTACACGTACCATCATTGAATCTATCAATGCCAGGTTCAAAGCCATATTTGTTCCCTGAACAGGCATTTCCCAATTGTACAGACTGGCAGCATGATGCTTAATCAGGTTGTAATCACTGGTGAAAGGTAGAACCGTATGCGGAGTTCCGGCATAAGCAATCAATCCGGCACGGGCGCGCGGATTTGCGTTCAGGAAGTCTGAAATTTTCATCTTTGCCCGTTCCAACCGGGAAGGTTGTATATCTTCGGCCAACATTGATTTGGATAAATCCAGGTCGATCATTACCACAGCAGGAATTTTTTCCCCGGGAATATCCCGTTTCTTCCATGTGGGTCCTGCCAAGGCCAGAATCATACAACTTAAACTTATTACAAGAAAAACCAGAGGTAAAATAATTGCGCCGGGGCTTCCCTTGCTGAACATATAAGGCCGTAAATGAAGTGCAATGATATTTTTCCATTTTTTTTGTTCCCGGTTGCCTAACAACAATATGATGATGATTACTCCCAACGGAATAAACAGCCATAATGCCCAAGGCCTCAGAAAATGAAAAGCCTGAGAATCGAAAGAATGGTATATGTCGATGAATTTATTCATATTATTTTAGTTACGGGTTACAGGTTACGGGTTACAAGTTACGGGTTACGGGTTACGGGTTACGGGTTGCAAATATTTATTTTTGGCCAAAGGCGAAGGGCGAAAGGCAAAAGATGATTTGCACATGATTTCCTTCGCCCTGTGCCTCGGGCCTTTTGCCGAACATAGTATAAACTAAATTTTACCATACACTTAACTAATAACTTGTAACCTGTAAATTGTAACTTGTAACCCGTAACTTGTAACTTGTAACCCGTAACTAGTTCACCTGTAACTTTTCAACAAATGAATGCTTCCGCTTAAAAAATAAAAAATCAATGCCAATGCGATTGCTGCTCCCAAAGGATACATATACAATAACACAATGGGTTTATACGATTCTTCTTCGTAAACCACCGGTTGTAATTTATTGAGTTCTGTGTAAACCGCCTGCATTTCTTTCTGGCTATCGGCCCGGAAATATTTGCCTCCGGTTGTTTCTGCAATTTGAGTCAGCAATGTCTCGTCGATGGCGTAACCTCCGCTGGTACTGTTTCCTATTCCTAAAGTATAAATGGTGATACTATCGTGTTTGGCTGCTGCTGCGGCATCTAAGGGAAGAATATCTGTTCCTCCGTCTACACCGTCAGTCATCAGCAACATGACTTTTTGCTTGATTGTATCTTGTTGAAACATTTTGATTCCAAATGCAATTGCTTCTCCGATACTGGTCATTTGCCCGGCCATGCCCACTTCCGTTTGATCCAACAACCAGGTGATTGTTTCCAGATCGGTAGTCAATGGGGCTTGCAAATAAGCATGGGTTGCAAACATTTCGAGTCCTATCTGATCGCTTTTCCGTTCTTTGACGAAATCTTTCATCAAATATTTTACAGCATTCCAGCGGGACATTGTTTTTCCGTCGACCGACCAATCGGTTTGCGCCATACTGAAAGAAATATCGGCCACAATCAGAAAGCTACGCACAGTGCGTGTCTTTTTTCCAGGTTGTCCTACCAATTGAGGAGATGAAGCTGCGGCTAATAAACAGATCCAGCATAAAATCAATGTAAACCATGAAAAAAAACCTTTCCGCGAAATCCACGAATTATGCTTGGGACGTTGTCCGGAAACTGCCACCGTCCTTTGAAAAAACGGAGCCAGCAATCCTGACCGGCGTTTATGCAAAGCAGGCAACAACCAATAAATCAATAATGGTAAGGGCAGCAACAGGAAAACCCATTTGTGCGCTATTTCGAACTGCATGTTATTTACTACGTACAACAGCATGTTTGTGTTTTTTTATCCATTGTTTTGTCTTGTCCAGGAATGCGATTGTTTCTTTTTCATCCAGATCATTACCTGTCAGATATATGGAATCGATTGTTTTTTCATTTTCTTTCTGAAACAAATTTGAATGAGATGTTTGATTCAGGAATTCAAGCCAGTCTTTTGTCCGCAAACCGGCACAAGCTTCTCTTGTATAAAGTTGTATGCAGATTTGTTTCATAATCATATTGGCTTTATATATGATATCTGCATATTGTTTTTGTTTGATTGAGTTTGTTTCTTCTTTTTGTAATGCTTTGATCGCTTTTCTCCGGTATTTATTTTTTATATAATTCCTGACAATCAATGCAACACAGATCAACAGAATCAATAAGATGATACCGGCGAGAATATACCAACCCGGCGCTTCGAATGTGAAGCGAACCGGAGCAGGTTCTATAAATTGATCCAGTGTCGATATATTATTGTTCATCTTAATTTTTGGTTATTGATAATTTTTCTCCGATTTTCTCAATAATCTGTTCTTCAACCGGAACAGTTGTATTGATCACTGATACCGGAATTTTGGAATGCCGGAATTCTTCTTTCAACGAAGCAAAACGTTGATCGTAATCCGATGTATATTTATTTCCTGTATTTTCTTTTTTATTATTCCATAAAATCTGACGGTCTCCATTGGATAAAACAAGTTTTCCATCCGGAAGCTCCCTGTCCATCGGATCTTCGATATGGACAAGAATCACGTTGTTGTGCAACGACATGCTTCTCAGATAACGTTTGCTTTCTTCGTCCAACATCATGATGTCTGTGATAACCGATATCACATAATCATGGGTAACAGCCATTTGCGTCCGTTGCAACATTTCGTTGAGGAGAGTAGTATTATTATTCACTTTTTTGCGACTCAACAGTTGATTATTACGTTCAACCACCAATTGTAAAAAATGCTGAACCAGAGCTTTACTGCGCTTAGGTGCAACATAATCATGGCCTTCTTCGTTGAAAATCAATCCTCCGAAACGATCGCCGCGCTGAATTGTATAAAAA
Source organism: Bacteroidales bacterium (assembly GCA_031553435.1). Lineage (GTDB taxonomy): Bacteria > Bacteroidota > Bacteroidia > Bacteroidales > Azobacteroidaceae > JAVBLQ01. Next base: position 3,724 of record JAVBLQ010000034.1, on the reverse strand, counting down.
GCGGATAGTGCGGCAATGTGAGCAGCTTTGACTGACTTCACATACCGTTGTGAACCGAAAAACATCACAGCGCTTTGGTCGAGCAATGTAAATGTGGGTCGTTCTTTTTCTTCATTAAAAACTTTAGAATATGTTTCGTTTGTCCGGGCAGTCACTTTCCAATCAATGTTGCGGATGTCATCGCCGGGAACGTATTGACGCACTTCTTCAAAATCCAGACCACGGCCACGCATTTTAGCGGCATGCTTTCCTGCCAGAATGGTATAGATGGGTTGATCCGGCAGTATTTTTCCTGTTTGAACCAGGTATTCAAATCGCATCAGGTCATCTAGGTTTGTAGCTATTTCGATTGGATAGTTCATGAGAATATTTATATAAAATGTGAAAGGTGAAGGTCACTTTTATCAAATTACCGGAACATTCTTCAATATCGTGTCGACAACAGCATTAGCGTTTACTCTATCCGCATTGGCTTCATATGACAATATCAAACGATGGCGGAAAACGTCATGCACAATATACCGGGTATCGTCGGGAGTAACGCTTTGGCGTCCGTCTAACCAGGCAACCACGCGCGAACATTTATCCAAAGAAATAGTTCCCCGCGGACTGGCTCCGTAACTGATCCATCTGGTCAGATCTTTGTTGAATTTATCCGGATAACGGGTTGCAGAGACCAGATCAACCATATATTTTTCAGCGGCCTGGCTTACTTCTATCCGGCTGATTTCTTTCCGTGCATCAAAAATTACCTTTTGATCGATGGGAGTTATTTTTTTTACTTCTCCTTTACTTTCGTTTCGCACCAGTTGAACGATCTTTGCTTCTTCTTCTGCGCTGGGATAGTCGATTTCTATTTTCATCACAAAACGGTCGAGTTGGGCTTCGGGCAAAGGATAGGTACCTTCTTGCTCTATGGGATTCTGGGTGGCTAGTACCATAAACAAGGGCTCCATTTTATAGGTTTTTCCGGCTACAGAAACCTGTCTTTCTTCCATTGCTTCCAACAATGCTGATTGTACTTTGGCCGGAGCGCGGTTGATCTCATCCGCCAGGACCAGATTACTGAAAATCGGACCTTGTTGAAAGACGAACTTTTGATCGGATTGCGGCTGATAAATTTCCGTTCCGGTGATATCCGATGGCAACAGGTCGGGCGTAAATTGAATTCGACTTAACTTGCAATTCAAATTATTCGCCAGACTCTTTACAGCTCGTGTTTTTGCCAATCCGGGAAGACCTTCCAGCAGCACATTGCCGTCAGTCAGCAGGGCAATGATAATTTTGGAAATTACATTTTCCTGACCGATAATGCTTTCGCCTACATTTTTTTTAAGAGCAAGTATCTGTTCGAGAGTTGTCATAATGATAATCTAAGTGAATGGTGAATGGTGAAGGCCCAATTCATTTTTCAAAAGAAAACACCTTATTAAAATCTTTCTTCATATCCACAATGATCCAACCTTTGGCGGGACCTTGAACCAATCCTCTTTTCAATTGTCCGATATGGGAAAGACTGTCGTAAGCCACCTCTCTTACATCATCGGTATGATGAAGGAGTAAAGAAAGGTGAGGTAACGGATTATTTGTCGATGTCCAATCCAACATTTCAAAATCACCGTCGGAATTTCCGAAAGCCAGTACCGGTTTTTTACCGATAATATTGTAGATAGCTTCGGGCTTGCCGGCATTATCATCCGTGTGCCAAACTTCCGGTTTAAGTAATACGTTGCCGCCTTTATATTCGGCTTTGAACATGGTTCCGATCACTTGCTCAGCAGGAATACCATATGCTTTTGCACTGAAATTACGGATAAACATCGATGATCCTCCGGATACGATATATGTTTTGAATTGATTATCGCGTAAATATTGTAATAATTCTATCATCGGCAGATAAGTCAGCTCCACATATTTATGTTTAAATTTTGCATTAACGGCAGTGTCCAACCATGCTTTCGCCATTTCGTCAAAATGTTCGGGTTTAACGGCAGTATGTGAGATGGCAAAGGCTTCCAGGATTCCTTTCTCGCCCGACTTCATAAATCCGGCTTTATCACCTGAAGCTAAAGCCTTAATCTCCGGCTTTTTCTGCAACTCAGGAACTGATTTTGCAATAGACTGAGTGGCGTCTATCGAATATACCATTTCAAAATACAATGGTTGTTCGCACCAAAGTGTTCCGTCATTATCAAATGTGGCGATACGTGCATCGACCGGAATGAATTTGTCGCTTCCTTCAGTTGTAGCCTGAGTAACAAAACCGACAATGGCTTTTTTAGCGGGAGTATCATTCCATGATGGTAACGGATCGCTTACAACATTGGTTTTTGTTTCTTTTTGCTGACAGGAAACAAAAGCAATCATGATGATAAACAATAAATAATACGATTTCATATTTTAATAATTTACGATGGCTATTTTTTCTTATTCTTTAATATTAATAACAAGAATACGTTTTATTTGTTTTTTAAAATTTAGAAACTGATTAAATTTTCACATTAAAATCGATATAAAGGTGAAAACTTAAATAGTTTCCCAAAAGTCTTGACTTTTACTTTTCTCCTGAAATACATCAAAATGAATGGGGAATCGCAAAAATATGTAAATAAGCGCTAAAAGAATAGTTAAATTTGCAAAAATATGTAAAAAATAAGAGTCGCTTGAAGATGAGCTATTGCATGGTATATTTTTTATTCAATATATTTGCCCCATCATTCTTCAGCTGTTTTTTTATGTGACCCTAATTCACAATAAGAAGAGTTGGAAAATTTTTAAGACCCTAATGATTAAAAAATAACTCTGGTTGAAGATTCCGGCCTATTTATTTGCCGTCTTCTCGGTTTTGTTGAAAATCACAAGGACATAAACTTGTTATTAACAACTTAAAATCACGTATATGAAACAAAAACTTAGCATCCTGCTGCTGGGGCTTATTCCTGTATGCATGGCTACTGCGCAATCTCCTATGTCGGTCTACGGACCCATAAATGTAGGAACCGGCGGGTCCATGATTTCACAGGGCCCAGTCACGATCAACTCTAATTCTTCGCAAGGCACCGGCGTTGTCACCAACAATGGAACCATTAATTTTTCAAAAGGTTTAATCCTCAAATCGGATGACGCTAACGATGGCCTTTTGGCTAACAAAGCTACCATTACTACCTCCGGTAGTGCTGTATCCGAAATCCAGTTACAAAAAACTTTTGCTGACAAGAGGTATTATTATGTCTCTTTTCCTTTCACCGTCAAAATGAGCGAAATCAAATCCGGCACAGGTACTGCTTTGACTTATGATACGCAGTATTATATGATGGAATATGATGCCGCCAGCCGTCCCAATACCGGTAATGCCAATTCATGGAAAGACCTGGTAGTCGATGCCAATTCCACTTTGGTTCCCGGCAAAGGTTATCTTTTTGCTTTGGATGAAGATATGGTCAACCGTGAAGTGATCTTTCCCGCTTCCGATATTACTAATTTGTTTTCAACAGCAACCGCTAATAAAACGATCAATTTGTCATATTACACTCCGACAATTCAAAATCCTTTCACCACCGCCAAAAGTTGGGGTTGGAACTTTGTCGGTGGCCTGACAACTTCAAATTATGCGATGACCCAGGCAAACCTGGGTTATACCGGATTCTTGTATTATTACAGCAATAGCGCAAAGGATTACATCGAGGTAGCTACGCAACTTCCCGGTTCGGCTACCATGCCTCCT
>JAVBLQ010000104.1:0-9248 GCA_031553435.1 Bacteroidales bacterium | reverse complement strand
TAAAATTGAGAATTTAAATTGAGAATTCAAAATGAAAAGACTAATCTAAAAAATCATTTTCAATTCTAATTTTCAATTCTCAATTTCAATTCTAAATTTTCAATTCTCTTCGTTTTTATCTTCAAGCCCATACTTTTTCTTTGCATCTTCACGTTTCAATAAAAGTGCGAAGAAGATAGATAGTGCTCCGAAACAAGCAAATATAAGCATGGGGTAAGTATAATCATATTGCGTAACTTCTAATGGAGTTCCATCGATTATTTTTTCAATTTTACCTGTAATGCAATATTTGTCAAGTACATATCCTATTAGCATAGGAACGCCCATCAATCCCCAGTTTTGAAACCAGAATGTCAGGGAATAAGCTGTACCCAACCGGTTTTCGGGAATTATCTTTGCTATCGACGGCCACATAGCTGATGGAACCATTGAAAATGCAACACCTAAAAGTGCAACCAAACTGATGGCGATAATCAAATTATTGAAAGGAAGTGAGAACAACAAATGAACAAGAAGTAATATAACAGCTCCAACGATCATAATGGTTGCTCCTTTCCCTTTTTTATCATATAAGTTTCCGAAAAAAGGTGTCAAAAACAAGGCTGCAAAAGGTAATATCGCGGGAATATTGCCTGCTTGTTCGTCTGAAATTCCGTATTTCTGAACCATCAAATCTGTAGCATATTTTATAAAAGGGAATACTGCCGAATAAAATAACAAACAAAGAATAGTGATATACCAGAAAGCTTTGACTTTAATAATTTTGAAAATATCCTCCACTCTGAATTCTTCGACATTCTCGTTCTGCTCTTCAGGCGATTCTTTATCTAATTTTTTATCAAAGAATATGAAAAAAATAAAGGCCAACATTCCAATACAAAGTAATACGATGGATAATAAAACGGGGGTAGCGATATTTCCCGTCAGTTTCACCAATGGAATAGGTGTAAACATTGCTAAAGCTGTTCCGATACGTCCGGTTGAAGTATTTAATCCCAACGCAAAAGCAAATTCTTTACCTTTGAACCAGCGGACAATGGCTTTGTTAGCTGTAATGCCGAACATTTCGGCCCCAACTCCGAAAATGGCAAATCCCAATGAAGCTATCATCACACTACGCTTCATAATCAATTCGAAAGAAAAAAACTTCAACATCCACTCTTCACTTCCGACATTTCCCTTGATAGCATGATATTTGATAACGGCGCCGACAAGCATCAGTATAATCGAAAGTATCCCTGTCAATCTCACACCTATTTTATCCAATATCATTCCGGCGAAAATCAGCATCAGCAAGAAAACATTGAACAAACTGTAAGCTCCCGAATAAAAGCCATACTCGCTGGAGTTCCAATGCAGATTGATTTCCATTCTCTCTTTCAGAGGAGCCATGGCATCAGTCAAATAATAAGAACATAACATGGTAAAGGATACGAAAAAGAGTATTGTCCACCTCATTCCTTTAGAATCTCTCAACGTCGATTTTATTCTTTCCATTTGAAATGTATTACAAAAATTTAATGGCGACAAAAGTATAGTTATTAATTGAGAATTGAAAATGAAAAATGGAAAATGTTTTCGTGCGTAAGTTTCATTTCCCAATTTTTTTATAACTTTATATAAATCTGCTTCTTATACAAGCCATAACCCAATAGCCAAATAAAACCGACAAATAACAAGGCATAAACCAGGGATGCAAAATAGGGATCCAGATACGGATTCAAAAGATGATCACAAATATATTTCTTGATCCCGGAAACAGCGAATATATTGGCAAAAACTCCTCCGGAGACGTATAAGAATAAAGGATTGATTCCAAACGATTCAAAAAAAGCGCTCCATTTTACATACCCCTTGATATCAATGAACCAAATCAACAGAGCCAGGAAAAGGGACGCTAAACCACAGGTGGTTAGCGCAAAAGTAGATGTCCAGATTTTTTTATTGATCGGACAGCCATAATTCAATAGTAATCCTGCAAAAAGAATTATCGTACCGAAAAGCATCAGATTCTGAACTGCTACATTATTATCTCTTTTGCTGTTTAATATTAAATATCCGGCGTAAAAACCCAACAATACATGTCCGATACTGCCAATCGCAGAAAGTAATCCTTCGGGATCAAAAGCTAATTTTACACCACCAACCGTATCGTGATATAAACGAGGTTCTCCGATCAACTTATTATCTACAACCGCAATAATATTGTCCGGAGAGAAAGGAAATCCATTGAATAAAGCCTGAAAAATCCAGTAGAACAATAAAATTGCACCGGCCAATAATGGAATATATTTTTGTTTTTTAACCCAACAACCTAATAATGACCCAAAGCAATAAGCAATGGCCAATCTTTGCATAACTCCCAATACCCTGATATTGGGGAAATCAAGAAAACTGTTCGACATCCGTTCCATGAATGCCAAATCCGATAGTTCCACAAATTTTCTCAATCCATAGCCAAACCAGTTCAATGCATAACCGACTAAAAATATCAAAATGCTTCGTTTGACAATTTTCCAAACGCATTCTTTGGTCAGTTTCCAGTCATACTTTTTCAATGACAAGAACATGGATACACCCATGATAAACATGAAAAACGGGAATACCAGATCGGTCGGAGTCAGTCCGTGCCATTCGGCATGACGCAAAGGAGCGTATACATAACTCCAACTGCCGGGATTGTTGACCATAATCATTCCGGCAATTGTGATTCCCCGTAATACATCTAATGATAATAATCGTCCTGTGGGTTTCATGGTGAATTGAGAATTAAGAATTAAAAAAATATAATTTTAGGCAAAAGGCGAAGGGCTAAAGGCAAAAGAGGGCTTGCGCACAATTCCTTTCACCTTTTGCTCTTAGCCTTTCGCCTTTATTCCGATTCCAGGCAAATCATTCAATGTGATTTTCCCTCTGACTACCGTAGTTCCCGAAAAACAATCGTTGCTGATAAGCCAAGCGCCGTCCAGATCAGCAAAATCAACTGCCGGAGATAATTGGGAGGCAGCCGAAATGGCACAAGATGTTTCCGTCATACAACCGATCATTACTTTCATGTTCAAAGCGCGCGCCAGGTTAAGCATTTTCCAGGCTTCACGCATGCCGGTACATTTCATCAACTTGATATTGATTCCGCTGAAAACACCTTTCAGCCTTTCGATATCACGTAAACGTTGAACAGATTCATCGGCAAATACGGGTAACGGACTGTGTTCGGTAACCCAGGCATTTCCATCCAAATCATATTTCGACATAGGTTGCTCAATCATCACAATGCCTTTTTCTTTTAGCCAAAGAATCATATCCAAAGCATAATGCTTGTCTTTCCAACCCTGATTGGCATCAACGGCAATGGGTAAATTCGTTACGGAACGGATGGCTTCAATCATTTGTTTATCAGTATCCCGGCCTAATTTTACTTTCAGTATATTGAAATCTGAAGCAACTTCCCTTGTCTTTTGTTTGACAATTTCATCGGTATCCATACCGATAGTAAATGTAGTATCCGGTGTTTTATTTTTGTTCAATCCCCACATTTTATACCAGGGTGCGCCGATCAGTTTGCCGACCAGATCATGCAATGCAATATCCACAGAAGCTTTTGCCGCAGTATTATTTTCGGTAATGTTATCTATATAACTCAAAATATCTTCCAGATCAAAAGGATCATTGAATCCGGAAAGATCGACTTTTTTCAAAAATTCAATGACAGATGCTTGCGTTTCTCCCAGATAAGGAGGCAAAGAGGCTTCTCCATAACCAATTACGCCATCGTATTCAATCTGTGTCAGGACAACAGGTGTAGTGGTCCGGGAAAAATTGGCAATCGTAAAAACATGTTTCAATTGCAGGTCATAGGGTTTCCAGGTCAGTTTCATCCATTTTCCGCCTGCCGGTTTTTGTTTATTATCTGCAATCAATGGAACAGAAGGTAAATGAAGTGCTCCTACAACCATTGCAGATTGAATCAAAAAATTTCGTCGACTGATATTGCTCATAATTTATCAAATTTTATTGATAAGAAGGATGCTCTGCCATCCACCAATCATTTTTACCATTAACAGAACCAATAATGCGTTTCGCCCGTAAAAAACGATTTTTGTTGAATTCATCATAATCAGGACTCTGAGGATTCAGACTTCCTATACGAATCATTCCCGATGCATGGATAAACTCAGTTCCTCCAAGGGAAATCGCTACATGCACTACCTGTTCTTTTTTATCCTTTGTGGCTTTATTTCCAAAAAATAATAAATCTCCCGGTTGTAAATTTACAAAACCGGTCAATGTATCTACTAATGTTCCGGAATGGATTTGCTGACTGGCATCCCGCATCAGAATCACACCGTTCAGGAAATAGACCATTTTGGTAAATCCGCTGCAATCCATTCCTTTCGAAGAAGTTCCTCCCCAAAGATATGGGATTCCGGTAAACCATCGAGCCGTTTTTACTATATTTTCCTGAGTCAGAGATCGTGATTCCAACCAATCTTTGAAAGGCATGGATTCTTTTTTAAGAACAAAAGCATTTCTTCCATCAGGATAAGAAACCTGATAAAAATCAGGATTTGTATCATTCACACAAACCAATATATTTCCGCAAACCAGATCGGAAACAGGTTGAGCATTTTCTTCATCAGGTTCCGGATAAGAAGAACCAAATAATTTGGTGTAAATAATTTTAGCATCAGATTTCCATTGATTGAATTTTTCTTCATTGATAGAAGTAATGGCAAGTTGTTGAACCCAACCAATATAACCATCCGGTGTTTGAATATGTTTCCAACCTTTTTCCTGAAATAAAATCTTCACCGGAGTTCCCAACAAAGCCTGAGTCGACAGTTCTTCGGAGAAAGAAGGTTTCGTTCTCATGTTGGTCACTGAAATGTTAACCAGACCCAACGTATCTTTACCCAAAGAGTCAACCGGAATATGCTGAGCGTGTATTTTTGTATGACAAATTATGATTGCGATGGTTAATAACCAATATTTCATATTATTTTATGCGAAGTTAAATTAATAAACACGAAGGTACTGATTAATTTTTAATCATCAATAAAAACAAGAAACATATGTTGTACAACATAAAAAAAGTATTTTTGAAACGAATAAAACTCTTTATTTTTGCATGCATATAAGATGTAATACAAGTATGAGAAAAACATGTCTGAAGGTATTAAGCCTATGCTTGATCTTTAATATTTCCATTTCTTTTGCTCAAAACAAAGAAGTAAAATTCGCGTTTCTGACAGATATTCATGTAGCTCCCAATGCACCATCAGAAAGAGCGCTTCAGCAAATTGTACAGGAAATCAATACGGACCAACCGGATTTCGTTATCTTAACCGGAGATTTAACAAACACTGGATCTGATGCGGAACTAAATACCGTGAAACAAACTTTGGATAAACTGGCTGTACCCATTTATGTTATTTCCGGAAACCACGAAACCAACTGGTCGGAAAGTGCGGGAATGACTTTTATTAAACTTTTCGGGAACGACCGGTTTTTATTCGAAACAGATAACTATTTATTTATCGGATTCGCAACCGGCCCTTACATGAAAATGGGCGACGGACATGCCAAAGATGAAGATATTCACTGGCTTCAGCAAGAATTGAAAAAACGTAAGACTCCAGACAAAACACTGATTGTCGCCACTCACTATCCATTGAAAGACGGATTGGATAATTGGCATGAAATTACCCCAATATTAAATGAGTATAAAGCGAGTTTCACACTTTGTGGACACGAGCATAGACTCTCTCTTCATAATTTTGATGGAATCATAGGTGTGATGGGACGAGCAAGTGTTAAATCAGGTTCGGATGTTATGGGATATAATCTTATTACGCTTAAAAATGACAGCGCTTTTGTTTTTGAAAAAGAATTAAATAACTCGCCTGAATTGTTCGCAGCTTTTAGTTTAAAAAATAATGATGTGGTAAAAAATCGCCAGGTCTCTCCCTTACCTGATTTTTCAATCAACAATCAATATCCACATGTAAAATTCGGAGAGATTGTGAATGACAGCGCTTCCATATTCACAGGAGCTACTCTATCCGGAAACACACTTGTTTATGGAAATTCGAAAGGCGAAATTATAGCCATCAACACAAAAGACAAACAAATATTGTGGGAAAAACAATTAGAAGGCTCTATTTATTCCACACCAGTAATCTTCAAAGAAAAAGTATTTGCCGGATCAATATCCGGAGATTTGTATGTTTTTTCTTTGAAAGACGGAAAAATATTGGATAAAATCCCATTGGGAAAACCTATTATAGGGGAAACTTCTTTGGAAAGCAACCTTTTATATGTAACGGCCGGTAATGATCTATACAAAATCGAAGCCAATAAAGGAGAAATAATCTGGAAAAATACAGATATTGAAGGACAACTACAAGGGAAACCCACTATTGGTAACAAAGAAATTGTTTTCGGTGCATGGGACAGACATTTGTATTGTGTAGATAAAAATACCGGAAAACTCCGGTGGAAATGGGATAACGGGCACAAAGCCGTATTGTATTCTCCGGCCAATGTTGTTCCGGCTATCAGCCACAACAAAGTTTTTATTGTGGCTCCCGATAGGTTTATGACTGCGATAGATCTCACAACAGGAAAAACAATCTGGCGTACAAATAAACACAAGGTGCGTGAATCTATGGGAGTCTCCGAAGATGGAAAAACGATTTATGCTAAATTGATGAATGATAGCATCTTGTCAGTTTCAGCCCATGGAAACGAATTCAAGGAAAAATGGCTGATCAATGCCGGATTCGGATACGAACACAATCCTTGTCCTATCTTCGAGCACAATGGAACTGTATATGCCGGAGGTAAAAACGGATTGTTAGTTGCCATTGATCCTAAAGAACAAAAAGTTATATGGAAATATAAATTCGGAAACTCTTCCATTAATAAAATAACAGCAGATAAAGATGGGTATATCTGGATAACTTTGATCGAAGGTAAAATCATCAGGATATTATAGATAAATATCACAAATAGAAGTCTCTGTTGGAAGTTTTATATTGTTTAAATTTGTTTTTCATTATTTTCATTTTTGGCAAATTTATGTTTTTTCAAAACACGACTGTTTTGTCTTGTAGATAAATTGTCAAATTTCACTTTGCCCAAAATCTAGTCCTGTCTATCGCTTATTTCCCATTTTTAACCGCGCACTCTGTCGTTGTGCCCAACGGATCGGCGGTTGCTTGCGAGCGGGCTTGCGGTGGACTTCACTGTCCCACAGATGCTGAAGGTGGTGCGGGTGGCAAAATCCCAAATTACAGATTTCAATCCGCTTGCGAGCAGGCGGCAAGTTAGCGGTTCGGCATTTGTCATTCAATCTCAAATCGGAATCTTGTTGTTCCGTCGGATTCATTTATAATTCTTTGATTCATTATCTTTTTTCCTTGAAATTCTTTGTGCGCAATCAAAAACTCTTCCATGAAAATTTCAATAGGCATATTTTGTCCTCCAATAAGCTCGTATCCATTATTATTTTGTTCAAATTCTAAATTTCTGAATGAATTCAGCCAAGGGGAAAGGTCACAAACAATGACATTATTGCGAACTTTCCAAAAAAGAAAACTTGTCTTTACTTTCAACGGAATTTCTCCAACTCGATAGAATGTCAATTCCTTTCCGGCAATTGAGTAACCTAAAAGTTTGCCCTTATATTTTTCTGTTTTCAAACTATCAGGATAAATAGTTTCTCCGTCTGCTACGGCAAAATCCCCAAGTTTAGTCTGCTTGACAAAAAATGTAGTTTTGTTTATAGACAAACCACAGATTCCTTTATTGAATATCTTGTATCCATTACCGTAAAAAGCTATTCCGAAAATTATCAATGCTGGAATTGTCCACCATTTTGAAAGTTTCTTGATTCGCCAAATACTTGCAATGAATATCAATGTTGCAATAATAAGTAAGACATATCCTATGATTCTCGAAATTATTGTCGGATAATAACCTGTACAAGTTGAACTACAACCACACCCAAAATCACTATAAAAAAAGTTTTCAAATCGAAGGTAAACAAAAAGTACAATTCCTGTCGCTATAATTGTTGTAATAATTCCAATTACTCTTTTCATCTTGTTTTTATTTTGTTTCTTTTTCATTAGTTGTCCATCGAGTTTTTTCGCTGACCGCCAACGTGCCGCCAGCTGCTTGCGAGCGGGTTTGCGGGGTACGAAACTATCCACCGAGACAAAAGCCAAGGCGGGCGACAAAAGTTCAATTACCGACTTCAGCCCGCTTGCGAGCAGGACGTAAGTTAGGCACTGGCATTTGCTTTTACTCTAATTTCATCACTTCTTCTAACAACGGTGCAAGCCCACTTGAATTGATTTGGTCACTGCCCCAAAAACTCATAACGCAACTCACAAAATACTGTCTCACAGGCGCTGCAATTAAATAAATTGTCAATCTTTTGCTTCCCGCCATACTAAGTAAAAGCGAGCGAGCTCCTGTAAAATCGTAAATAATTTTTCGCGCTGTTGTTTTTGTCCCTTCGAAAATCACATTCACAGTCGTATCTGAAACAACTTTTCCGCCTTTTCTTGACGTGACGGAAAGAAATTGATTGTTTACTGTTGCAGAAGCGTCCTCTAAGTTTTTATGAACACTCCAATTCATTTGCCCATAATGAGGGCATTGAACATTATTAATTCCCATCCATCGGCAAGCACTTCCTAATTGTATTTTTCGTCCTGCAAAGTTTATACTATCAATTTCAGTGGAATTGTAGATGCTTTGAGGAATTCCATTGTCTCTAACCAATTTGATGAAGTTTCGCTCGAATTCTTTATCGGTTTTATTTATTGAAGTGAAAGTCAAAGCAATGAGTTTGTCATCCACGCTTTCAATGAAATAATAAGACATATTGTATAAAAGACCAACAGGATTTTCCTCTGATTTAAATACATAGAAGTTTCGAAATTCTAATAAACTGTCTGATGTAGTGAGTTCTTTTTCTTTAATTTTAAGTTGTTTAAAATTCTTAGCTGCGTTTTTTGCGGAAAATTCGGCATTAACTTTTTGGCTTGTAATTTCGATTCCATCGACATTAAAAAATTCAACACCTTGGTTTGAAATCCCTTGAAGTCTTGCAAATAAACTGTCGTTTTCTTGTCCTCTCATAGTTTGAGATAGAACAGCTATCAGTATAAAAAGGATAATTTTTGCTTTCATATTCTATAATTTTAAAATTTTCTACTGTGGTTTGTGCCTAACGT
>JAVBLQ010000064.1:0-39882 GCA_031553435.1 Bacteroidales bacterium | reverse complement strand
TGAGTTACGGGTTATGAGTTACGGGTTATGAGTTACGGGTTATGAGTTACGGGTTATGAGTTACGGGTTATGAGTTACGGGTTATGAGTTACGGGTTATGAGTTACGGGTTATGAGTTACGGGTTATGAGTTACGAGTTACAGGTTTTCTTCTTGTAACCCGTAACTCGTAACCATTAAATCATTTCCACACTTCTCTTAATGAATTTGCTCAAGGCTTCTCCTTTTAAGAGACCATTGGATAAGAGGGCCAGATCGACCAATTGTCCGACAACGGATTGGGAGTTTTCTTTATCTTCCTGTACTTTTTTGATCAGGGGGTGATCCATATTCAGCACAAGATTGTAGGAAACAGGCATTTCTCCATAAAAATTGAACCCTTGTTGCATGGCTGACATTTCTTGCATCCGGCGCATGAATTCGTTTTGGGTGATTGTTACAGGATTTGCATTTTCTCCCAAATGTTCGAACATCACTACGAATTCTGTTTTTTCGATCGGAGAAACAGCTGATTTGAAGGTTTCCGTCAGTTCTTTTTTCTGATCTTCCGAAAGATTTACTTCTTTGTTTTCGGATTTACGGATGAGGTTGTCAACCACATCACTGTCGACGCGAACAAAGCGGCTTTTTTCCATTGACTGCTCAAGTTTTCCTACGAAATGAACGTCTAACTGTCCATCCATCTGGAGCACATCATATCCTTTGTTTTTGGCGGCATCGATGTAGGCGTATTGAGAATCTTTATCGCTTGTGTATAGATAAACCAGATTACCGTCTTTGTCTGTTTGTTCGCCTTTTATCAACGTTTTATACTCTTCAAGTGTAAAGAATTTTCCATCGATATTTTTAACCAAAGCGAATTTTTGTGCCCGTTCGTAGAATTTTTCATCACTGAGCATTCCGTATTCGACGAAGATTTTGAGGTTATCCCATTTTTCTTCAAACTGCGGACGGTTGTTTTTGAAGATTTCTTCCAAACGGTCTGCCACTTTTTTAGTAATGTGGTTGGAAATTTTCTTCACATTGCTGTCGCTTTGCAGATATGAACGGGATACATTCAAAGGAATGTCCGGAGAATCGATTACTCCATGAAGCAGGGTAAGAAATTCAGGCACAATACCTTCTACCGAATCGGTAACAAATACCTGATTGCAGTATAATTGGATTTTATTACGTTGTAAATCGATATTGTTTTTTATTTTCGGGAAATAGAGAATTCCGGTCAATTTGAAGGGATAGTCCACATTCAAATGTATCCAGAACAAAGGTTCGTCTGTGAAAGGATAAAGATCCTGATAAAATTTTTTGTAGTCTTCGTCGGTAAGTTCGCTTGGTTTTCTGGTCCACAGTGGGTTTGGATCGTTGATGACATTGTCTTCATCTGTTTCAACGTATTTGTCGTCTTTCCATTCTTGTTTTTTGCCAAAAATGACAGGAATAGGGAGGAAACGGCAGTATTTTTTCAACAGACCTTCAACTCTTGTTTTTTCCAGGAATTCTTTGTTTTCATCATCGATATAAAGGATGATGTCAGTTCCACGATCTTCTTTTTTAGTTTCTTCCAAAGTATATTCCGGCGAACCATCGCACGACCATTTCATGGCCGGAGCATCTTTGTGGGATTTGGTGATAATCTCTACTTTTTTAGAAACCATGAATGCGGAATAGAATCCCAATCCGAAATGTCCGATAATGGCATTTGCATCATTTTTGTATTTATCCAGGAATTCGTTGGCGCTCGAAAAGGCGATTTGGTTGATGTATTTTTCAATTTCTTCGGCCGTCATTCCGATTCCGCGGTCTGAAATGGTGATTGTTTTTTTGTCTAGTTTGATTTTTACATTCAGATCGCCGATTTCACCTTTGAATTCGCCGACAGATGCGAGCGTTTTCAATTTTTGGGAAGCATCAACAGCATTGGAAACTAATTCCCGGAGGAAAATTTCATGGTCACTGTACAAGAATTTTTTGATAATGGGGAAAATATTGTCTGTAGTTACCCCAATATGTCCTTTTTGCATATGATATATAGTTTTAATTATTATTCTGAAAGGGAAGTAAACAAAAAGGATGCCAGAAGGGGAGGGGTGACATTTTGGCAGGAATAAATTTGTAATAGAAAATTAGCAAAACCATGGCTGAAAAAAACAAAAGAAAAAGAGGTATCTTATAGAAAAAACATCATCTTCCCTTGTTGAAGAACCCAAAGATACATATGAACAAGAAACTTATTCTTTGGATGAATTTAAAAAAGCGAATATTTATTCAATTTTGCGATTATTTACACCATTGATGAGAAAGATGTGATGGTGCATCGGATTATCCATGGGAGTCTGATTCGTTGAACACGGAATCCTTAATCCTTGTATTCCGTGTTCTAATTTTTGAATTTTACTTCTTCAGCGCCTCAAAAATCAATTTTTCGAGTTCTTCAGCTAATTCAGGATTGTCGCGCAGGCAATCTTTGGCAGATTCGCGTCCCTGCCCTAATTTAGTGTCATTGTAGCTGTACCATGAACCGCTTTTTTTGACAATGTTCAATTCGGTTCCCAAATCAACAATTTCACCTACTTTGGAAATGCCTTCGCCGAACATGATGTCGAATTCAGCTTTTCTGAAAGGGGGAGCTACTTTGTTTTTCACTACTTTTACCCGGGTTTGATTACCTTTCACATCTTCTCCGTCTTTGATGGCAGATGCTTTTCGGATGTCTAAGCGGACGGAAGCATAGAATTTCAATGCATTACCTCCTGTGGTGGTTTCCGGATTTCCGAACATCACCCCGATTTTATCCCTCAATTGATTAATGAAGACACAAGTTGTATTGGTTTTATTGATGGCGGCAGTCAATTTACGAAGTGCCTGCGACATCAAACGGGCTTGAAGTCCCATTTTGGATTCTCCCATTTCACCTTCGAGTTCGGCTTTAGGAGTTAAGGCTGCAACCGAGTCAATGACGATGATGTCTATAGCTGATGAGCGAATAAGTTGTTCTGCAATTTCCAAAGCCTGTTCTCCTGAATCCGGTTGCGAAATCCAGAGGTTTTCAACATCCACGCCTAATTTTTCTGCATAAAAACGATCGAAAGCATGTTCGGCATCAATGAATGCGGCAATTCCACCGGCTCTTTGAGCTTCTGCTATGGCATGGATAGCGAGTGTTGTTTTCCCGGAAGATTCGGGGCCATATATTTCAATGATACGGCCTCTTGGATATCCACCTACTCCCAATGCGGCGTTTAGGCCAATGGATCCGGTCGGAATCACACTTATTTCTTCGATTTTGTCGTCGCCCATTTTCATGATAGAACCTTTGCCGAAGCTTTTTTCTATTTTGTCCATTGCTGCGCGCAATGCTTTTACCTTTTCCGCGTTAGGAATGGGTTTGTTGAAATTAATTTCTGCGTTGTTGTCTTTTTCTTTTTCTGCCATAATTTTTTTGTTTAAATGGTTGAGGATTTTGGCTTATTTAGTCACATTTTTTGATTTCTGCATTATATTTTGTTCGTCTTCTTTGAGGAATTCATCCAGATTTCTGAATTTTATGTCAGGAATGACACCTACGGCCAGAGATAGTTCCACCAGTTTGGAAATCCGGTGATCAAAGTCTCCATTCAGCACCTGGGTGATGTATCCTTTCGAAACGCCCAACTTTTCAGCGAGTTGAGTCCTGGTCAGATTATTTTCTTCCATATAGACTCTTACCTGATTGAAAAGATCTATTTGGATTTTGGCTTTCCAATATTCAGAGCTTCTTAGTAAATCTGTCCTTTCCATAGATTATTTTCCAATGTTTTAAATGAGCTTGCTTTTTTTGAAACACATACTCCGCAGCAATTTTATTCAATCTTTTGATGTCTGTTTGTTGAATTTTTTTATATCCTCCAAAAACAATAATTTTGCCATTGTCATTTTTGATGGCATAAATTCTCAAGTGTTTACTTTTGAATTCATATTGTTTCAAGAAAGGGCTGTTTCCCTTTATTTCCCTAAATTTTGAATCAGAGAGAGTATATCCTCTTGCCACAAAATTCATATAAGATATAATTGTCTTATATTCACTTAAAAATTGACGATTTATTGAAATTTCTTTTTCAAATTTGTCTAATAAACAGACATCATCGATCCATAATTTTTCGAAAGTTTGTTGTTTTCCTTCGATTTCTTTCATAATCTCGGTTGCAAATTTACACATAATAATTTAGTTATAGCTAAACTTTGGTTGAAATTATTTTAATATTTTTTGGGTTGTTTTTTGCCGCGAATTTTACGAAACAATGTTCGGCATTAGCCAATTAACGCAAAATAAAAGTTGTAAAGAGATTGTAATTTGTATAAATTCGTAAAATTTGCAGCAAAAAATATTAGATTGTTTTCAGAATCTGATTTGCATGATCACTTGTTTTTACTTCTTTCGGCCCGATTATTTTTTCGATAATTCCTTCTTCATTGATAATGAAGGTTGTGCGAAATATTCCCATGTATTTTCGTCCGTACATGCTTTTTTCGCCCCAGACGCCGAATTGTTCTACCAGTTTTTTGTCGGTATCGGCTATCAGGTTGAAGGGTAATGATTGTTTTTCTATGAATTTAAGATGTGATTTTTCGTCATCGACACTGATGCCGATTACTTCGTAGCCGGCTTTTCGAAGCTCAGAATAACCATCTCTCAGGCTACAGGCTTGAGCTGTACAACCCGAAGTATTGTCTTTGGGATAAAAATACAGTACTAGTTTTTTACCTTTGTAGTCGGATGCTTTTATTTCGTTCCCGTTTTGGTCTTTGCCAAGTATTTCGGGGATTTTGTCTCCTGTTTTCATATGTGTTATCTTTTTATTAAACTTCCGTGGATAATGTGTGAAAATTGATTTGTTTTATCATTCTCCTATAAAATCTTTCGGCAGTCAAGGGAGAATGTAATATGTCCGCGATATAAGCCGTTAATAATTGTAAATCATTTGACGCATTTCTTGTCGATCTTCCTCTGTTAAAGTTTTTGTATTCATAATTAAGCTTTTTAAAAAATTAAAAACTAAAAGTGAAAAACTAAAAATTGGTTTTCGTACATTCTAGTTTTTCACTTTATCAGGCAATATTTTAAACTTCCAGATTCTGATTAAACACTTCCACCCAAGGTAATCCTTGTTTGTTAAGTTGTTCCATAAATGGGTCCGGATCGAATTCTTCTACATTGAAAACTCCCGGTTTTTTCCAAAAACCCTTCATAAACATCATGGCTCCGATCATAGCGGGAACACCGGTGGTATAGCTAACGCCTTGCGTACCGGTTTCTTTGAAAGCATCTTGATGATTGCAATTGTTGTATACATAATAAGTCATTGGTTTGCCGGATTTGTCAAGGCCTGAAATGCGGCAACCGATAGAAGTTTCCCCGGTATAATTTTCTCCCAGATCACCCGGATTAGGCAATACGGCTTTCAGGAATTGGATGGGAATGATTTCTACGCCATTGTACATTACCGGATCGATTCTTGCCATTCCGATGTTCTGGATCACGCGTAAATGTGTCAGGTATTCTTGTCCGAATGTCATCCAGAAGCGGGCGCGTTTCAGTGTCGGGAAATTTTTCACCAAAGATTCCAGTTCTTCGTGATAGATTACATAAGATTCTTTAGGCCCGATATTCGGATAATTCAACGGTTTATGTATTTCATGCGGTTCTGTATAGACCCATTGCCCGTTTTCCCAGTATTTGCCTTTTTGAGTGACTTCACGGATATTGATTTCCGGATTAAAATTGGTGGCAAAAGCTTTTCCGTGATCACCTGCATTACAATCTACTATATCAAGGTAGTGCATTTCACTGAAATGATGTTTGGCCGCAAAAGCAGTGTAAATACCGGAAACTCCGGGATCGAAACCACAACCCAGAATAGCGGTTAATCCGGCGGCTTTGAATCTATCCTGATAGGCCCATTGCCATTTGTATTCGAATTTGGCTTCGTCCACCGGCTCATAGTTAGCAGTATCCAGATAATTTACTCCGGCTTCCAGACAGGCGTCCATGATGGTTAAATCCTGATAGGGCAATGCTACATTGATCACCAGTTCCGGTTGAAATTTTTTGAGCAAAGCAACTAATTCAGGCACATTGTCGGCATCGACTTTAGCTGTTTGTATTTTTTTATTTCCGTATTTTGTACCTATTGTTTCGGCGATGGCATCGCATTTGGAGACTGTGCGGCTTGCCAGCATAATCTCTGAAAATATTTCATGATTTTGGGCAACTTTATGTGCAACAACAGTGCCGACACCTCCTGCTCCTATGATAAGAACTTTACTCATTGATTTTTTATTTTTGTTTTTCTTCTACAAACATAGCTGAATAATTCAGATTTTACAAATGTGTTAAATAAAATAATTGATAAAAATGGATTTGCTCATGCAACGTTTATCTAAAATATTTCGTTTTAAAATTATGTGTGTATTGAGAATTAAAATTATTTTTGTAAAATTGTAATATAATGAAAAGGTTAGAACTTATGAAAATGAAAAAGTCATTTGTTGTCTTGACAACAGTGTTATTATTAAGTATTAGTTTGTGGAGTTGTTTGGATGGCGGAAATTCAAGGTCTTATGCAAATGTTCCTGCAATTGTGGTTTTATCGAACGGAGGAATGGTAATGTTACAGACTTCATATGACGTATTACATCCTTATGCTGCACCTACATTGCCTGACTCTTATAAACCGGGAGATTATTTGTATGTAAGCTATACAATAGATTTTGACAATCAACCTTCTTCCGAATACCTGACATTAACGGATTTGAGAGTAGATGAACGTTTGGAGAGCAGTGAGGCAATTATTGCCAACGGGGAAGAAGCAAAAAGCATGATGTATGATGCTATTACTTATCAGGATTCTATTGTTGATATGTTATCTGTAACTTGCTTTGGAGGTGCATGGTTTGATGGATTCAGGAATAAAGCTTCTAAGACTATTTTTGATTATGATATGATATTTAATACTGATTCGGTTGAACCGGGAAGTAATATTTATTCTGTGTACATTTTACCTAAAAACACAAACGAAGTACTTAATATTAATTCTGAGTATAGAAGTTATGCTTTTGATGTTGAAAATTTGTTGTATTCATCCTATGCAAAAGATACTACTGTGGACGGAGTCAATTGCAGGTTATCCAGAATTAACGTCTATTTCAAGTCCGGCGCCAAAAATGGCAAGAATATATTCAAAGCATATCCACGCAATCCGATCATGTTTTTATTGGTCAAACCGACAAGTGGATTGTAAAAATAATTATTTTCTTGTACATTTGTGTTTTCAAATGAAGACCTGATGTACAAAAAAATATTCCAACGTATTTTTGTGATTATTTCTCAGCCGGCAAAATCCTGGAATTTTTTGTCGGCTGATGATAATGATAAAGAAAATGGTGAAGCTTTTCTTAAATCCTACATATATCCGATTTTCGGACTTATTACTTTGATTGCTTTTGTAGGATTATTTATCAATGGAAAATATGAGCATGCCAATCGGTTGGAGATGGCTTTGCTATTGACAATCAAAACTTTTTTAGTTCTTTTTTCAGGTTTTTTTCTTGCCTCATTTTTTTTAAATAAAGTCGTAATCAAGTATTTTTCAGGAGATGATAATTTTAAGTATTGCCAGAAATTTGTAGGTTATGCTTCTTCTTTGATTTATGTTTTGATAGGAATTTCTTTATTACTTCCGTGGCTGAAATATTTTTCCTATTTATTTTCTTTATATACGGTATACATCATTTGGAATGGAAGCCTTTCTTTTATGCACATAAAAGAAGAAATGCAAGTAAAATTTACGGCCTGGGCCAGTGTAATTATTCTTTTTTCTCCTTTTTTAATCGAAGTTTTCCTTAATTTTTTGTTCGACAAAGGATTAGGGGAAGTTTATGTTTTATTCCCCAATGCAAACTAATAATATAAATATTAAGAATAAAAGGGCAACATTCGATTATGAACTTGTTGAAACCTTTGTAGCCGGAATCGTTCTGACCGGAACGGAAATCAAATCTATTCGTTTGGGGAAAGCCGGACTGACAGATACTTATTGTATTGTCATCAATGGTGAATTATGGATCAAAAATATGTATATTGCCGAATATTTTTATGGCACTTATAATAATCACGAAACTCGCCGTGACCGTAAATTATTACTCACCAAAAGAGAATTATCCAAGATCGAGCGTCTTTCAAAAGACACTGGATTTACTATTATTCCCACCAAATTATTTATCAACGAAAAAGGATTGGCCAAACTTGTCATTGCTGTTGCTAAAGGAAAAAAGGCATATGATAAGCGGCAATCTATTAAAGAAAGAGATGATAAAAGAGAAATGGACCGGGCGTTTAAGTTCTGACATTTAAATAGTTCTTCGTTCTTCACACATAAAATGCTTTTTTTGATATCTATAGTTTGTGAAAATTATAAAAACAAAAAAGCATGAAACCGTTGAATTCTTTAAGCATGAGATGCTTTCAGTAATTTTGATGATGTACTTAACATATTATCAATTAGTCAAAAAACAGAATCCCTTGTTTTTTTGTTATTTATTATAGATATGTTTACATTTGTAAAGATATTCTTTAAAACTATCTTTCAATTAGAAAAATAGACTTCCTAATTAAAAAATTAAGGGTTATGAAAAAGGGTATTTTATTTTTATTGTTTGTACTTGTTTTCGGAGTGACAAGCTCGTTTGCCGGACTCAGGTTCGGGTTGAAAGCGGGAGCTAACATTTCAAAAGTTACATTTAGTTCTGATGTTTTGGAATCAAGCAACATCACTGGTTTTCAGGTAGGCCCCATACTTGAATTTAATTTTCCTGTGATCGGTTTAGGGTTGGATGGCGCAGTATTATATTCTCAACGAGGATTAAAGTCGGATGTCGATGAATACAAAACAGATTTTATCGATATTCCGTTGAACCTTAAATACAAAATAAGTGTGATTCATTTATTGGGTTTTTATTTGAGCGCCGGTCCTTATGCAAGTTTTCAAATTTCGGGAGATGATAACTTTAAAACAATTGTTGATGATGTACAGGAAACCTGGGATGCCAAAACTTTTCAGGCGGGACTCAATTTCGGGGCGGGTGTCGAACTGTTTAGCAAACTTCAGGTTGGCGTAAATTATCAATTGGGTCTGACGGATGATTATAGCGCCGGTTCGTATGATGCCAGGAATGCAACCTGGGCGATTACGGCGGCCTATTTCTTTTAAGTGAATAGTAAATGGTGAATAGTGAAAAATAGTTATTTTCACCATTCACCATTTACTACGAGCAAAGCGAGTATCACAAATATGATGGATTTACACTCTTACGCAGAAATAATTCTGCCTCTGCCATTAGCCAACACATATACTTACATTGTTCCGGAACAATTGAAGAATCAGATTGTTGCCGGATGTTTGGTTTTAGTGCCTTTCGGAAAAAATAAAAAATACACTGGAGTTGTTGCCTATCTCCATCAAATTCCGCCTCAACACACTTTCGAAATAAAAGAAATTGATGCAGTTGAAAATCTGCAACCGGTTTTAAGAAGACCTCAATTGCGTTTTTGGGAATGGATTTCGGAATATTATTTGTGCAAACTGGGTGAAGTTTATAAAGCGGCGCTTCCTTCCGGATTCAAATTGGATGAGGAACATGCGTATAAACCACAGATTATTCCGTTTATCCGTCTCCGGAAATTTTATGAAGAACCTGAAAATCTTTATCAGGCATTTGATTTGGTGAAGAAAGCCAAAAAGCAGGAACAACTGTTGATGACTTTCATCGAATTATCCCGAACTTTGTCAAAAGGAACCGAAAGAGAAGTTTCTAAAAAAGAATTATTATCCAAAATCGATCTGAGTTCTTCGGTGTTAGATAGTCTGGTCGAAAAACAAATCCTCGAAATATATGACAAACAAATCAGCCGTTTCGAACAATATGAAAAAGAAATAAAACCGTCGAATCTCCTGAATACATTTCAACAGGAGGCATATCGTTCGATCATGCTTTCATTGAGAGAAAAAGATGTTTGTCTGTTGCATGGAGTTACTTCTGCCGGAAAGACAGAAATATACATCCGGATGATTGAAGAAACCTTGAAATTAGGCCGTCAGGCACTGTTTCTTCTGCCCGAAATTGCACTGACCACACAAATTACACATCGTTTGAAAAAGATATTCGGGGATAAATTAGGTGTCTATCATTCAAAATTCTCTGATAACGAACGGGTTGAAATATGGAACAATTTATTGAATGATGAAGGATACCAGGTTATTTTAGGTGTAAGATCGTCGATTTTTCTTCCGTTCAGAGATTTAGGACTGGTGATTGTAGATGAAGAACACGAACCCAGTTATAAACAACAAGATCCCGCTCCTCGTTATCATGCACGCAATGCCGCAATTGTTTTGGCTACCATGCACGGGGCGAAAGTTGTTCTCGGAACGGCAACACCTTCCATCGAATCATATTATAATGCACAAATCGGAAAATATGGCTATGTTCACTTATCCAAACGTTTCGAAGAAGTAGAATTACCCGAAATAATTCCTGTCGACATCAAAGAGTTAAGAAGAAAAAAGAGAATGAAATCACTCTTTTCTCCATTATTGATTGAAAAAATGAACGGAGCTTTGCAACGGAGCGAACAAGTCATTTTATTCCAGAACAGAAGAGGATTTGCGCCCATGCTCTCCTGTGTTTCATGCGATTGGGTTCCCAAGTGTAAGGAATGTGATGTGAGCCTGACTTATCATAAATCGAAGCACCACATGTCCTGTCATTATTGTGGGAAAACCTATCAGATTCCGAAAATTTGTCCTGAATGTTCCTGCGAACAATTTTCGGATAAAGGTTTCGGAACCGAAAAAGTAGAAGAACAAATTTCCGCTATTTTCCCGGAAGTAAAAACAGGAAGGCTGGATTTGGATACGGTTAAGACAAAAAACTCCCATGATCATATCATTCTTGATTTTGAAAAAGGCAATACCCGGATTCTGATTGGTACACAGATGGTTTCCAAAGGATTGGATTTCGGAAATGTAAGCCTGGTCGGAATCCTGAATGCCGACAATATGATGAATTTCCCAGATTTTCGCGCTCACGAACGTGCTTTCCAATTGATGTCGCAAGTGAGTGGACGCGCCGGACGACGAAAAGAAAGGGGAACAGTCATTCTGCAAACTTCCAATCCGGAACATCCTATTATCCAAAGCGTTGTTGAAAACGATTATGAAAAAATGTATCAGCAACAGACCGAAGAAAGATTGCTATTCCACTATCCTCCATATTACCGGATTATCGATATTATTTTAAAACATAAAAAGGAAGAAACCGTCAGACAACTGGCCGATAAATTCGCAATTATTCTGAGAAAACACTTAGGAGACAGAGTGTTAGGACCGGACAAGCCTGTTATCGGCAGAATACAATCTTTACATATCCGTAAAATTATGTTGAAGATTGAAATTGCTGCTTCATTATCCACATTAAGAAATATCATTGAAAAATCAAAAGAAGAAATACAAATGGAACCAGGATTCAAAAGTGTAATTTTGCAGTTTAATGTGGATCCTGTATAATTTCTGAGTTTTGACTATCTTTGTGAAAATTTAATAAAATTAAACCCAACTAAATTAATTGTATTTATGAAAAAAGCAGTAAACTCTTTATTGTTAGTGATCGGATTTATCCTTGTTTCAACTACTTCAGCCTCAGCCAAAGGTATTCCGATTGTGTACAGCAATGGTCCTAAATGTACAATGACGACTCAATTGCCGGATAGTGTTGAAATAGACGGAACGCATGTGAATTTCGGAGTTAAGTTTGACCAGTTTTCAATTTTCTGGGTACCCATGTGGAATTATGGAACCACAGAATATGTTCTTTTGAATGATAAGAAAGATACTTATTATGATCTGGACAAAGATGATTTGGCTTACCTGAAAGAAACTTATCAAATAGAAACAGACAAAGATCCTTCTATTCCTTTCTGGGATAAGATCGGAGGAAAATTTATCTGGGGAGGCGTTTTGTTATTCGTTATCTGGGGAATGCTACCAAGTAGAAAAAAATAACTATATTTGAGATCGCATAGCTAATACACCAAACTATGTCTCTCTTATCCCAAAATATCGCTCATTTTACGAATGGAATGGCATGTATGTTTTTTATACTTGTAACCATACAGTTATATAAATATAAAAACAGAAGTCATTTAATGAGCTTTTTCTTCTGGGAAATGTTATTTTTTGCATTTATCGAATTAAAAAATGTCATTTATCTGATAGACGGCATCTGGGAGAATGAATATATTTCAAATATCAGTCTGATCATAGACATGTGCACCGTACCTGTCACCATGATGTTTATGTTTGAACTCATATCTCCCGGATGGGTCACATTACCGAAAACGATAGGCGTTATGCTGCCATCCGTTTTTTTTCTGTTTTTCTACATATTATTTCCCTACAAAATACTATTTTCAATATCGTTGATTTACACTTGCCTGTTAGGCACTATTACTCTGTTTATCATATTTTCTGCCTCGTCAAAGTACGATAACTATGTTAAGAAAAACTTTTCATTCAACGAAAATATGAGTATTTCATGGATCAGATATATTATTACCCCATTGTATATTGCATTATTTGTCTGGACTACTGTTATATGGAATGCCAGTTGGATTGGAGATGCCATTTATTATCTTTTTATCATTATCATATGGGTTTTCATTTATCACTATTCATTAAAACATGTGATTCTGGAAGTTCCCTCATTACTTAACCCATTTGCAAAAAAAGAAGAACAACCTTTTTCAACAAACAATCAGGAACAGTATGAAAATTTCCCTTTTGCACAAAAATTAGACCTGTATATGGAAAATGATTGTCTTTACCTGAATCCCAAACTTACGATTACAGATCTGGCAACTGTTATTGGAACCAATCGCACTTATTTGTCGGAATACCTTAACAGACAATTGAATACCACCTTCTACGAATATATCAATGCTTATCGTATAAAAAAA
Source organism: Bacteroidales bacterium (assembly GCA_031553435.1). GTDB lineage: Bacteria > Bacteroidota > Bacteroidia > Bacteroidales > Azobacteroidaceae > JAVBLQ01. The sequence goes on along the minus strand of JAVBLQ010000064.1, from coordinate 26,835 downwards.
GCATGTTGTCTTTTGATTTCGGACGAAATAAGAAATTTAGAGGATATTGCGGAATCCTGCGGATTTAACTCACTTTCCACCTTTCGACGTTCATTTTATAAAGAAACAGGGAAAACACCCATGGAATATAAAAAGAAACACAGTTATTTATTGATTCATTGAAACTTTTTTTGTTTTATTGACATTTACAAAATTTTGATTTCTGAATATATTTGCCATTACCTTATTTCAAACAGTTTCTTAAAAATTTAATATTATGAAAAAGAAAATTTGTAAATCCGTCATCGGTTTAGGTATTCTGTTTTTTGTTTCGTGCAGTGGTAGCGATAAATCCGGAAGTACTTCAAAAACAAATGAATTTATAGGAGATGTACCTTCTATCATTGCCGAATACAATGATGCCCAGCAAAAACTTAAAGAAGAAGAAAAAAAGAAAGGAGAGACGGTCAAAAACAAAGACGATCTGATCAAAGCAATGACTGAACTTGTCAAAAAAGACGAAGAAATAAAGCAAAAAGCAAAAGGCGCCTTAAAAAAGGCGGAAACAGAACTCAAAGGCAAACTCCTGCCTGTTGTGAACAACAATCCGGACATAGAAGTTTCCGATGTCAAACTGAGTCAAATCAATAAAGCATGTATTTACTTCAATGGAAATATCACCCTCAGAAAAAATATGGACTTGGGTAATTCCGAATGGGTAAAATATCAGTTACAGGACAAAGAAGGTAATGTAATTGAAGAATCGAAAGCCAATATTAAACTTCCTTACGAGTTCGGTAGGAAAGATATAAAAGAAGGAAACTATGAATTGGTAGATATAAAACTCAAACTTCCGAATCCGGAAGCCTTTAAATTAGCAAAAATAGTATTCATTCCATAAATCAATAAATTATGTGTAAAAGATTATTTGTACTATTAGTTTTGTCTTTTAGCATAACATTTCTTTTCTCCCAGGGTTTGCTTAAAAAGTTAGATAATGCCGTAAAAAAAGCAAATGAAAAACTGGAAGAAATAAATAAAACGATAGACAATACTAATACTAAAGAAGATACTAAGGTTACCAACACACAAACCGCACCTGCAAATCAAACACAAACAGATATTCCGGTAGTTTATTTTTATCCGCGAATAACCCCGGAAACGAAAATCATACGAATTCCCAAAGGAGCCAATGTGCAGGAAAGTATTATTGATGGCGTTTTTTGGGTAGAACACAATGATAAATATGCTTATTTCAATGAAAATGGAGATCCGTTTACAAATTTCGGGATTAGTAAAGGAGTTTCATTTTCCAACGGAGCAGGTGTTATCCCTTTGGCTTATCAACAATATGGTATTTTATATAAAGATAAAAGGTGTATAGCCCTTCCCGAATCATACAAAATGGTAACCGGTTTTGTCAATGGGGTCGCTTTAGCTTACAAAAAAGGAAACCAGGCATATATGCAGGCAGTCTATATCAATGTAAACGGAGATGAAATCTATCCCCCTCTTGTGCAAACCACCAATATGATTATGGCGACGACTGATGTTGAATATCCAAAACCATTGAGCGAAGGCTTACGGGCTCATTATGATTATACGAGCAAAAAATACGGATATATCGACGAAGCCGGTAAAATTGTTATTAAACCACAATTTTATGAAGCCAATGCATTTAGTGACGGGGTTGCTGTTGTAAAATTTGAAAAAGGAAGTTACGATAATACGGAATGGTCTTTTATTGATAAAACCGGAAAAATACTTTTCACAACTAAAGACAGAGACAAACCATCTGATTTCTCCTTTGATAAAATTCGCATAAAAGCAGAATCCGAACTTTATTATTATGTAGACAACACAGGGAAGAAAATCAGTCGCGATTACACATACGCAAGTAGCTTCACTGACGGATATGCATTTGTCAACACAACTTCATGGTCAAGCGCCGATAATTACATTGTGATCGACAAAGATCTGAAATATGTAAGAAAAACCATTAAAGGAAATATAACTCACGATCCTGTCTTCATGAACGGACTGGCTGTGATTCAAACCAGCAGTGAAAAAACGCCCGTAATTGTCCGGCCCGACGGGATTATACAAATAGGAGGCAGAGATTATCGCAACAAGTTCGGAGGATTTTATGATTACGACCAGAGCTATTGTCTGACTTACCTCGACAAAACCAATACTCCAACCGTAGGTTTTATCGACAGAAATGGCGTCTTTAAACTGGTTTTCAAAGAAATATCTTCTTCCAGTGATAAGTGTGATTGCGATACTGTCCCTGACATAACTCCGGTACCCCCGAAACCCGTTAAATATAAATTAACACTGATCCCAAAATCATTGTCAGGCGGAGCAGGCGGGTCTGTAAATGGAAGCGGAGAATATACAGCCACAACTAAAGTCACAATAACCGCGACACCCGCCAAAGATTACAAATTTATTGCCTGGAAGAAAGGAGACCGGATCTTCTCCGACAAAAAAACATGTGACTATATCATGCAGGCAGAGAATGATACACTTATCGCCTTCTTCTCGAAGAAATTGGAAGAATTTGAGGCCCCCTGTGGAGGAATATTCCCACCTTGTGAGGGTGAACCCAAACCACAAATATATCGTTATGTGGGACCATACTCCATGGTAGTAGATAATTTCCAAGGACCGACATTAATAGATGTTACTTTTGTCCTGGAATTGGATCCTTCTAAAAATATCAGTAATTATTATGGCGACCATGAATATGGAGTGTTGGGAATCATCAATGATCCCGGCAAAAAAATCATTATAGAAACCGATCCGGGAAAACAGGAATCGATGCAATCTTCTATAAATGTCTGTCTCCTTCCATTGCGAATCAATGGATTTGTAAAAGAAAACGAACAGGACTATATGGTAATGAGTGGCGGAGGTTCTATGACCGGGAATGTAAATTGGATTATTCCCAAAGATAATCTATTCAATGCATACCTGACGGAAATATGTAGAGAAGCCTATCCTAATGATGTTGTTGTATACGGACAAAACAACTATCTGTACAGAGTGCCGATAAAAGCGCTACCTGATGGCTCTTTGAAATTCGGTCAGCTTCAGCGTTACTCTTATCTGACAGGATGGACAGATCCGCACAACTGTATTTTTGAAAAATATGTCAGAGTTTCCGGTTGGTTAAATACATTAATGGGATCATCTTGGGTGAAAGGAACAAACATGGCTTTGGAAAAACAATTCATGGATGGAGCAATATTGAAACCCACTAAAGAAAATCCCAAATATGAATGGCTTCCACCTGCCGGTTGGTTTGTAAAAGAACCATACGACAATGCCGTCAAAACAATCATCAATTGTTATAAGAGTCTGAAAACAGATGTAGATATACTGTGGGAGAACGCTGATTGATTTTATTGTATAACTTTTATTATGCCTTATATCAAGCACATGCTATGATATAAGGCATAATTTTTATAAACTAAAATTTTTGAATATCCCTTGAAAAAAATAAAAAGTGATAATGCCGCTTGTTATCAACTTAACCCCCGTTCCCAGGAAAAATCCCCAAAATGAACCTAAAGCTGCTTTGAAGGCTTTTTTATTTTCGGTTCCCTTCAAAACTTCTCCCAGCAAAGCTCCTGCAAAAGGAAGAAAAATTGCACCCCAGGGGCCGAAGAATATCAATCCTACCACCAGTCCGATAGTTGCTCCCCAGACACCTGCAGAACTGCCCCCCATCTTTTTTGTCATCCAGACAGGAAATATATTGTCTGCAAGGGTAACGACAATTACCGCAATCGCCAGTATGGTTAATGAAGAAGTCGAATACTCAGCAAAATGGGTCCAATGCAACAACAACAAACCCAGATAACTGAGCGGAGGCCCCGGCAATACGGGAAGAATACAACCTGCCAGGCCAACCAAGATACAAATAATTCCAGCAATCAACAGAACAATATCCATTTTAATTTGTTTATTAATTATCTATTGCAAAGGTAATATTTTAATTGATGTTAAGGTTGAGAGTTTACGGTTTAAGCTTTTCCGTTAGGCTCTCAACCTTTGAAATTAAAAATGAAAAATTTAAACAGTCTCTAAAAGTGAAAAATTAGCTTATATTTGTTGTTTCATTTTTAGGTTTTAACTTTTAATTTAAGAAATCGTGGAAATAAAAAGCAGATTCGACCATTTCAATATTGATGTTCTTGATCTGAACAGAAGTCTTGAATTTTATAAAAAAGCGCTTGGATTGAAAGAAGCCCGTAGAAAAGAAGCTAAAGATGGTTCGTTCATCTTGGTTTATCTTACGGATGAAAAGACAAATTTTTTGTTGGAACTAACCTGGCTGAGAGATCGTAAAGAACCTTATGAACTGGGTGACAATGAAAGCCACTTGTGTATGCGTATAGAAGGCGATTACGATGAAATACGCGCTTATCATAAATCAATGGATTGTGTGTGCTATGAAAATCATGATATGGGATTGTACTTTATTCACGATCCGGATGATTATTGGATTGAAATACTACCCTTAAACAAATAAATTATGGACATCAAAGATCTTATTAAGCACAATCGAAGCTATCGTCGCTTTGACGCGAACCATGCTATCAAGCAGGAATTGTTGTTGGAACTTGTTGATTTAACAAGATATACAGCTTCATCCAGAAATTCCCAGTCATTACGTTATTTTCTTTCAACAGATAAGAAAACAAACGATAATGTATTCGAAACTTTATCCTGGGCAGGCTATTTAAGAAATTGGGATGGTCCTTCTGAAAAAGAACGCCCCACTGCCTATATCGTTGTTGTGGCCGAAGAAGAATCATTGAACCAGTTTACTATGCTTGATACAGGTCTGGCAACTCAGAGTATTTTGCTTGGAGCTGTAGACAAAGGTTTGGGAGGATGTATTGTTGCTGCTGTCAGAAAAGAAAAATTGAGAAAAATCATTCACCTCAATGACAAATACGAAATTATATGTGTCATCGCTTTAGGCAAGCCGAATGAACAGGTTTTCATAGAAAGCATGGAAGAAGATGATATAAGATATTGGAGAGACACAGAAGATGTGCATCATGTGCCTAAAAGAAAACTGGAAGATATTATTTTGAATTAATGAAATACAAAATTGAAGATATTGCCGGAATTATTGCTGCAAAGAATAAAAAACTTTATCCTTCAACCATTGAATTTTTACTGACAGATAGCCGCAATTTGTCTGTTGCCGGTTCAAGCCTTTTCTTTGCCATTATTACCAAATATAACGATGGGCATAAATATGTGACAGACTTGTATGATAAGGGAGTACGCAACTTTGTTGTTCAAATACTGATGCCGGAATTTGAAAAAATGAATGACGCCAATTTCCTTTTTGTGCAAGATTCGGTTATGGCTTTACAACGTTTGGCAATTCATCACAGGAAAAATTTTGAAATTCCGGTGATTGGCATTACCGGAAGCAACGGAAAAACCATTATCAAAGAATGGCTTTATCAATTGTTGAACGAAGATTTCAATGTTTTACGTTCTCCCCGCAGTTATAATTCCCAGATCGGCGTTCCGCTTTCAGTCTGGAGATTGAATGAACAGACTCAATTAGGTATTTTTGAAGCAGGGATTTCCATGCCGTATGAAATGATTCGTTTGGAGCCCATCATCCGGCCAACTATCGGAATTTTCTCAAATCTGGGCGATGCTCATCAGGAAAATTTTTATTCCCTTCAGGAAAAATGCCTGGAAAAACTGAAACTTTTCACCAATTGTGATACCTTGATTTATGATGGAGATAACCATTTTATAGAAGAATGTATCGAACTATCCTGTCTTTCACACAAAACTTTTGCATGGTCGAAGAAAAATTCAGAAGCTCCATTGTTTATTTCTAAAACTGAAAAACAAGAGGAGAATACGATTATTCATTTTTCTTTTCTGGGAATGGAACAAAAAGTCAGAATTCCTTTTACAGACGATGCTTCCATAGAAAACGCCATTCATTGTCTGGCAGCAGCTCTTTATCTGAAGCCAGGTTCGACTCACTTGTTTGAAAAATTTCTCAAATTGGAGTCCGTCGATATGCGATTGGATGTAAAAAAAGGAATAAATAATAGTATTCTCATCAATGACACATACAATTCCGATATCAATTCGCTCGAAATTGCATTGGATTTTATGACTGGCCGGGCTTTGGGTTCTAATCTGAAACCGGTATTGATTCTTTCGGACATCCTGCAATCGGGAGCTCTTCCTAAAGTACTTTACAAAAAAGTTTCTTCGCTGATTAAAATAAAAGGGATCAAAAAAATTATAGGTATTGGTCGAGACCTGAAAGAAAATGAAGATAAATTCGATATTGAAAAATCATTTTACCTCACTACCGAAGATTTTTTGAGAGAAGTAAATCTCAATAGTTTTCAAAACGAAATTATTTTAATCAAAGGCTCCCGGAGATTCGAGTTCGAGAAGATTACGACTTTACTGGAAGAAAAAGTACATGAAACAATTCTGGAAACAGATCTGGATGCCATTATTTATAACTTCAACTATTTCCGTTCCAAATTGAAACCGGAAACGAAGCTCATTGCCATGGTTAAAGCTTTTGGTTACGGAATAGGCGCTTATGAACTGGCAAAGACATTACAAAACCAACGCTGTGATTATCTTGCTGTTGCTGTTGCCGATGAAGGGGCCGAACTAAGAGCCAATGGAATCCAGATGCCGGTAATCATTATGAATCCGGAAATGCACACTTTCAATACATTGTTTCAATATAATCTGGAACCTGAAATTTATAATTTCCGTTTATTGGACGCCATTATCAAAGATTCGGAACGAAGAGGAATTACAGATTTTCCCGTTCATATCAAATTAGATACCGGAATGCACAGACTTGGCTTTCAACCTCATGACATAGAAGAAATTGCCCGTCGGGTGAAGATACAAAAAGGCGTTCAGGTACGTTCTGTTTTCTCACATCTGGCGGGAAGCGATTCACCCGATTTAGATTATTATACCCAACAACAAGTTGATTGTTTTCAAAAAACAGCATCAAAACTTGAAAATTTATTAGGATATCCTTTATTAAAACACATTCTTAATTCGGCAGGAATAGAACGTTTTCCCGAATATCAATTTGATATGGTACGGTTAGGAATCGGGTTGTATGGAATCTCTTCTGTTCCCGGTAATCACCTGCAAACCGTTGCTACTCTGAAAAGTACAATCCTTGAAATACAGGAGCTGAAAGCAGGAGAAACGGTCGGCTATAGCAGAAAAGGAATCCTCATCAGGGATTCCCGTATTGCCTGCATCCCAGTCGGTTATGCCGATGGTCTCGACAGACGTTTGAGTAACGGAAAAGGGAAAGTATATGTCAATGGAACCTTATGCCCCATCATCGGAAACATCTGTATGGATATTTGTATGATCGATGTGACCGATGCCAATGCCGGTGAAGGAGATAAAGTTATCATATTCGGAAAAGAAATTGCTGTGGAAGAAATTGCAAAAACCTTGGAGACAATTCCTTATGAAATATTTACATCCATTTCGCCGAGGGTAAAAAGAATCTACTTCAAAAGTTAAAAGTGAAGAATGAAAAACTAAGAATTGTTGGCGCACACGAAAATTCTTCACTCTTAGTTCTTAGTTCTTAGTTTATTTCCTAATTTTGCGCGATATTTTAAAAACTAAATTATGACTCACAATCTATTGAAAGGCAAAAGGGGCATCATTTTCGGTGCTTTGAATGAATTGTCTATTGCTTGGAAAGTTGCAGAAAAAGCAGTTGAAGAAGGCGCTAAAATCACATTATCCAATACTCCGGTTGCAGTTCGTATGGGCGAAGTCAATGCATTGGGCGAAAAATTGAACGCAGAAATATTGCCGGCCGATGCTTCCAATATAGAAGATCTGGAAATGGTTTTTTCCAAATCAGTTGAAATACTGGGAGGAAAAATCGATTTCGTACTACACTCCATCGGGATGTCTCCTAATGTAAGAAAAAAACGAACTTACGACGATTTGGATTATGATCTGCTCGAAAAAACTTTGGACGTATCCGCCATCTCTTTCCATAAGATGATGCAGGCTGCCAAGAAGTTAGATGCCATTGCAGAAGGGGGTTCCGTTCTTGCCCTGTCATATGTGGCTGCACAACGCACATTCTTCGGATATAACGATATGGCCGATGCCAAAGCATTACTCGAATCGATCGCCAGAAGTTTCGGATATATTTACGGACGTGAAAAAGGAGTAAGGGTCAACACCATTTCCCAATCTCCCACAATGACCACTGCCGGAAGCGGAGTGAAAGGAATCAACGATTTGTATGATTTCTCCGAAAAAATGTCTCCGCTTGGTAACGCCAGTGCTGAAGAATGCGCAGACTACTGTATTGTGATGTTCTCGGATCTTACTAAAAAAGTGACCATGCAAAACCTGTTCCACGACGGAGGATTCTCCAGCATGGGTATGAGTTTGCGTGCGATGAACCAGTATAGCAAGAGCTTCGAGCAATATCAGGATGAAAATGGAAAGATTATTTACGGATAAATAACTTAGTGAAGGTCGCCTCGCTCCATTGTGAAGCTTCGCTTGTGCAAGGTGAAAGGATAAATTTTCATCTTGCACAGGGAGTAACACGACCTTCACCTTTCACTTATGTTTATTAAAATATACCCCGAAAATCCCAACCCCAAAGACATCCGCCAGATTGTCGAAATTCTTCGTGACGGAGGGCTGATCATTTATCCTACAGATACAGTCTACGCTTTGGGATGTGATGCTTTGAATGTACGGGCAGTCGAAAAAATCTGTAAAATTAAAGGGATTAATCCCCAAAAGACCAACCTTTCCATTATTTGTTACGATTTAAGCAATATCAGTGAATATGCTAAAGTCGATAACAATACTTTTAAACTAATGAAGAAAAATCTTCCCGGGCCATTTACCTTTATATTGAACGCAACGACCAATCTTCCCAAGATTTATAAAAACAGGAAAGAAGTCGGAATCCGTGTTCCCGGCAATAATATTATCAGAGAATTGGTTAAAGAATTAGGTAATCCCATATTAACCACTTCTATACATGATGAAGATGAAGTGATAGAATACTCTACCGATCCGGAGTTGATTCACGAAAAATATGAAAATACCGTCGATGCCGTAGTCGACGGAGGTTATGGAGGAATAGAACCCTCTACCATTATCAATTGTACGGAAGGAGAACCGGAGATAACAAGGCAAGGGAAGGGGGAATTGATAATTTAGAAATCAATATGATGAACACAGATAACATCATCCAAAAATTATCCGATGTCCACTCCCGGGACTATCGCTACATCCCGTTTTATCACAAACGGTTACCTTGTGTTGGGCAATTGAAAGAAATTGTAGATACCATCCGTGAAATCGTTTTTCCCGGATACTTCAACTGCATTTTAACAGAAGAAGAAACTGTGCTTCAACAATACATCAAAGAAAATCTTGAAAGTCTTTACAAACTTCTTTCCGAACAAATTTATGATGCATTGTCGTTTCAATCCGATGATATATCGAAAAATGAAGCTGAAGAAAAAGCAGTTGCATTCATTAATACGATTCCCGAAATAAAACGATTACTTTCTACCGATGTTAAGGCCATTTTCAATAATGACCCGGCGGCAAAAAATTATGGAGAAATTATTTTTTGCTACCCATCTATCAAAGCATTGTTGAATCATAGAGTTGCACACGAATTATTTTTGTTAAAAATTCCGCTGATTCCTCGGATCATTTCCGAAATGGCTCATTCGGAAACAGGAATAGATATACATCCAGGAGCAAAAATCGGTGAATATTTCAGTATCGATCATGGAACCGGTATCGTTATCGGTCAAACTTCCATTATTGGTAATCATGTTTGCCTATACCAGGGAGTTACGTTGGGAGCTAAAAGCTTTACGTTGGATGAAGAGGGAAATCCGGTAGATTTGCCCCGCCATCCGATTCTGGAAGATCATGTAACCGTATATTCCAACTCATCCATACTCGGACGGATAACTATCGGAGAAGGAACTATCGTAGGAGGTAACGTTTGGCTAACACACAGTGTTCCTCCCAATTCCCGGATTGTACAATTCAAAGCGATACAATCTTCGTTTTCGGGAGGACTTGGAATTTAACGGAGACAGAGTGACCGGAGAAAAAGTGACATCACCTCGTCACTCTGTCACAGCGAACAAGGTGAGTTCACAATAAATACTTGCAATATGAGATGGATTAACAAAAGAAGCGACAATGTCGAAGACAGAAGAAGAGTTTCCTCAGGAGGCCGCGGAATTGCTTTCGGAGGAGTAGGTGGAATTATTATTTTACTGATATATTGGATATTAGGAGGAAATCCCATGCAGCTTATCGGGATACTTGGAGATCAGGGAGGCGGTCAGCAAACAGAATATGTTCCCAGTGCAAAAGAAGATTCACTGGCACAGTTTGTATCTATGGTACTGGCTGAAACAGAAGATGTTTGGACCGAAAACTTCAATAAACTGGGAAGGACATATAGAAAACCTAAGTTAGTTCTTTTTACCGGACAAACCAGTTCCGGTTGCGGACATGCTTCTCATGCATCCGGTCCGTTTTATTGTCCTGCAGATGAGACAATATACCTCGACCTTTCATTTTATAATGAAATGAAAAATCGCCTGGGAGCAGGAGGAGATTTCGCTTTTGCCTATGTTATCGCTCACGAAGTAGGTCACCATGTGCAAAAACTATTAGGCACAATGAATCAGTATGAAAGCCTTCGACAAAGATCCGGTGAAAAACAGGCCAATGCACTTACTGTGAGACTGGAATTACAAGCTGATTTTTATGCCGGCATGTGGGCTAACCATGCGGAAAGAATGTTCGGCAACTTGGAAGATGATGATATCAATGAAGCATTGAACGCCGCCACAGCCATTGGTGACGATCGTTTGCAAAAACAATCTCAGGGATATGTTGTACCCGATTCATTTACACATGGAACATCTGCACAACGTAAAAGGTGGTTCGAGAAAGGGTATAAAACCGGCGATATCCGTCAGGGAAATACTTTTGATACGAATGACTTATAGGTAATCTTCTTTATCCAAAAAATAAATAGCAAACAAATATAGCGCTCAAAGCTCCCACTAAATCGGCCAGTAAAGCCCCGTTTACTGTATATCTTGTGTTTTTGATATTGACAGAGCCATAGTAAACGGCTACAATATAAAAAGTAGTATCAGTAGATCCCTGGAAAAGCGAAGCCATTCTTCCTACAAATGAATCGGCTCCATAAGTTTGCATGGCATCCAACATCATTGCCCTGGAACCGTTGCCGCTGAAAGGCTTCATTAAAGCTGTAGGCAAAGCCGGAGCAAAATCTGCGTTGATACCGCATAGGGTAAGCAACGAAGTAATCCCGTCGACTATAAATGTAAGCGCACCGGAAGACCGGAGAAGAGCTATCGATACTAACATAGCAACAAGGTAGGGAATAATCATTACTGCGGTTTGGAATCCTTCTTTAGCGCCCTCAATAAAAGCATCGTAAACGTTGATCCTTTTGAAAAAACCGGTAAGAATAAAGGAAATAATAACTCCGAATAAAATAAAATTGGCAATTAATCCTGAATAAATCGACACTTTATCCTGAGGCAGAGTTCCAAAAAGGTAGACTATTGATCCGATGAAAACAATTGCTCCTAAGATGAAACTTATAAGCACTTTGTCGAAACGGATTTTTTGTTTCATGCAAACATATAATATACCGGCTAGTGTTGCAATGAAAGTGGCGATCATCAATGGCACAAAAATATCAGACGGATTGGCGGCTCCGCGTTGTGCCCGGTAAAGCATGATCGTTACAGGTATGATGGTTAGTCCCGAAGCATTGAGTACCAAAAACATGATCATCGGATTGCTGGCGGAATTTTTGTCGGTATTCAATTCCTGCATCTCTTTCATGGCTTTCAATCCTAAAGGAGTGGCGGCATTATCCAGATTCATCATGTTGGCAGCAATATTCATGAAAATGGAACCGGCAGCCGGATGCCCCTTCGGAATCTCCGGGAATAAACGGCTGAATACGGGACTACAAACTCTGGACAGGAAGTTGATGACACCTCCTTTTTCTCCTATTTTCATGAAACCCAGCCACAAAGATAAAATCCCGGTAAGTCCCAAAGATATTTCAAAAGCATCTTTAGCAGAAGTAAAAGTCGCATTCATCATATTTGTAAAAGCAGATACATCGTTGAAAATTAACAGTTTACATATACCGACAACGAATGCGATGACAAAAAATATGATCCAGATATAGTTTAAAACCATTTGATAAAATTAACATTTTTGCAAATGTACGAATTTATTCAAGCTCTAAACCTTCCTCTACTTCTTTATTTTCTTGATTATTGATGCTGATAATATATTTTAAAACATGCTCAGCTAATATGGAGTCTGTTAAGCGGGTAACACCATCATTGGCGAGTAAAAATGATTTGACCTCGTCAGGAGTAGTATCATTTTTTTCGGCAAGAATTTTTATGCGCTCTTCCACATCTTGTTCGTTGATTTCGATACCATCCTGGTGAGCTATTTTTTTTATGATAAGCAGAAGTTTTATCCTGTCTGTTGCATCTTCTTGGGCTTCTTCATCTATTTCCGTCCCTGCTTCCGTATAATTCAACTCGTTCATTATGAGTTGGGGCGGAACAGAAATGTCTGTCAAATTCAATAATTTTTCTGAAATTTCATTCAATTGATCTTTCTCCTCAGTTGATCGAATGTACAGTCTGGAATAATTCGGAAGCCTGAAATCAGGCATATTAACAAACGATCCCGTCAATATCAAATATTCATCTTTGATGAGATCAATATTAATAAGCTCTACCGGAGAAGCGTTGTTCAGTTTATTTTCTTCTATTGCTTTTCGGAAAAAGCGGGGAGAACAACGCATGGCTAAATCTGATTTTATTTGATTTTGATAAATAGATTCAATGGCGCTTACAGGAACTTTTCCAGGTCTGAATCCCTTAAGTGGGAGTCTGGAATATTCTTTTATTAAATCGTTGTACTCTTCTTTTACAGATTCCCAGGGAATCGGAATTTCCATTCTTTTTTCGAATTTGTTGATGGTTCTAATTTTTACTTTTAATTTCTTTTTCATATGTAATATAGTTTAGACACAAAGACATGAAGACACGAAGGCAAATTTAAAAAAGACTTTGTGTCTTAAAAACTGGTTAAATTTTAATGTGACCGATACGAATATTTTGGGTGCACGGTACGCGGTGCACGGTCGGTTTATCAGATGTAGTGCACTATCAGGCGTAAGCAATTCGTGCACCGTGCACCTTGTACCGTGCACCCAAAAATGTTCAAATGGATTTCTAAATAGTATAAACTAATTTTTGAGATACACTTACCTACATATATATTGATTTATGCCAGAGGAGGAACGTCATTTGCAACTTCGTATCCTAATCTGTACACTATTTTTCTGATATATGGATCAATATGAGTGAAGTACTTATACAATCCTTTACATAAATAATTCAGTCCCGGCTCACCTTGCGAGGTTTTCAGTAGCCGGTTCTTGGGGCATTCTCCGGAGCAGGCAAACAGGTAACGGCATTCACGGCATTTAACAGGTAAAGTAAAATCTTTGGCATAACCAAAGCGTTCCTGTACAGGCGAAAGCGCCATATCCACCAGTTTTGTTTCATTGATATTTCCCAGTTTATATTCGGGATAAACGTAATGGTCACAGGCATATACATCGCCATTGTGTTCCATGGCCGTCCCTTTTCCGCAGATAGGAGAAAAAATACACAAGGGAGATGGCCGTCCGATCCATTGTTCAACCGCACTATCGAAGAATGGGACATAGATATTTCCCAGATCACGCTTAAACCATTCGTCGAAAATGGCGATGAGAAAATCTCCGTATTCTCCGGATTCCACACACCAGGGAGCTACAAATGAATCCGGGTGCGAAGGGTTTGCTCTTTCTGTATTTTCTACCGGCATATCATCAGGATTCCAGTGTTGAGGCGCTGTTGTAGTGAAATTTTTGGGCTCTACGATTGGAATGAATTGCATTTGTTTGCTCTTAATTTCATCCCGCAGAAAACGATATACTTCTAAAGGATATTTAGCATTCAGGTTATTCACCACAGTGAGCGTTGCGAATCGAGTGCCATGTTTACGTAATAATCTGGCGCTGTTAAATACCTGATCGAAAGAGCCTTTGCCGTCATTGTGAGTTCTGTAAGCATCATGAAATTTTTTTGGACCATCGATACTTAGCCCGACCAAAAAGTTATTTGCGGTGAGGAATTCACACCATTCGTCGTTTAATAAAGTACCATTGGTTTGTAAATCATTTTCACAACGCATATACGAAGGAGCGTATTTTTTTTGCAAAGCAATCACTTTTCTGAAAAAATCCAGTCCCAATAATGAAGGTTCTCCGCCTTGCCACGAAAAAACAACTTCATGAGCATTCTGTTGTTCAATATATTGTTTGATGAAATTTTCCAGTGTTTCGTCCGAAATTCTCCAACGGCTGTCTGTTTTCAGTAAATCGGCTTTACTCAGATAATAACAATAATCGCAGTTGAGATTACATATCGGGCCTGTAGCTTTAATCATGGCATGCATTCTTACCACAGGTTTTCCACGGAACATTTGCTGCTTCATACAATTGAGAATTGAGAGTTAAAAATTAACAATTGAAACCCCAAAAAGGTTCATTATCCGAAAAGAAAAATCACCCATTGCCAATTGTCAGTTATCTATTGTCAATTTTTATTGTTTAACTTTGCAAACTTAAAACTAAAAATATAAAAAACAGCATAATCATGGAATACAATTTTAATGAAATCGAAAAAAAATGGCAGGAATATTGGAAACAAAACAAAATTTACAAGGTAACAGAAGACAAAAATAAACTGAAATATTATGTCCTCGATATGTTTCCTTATCCTTCAGGAGCAGGATTGCATGTGGGACATCCATTGGGTTATATTGCTTCCGATATTTATTCCCGTTACAAAAGACTGAAAGGTTTCAATGTATTGCATCCCATGGGTTATGATGCTTACGGATTGCCGGCCGAACAATATGCAATTCAAACCGGTCAGCATCCGGCAATTACAACTGATCAAAACATTGCCCGCTATCGTGAACAGTTGGACAAAATCGGCTTTTGCTTCGATTGGGATAGAGAAGTAAAAACCTGCGAGCCAGAATATTATCATTGGACTCAATGGGCATTTGTCAAAATGTTCAATTCTTATTATTGCAATGATGAACAACAAGCCCGTCCGATCGAAGAATTAATCGATGTATTTAAACAACAGGGAACAAAAGACTTAAATATTGCTTGTAGTGAAGAACTGCATTTCACAGCAGAAGAATGGAACAGTAAAACAGAAAAAGAGCAGCAGGAAATACTGCTGAACTATCGTATTGCTTACCTGGCAGATACAATGGTCAACTGGTGTCCGGCTTTGGGGACCGTACTGGCGAATGATGAAGTCAGCGAAGGTGTTTCTGTCCGTGGTGGTCATCCGGTTGAACAAAAATTGATGCGTCAATGGAGCTTGCGTGTATCAGCCTATGCGCAACGTCTGTTGGATGGTTTGGACAAAATTGACTGGACAGATTCACTGAAAGAAACGCAAAAATATTGGATCGGTAGAAGTGAAGGAGCGGAAATGAAATTTTCGGTGAAAGATTCTGACATCCAACTTGAAATTTTTACCACCAGAGCCGATACCATCTTCGGTGTCACCTTCATGGTTCTTGCTCCTGAATCTGAATATGTTAAACAATTGGTAACTTCTGAACACCAAGAATCCGTCAACACCTATCTCGATCAAGTCAAACGCCGCACCGAACGCGAACGCATTTCCGATCGCCGCGTAACCGGAGTCTTTACAGGCTCTTATGCTATCAATCCTTTCAACGGATCGGAAATCCCTATCTGGATTTCCGATTATGTACTGGCAGGATATGGAACCGGAGCAATCATGGCTGTTCCCGGTCATGACAGTCGCGACTATGCTTTCGCCAAACATTTCAATCTGCCCATTATTCCATTGATCGAAGGGTGCGATATTTCCGAAGAAAGTTTCGATGCTAAAGAAGGAATTATGATAAATTCCGGCTTTTTGAACGGATTGACTGTCAAAGAAGCAATTGCTAGAACCAAAGAATACATCGAAGATAATGAATTAGGAAAGGTCAAAGTTAATTATCGTCTGCGCGATGCTATTTTTAGTCGTCAACGTTATTGGGGAGAACCTTTCCCAATTTATTACAAAGACGGCATGCCTTATACGGTAGATGAAAAAGATTTGCCCATCCAACTACCGGAAGTAGATAAATTCCTGCCGACCGAAAAAGGCGAACCTCCATTGGGTCGTGCAAAAAACTGGACATATAAAGGTTATCCGCTGGAACTGTGCACTATGCCTGGATTTGCAGGATCTTCAGCTTATTACATTCGCTATGAAGACCCAAATAACAATAACGGTTTAGTAAATAAAGAGGTCAATGAATATTGGCGCAATGTGGATTTGTATATCGGTGGAACAGAACATGCTACCGGACACTTGATCTATAGCCGTTTCTGGAATAAGTTCCTTTTTGACTTAGGAATTGTTTGTGAGGATGAACCATTCAAGAAATTGATCAATCAGGGGATGATTCAGGGAAGATCCAATTTCGTGTATAGGATAAAAGACACAAATACATTTGTTTCCCTGAACTTAAAAGAAAAATACGATGTAACCGCAATTCATGTGGATGTTAACATTGTTCACAACGACCAATTGGATCTGGAAGCTTTTAAAAAATGGCGTCCCGAATTCGCAACTGCCGAATTTATCCTGGAAGATGGAAAATACCTTTGTGGCTGGGCAGTTGAGAAAATGTCGAAATCTATGTTCAACGTAGTCAATCCCGACGATATTGTTGAAAAATACGGAGCCGATACCTTGCGTTTATACGAAATGTTCCTTGGTCCATTGGAGCAATCCAAACCCTGGGATACTAACGGTATTGATGGAGTACACAGATTCTTACGTAAACTCTGGAACTTGTTCTACAAAGGAGAAGAGCTTTCTCTGAGCGATGAAAAACCCAGTCCCGAAGAGCTGAAATCGTTGCACAAACTCATCAAAAAAGTGTCATATGACATTGAAAATTTCTCATTCAATACCTCTGTTGCCGCTTTCATGATTTGTGTCAATGAATTGGGAAGTTTGAAATGCAACAAAAAAACCATTCTGAGCGATCTGGTTATTGTACTGGCTTCTTTTGCTCCGCACATTGCAGAGGAATTATGGCAAGTTGCATTAGGCAACTCCACAACCGTTTGCGATGCCGGATTCCCTGATTGCAATGAAGAATACCTGAAAGAAAGCAATGTGAACTATACAGTTTCTTTCAATGGCAAAGCTCGCTTCACACTTGAATTTCCGGTAGATGCACCGGCCGATGAAGTAGAAAAAACAGTGCTTACGCACGAAAGCTCTCAAAAATGGCTGGAAGGAAAAACACCGAAAAAAGTGATCGTAGTGCCGAACAAAATCGTTAATGTGGTTTTGTAATTTATTGAAATTGTGACCAATATCAATGTGAATGGTGAAATTCGCTTTGCTCACCGTGAAATAGTGAATAGTGCTTACAATCTACCATTCACATTGGCACAATTAATTACACCCCCAATTCATCATATCCTCTTTGACAGAGTTGATACCTCCAATTCCAAAATTCTCCACCAATACTTTGACGACATTAGGAGATAAGAATGCAGGAAGTGTTGGTCCCAGATGAATATTTTTTACACCCAGAGAAAGTAAAGCCAATAAAACAATCACGGCCTTTTGCTCGTACCAGGCAATATTATAGACAATCGGAAGATCATTTACATCCTTTAAACCGAAAGCTTCTTTAAGCGCTAATGCGATCATTACCAATGAATAACTATCATTGCATTGTCCGGCATCCAACACGCGGGGAATACCGCCGATATCTCCCAAAGGAAGCTTGTTGTAACGATACTTGGCACAACCGGCTGTTAAAATGACATTGTCTTTTGGTAAAGCCGATGCAAAATCAGTATAATATTCACGGGATTTCATGCGTCCGTCGCATCCGGCCATTACAACAAACTTTTTGATGGCTCCTGATTTAACCGCGTCCACCACCTTGTCAGCCAAGGCAATTACCTGATTATGTGCAAATCCTCCGATAATTTCTCCCTTTTCGATTTCTTTCGGAGGCTGGCATTTTTTTGCATGTTCGATCAATATTGAAAAGTCTTTGGGTTTTCCATCTTTCCGGTTAGGAATATGTTTGGCTCCTGACAGTCCTGATGATCCGGTTGTATAAATCCGGTCGGCATAAGTAGAAGTTTTCAAGGGCGGAACAATACAATTGGTTGTAAACAAAATTACTCCGTTGAAACTTTCGAACTCTTCGCGTTGTTTCCACCAGGCATTTCCATAGTTACCAATGAAATGCGAATATTTTTTGAATGCTGGATAATAATTGGCGGGCAACATTTCGCTATGTGTATAAACATCCACTCCGGTTCCTGCCGTTTGTTCCAACAGTTCTTCCATATCCTTCAGGTCGTGTCCGCTGATCAGAATTCCCGGATTTTTACCAACACCGATATTGACTTTTGTAATTTCGGGATTACCAAAAGAAGATGTATTAGCCTCATCAAGTAAAGCCATGGCTTTTACACCACACTCACCTGTTCCCATTGTAAGAGAAATAAGCTCATCAATTGTAATGTCTTTCCTGCTCACTTCCGATAGTGCATTTTCAATTACTTCATAAATACTATCGTCTTCATATCCCAGGTTCAAAGCATGATCTGTGTAGGCCGCCGCTCCTTTGACTCCATAAATAATCAATTGTTTCAATGAACGGATGTCTTCATTGGCTTCACTCAGTACTCCTACTTCCGAAGCTTTTTTCTCATAATCCGAAGGATTGACAAAGAAATTGATTTCATCTTGTTCAGGAAGTGTTATACCTTGTTTTTTAGCTGTTTCAACTAATCTGTTTTTAGTTAAAAGAGCCTTTTCAATACGTTCTTTGATGGCATTATCATCAAAATTGGCATTGGTGATAGTAGAAAAAATAGCATCCAGTATCTGGTGACTTGCATTGACATCGGCAAATCCCTTTTTTCGCAACGCATTGTTTACAATTGCCTCTCCTCTAACAATGTATAACAATAAGTCCATTAATGCAGAGGTTTGAGGTTCTTTTCCGCAAACGCCTTTTAATGTGCAACCTTTTCCCTGAGCTGCTTCCTGGCATTGATAACAAAACATTTCCATAATTATTAATTAAATTATTTTTAAATCCATTTTTCGCTGATCACTTCACCTTTTACCGAAAGCACTATGACTTTGATAGGGATATTGCGTTCGGCCTGTGATCTCGCCATTTCGGCTATTCGCACAAGTCCTCCGCAACAGGGGACTTCCATGACAAGTACCGTCAGTGTGTCGATTTGCGCCACATCGATCATTTCTGTTAACTTATCTATATAAGATTGTGTATTACTATCTAATTTCGGACAAGCAATTGCCAACATTTTCCCTTTCAGGAAACGGCTGTGAAATTCTCCGCTTGCAAATGCCGTACAATCTGCTGCTAATAACAAATTAGTTCCTTGTAAAAAAGGAGCATGAGGGCTCAGCAAGTGCAATTGTACCGGAAATTGTCTCAATTCAGATGGCTGAGGGTTATTAATAGCCGGATTCATTACATAACTATTGATGGCCGGCGTTTTGATTTCCCTCATCATAGATCCCGGACAACCGCAAGCCAGTGGTTTTTCTTTGGGTTGAAAATTCACTTTTATATGGTGTTTTTCCAGGTACTCTAAACCTTGATTCAAAAGTTCAGTTTCCCCATGTTCTTTCAAATGATTCAGGTGTGCCAGAATAACAGCTTCACCTTTTGCGGAAATTCGTTCCATAACAGCTTCTTCACTGTAAGGTTCAGCTTCCCGTTCTTCGAGTTCAATTGCACCGACCGGACATTCGCCGATACAAGCGCCCAATCCGTCGCAATACAGTTCACTGACCATTACAGCTTTTCCATTGATTAATTGCAATGCGCCTTCATGACATCCGGTGACACATGCACCACAACCGTTACAGAGTTGTTCGTCAATTTTTATGATTGTCCGTTTCATATTTTATTATTATTTTGGTGCAAATGTAAGGTGGCTTTTCGTCTTATATTGTCACAAATGTTACACTTGCACGGCAAGGCATAGTATTTTGATTTTTTGTCTGAAAAACAGGAAGTTGCAAGAATATTTTTTCGACAGGTAACGATTTAGCTGCGAAAAGTCCTGAAAGCCCAACAACACGGCAACCTTGTTACTTCGGGCAGTGGCTATCAGGTTGTCTAAACCCTTAAAATAGATTGTCGGCAACTCGTCAATAATAACCGAAGATTTGAGTTGCCCCTTTTTGTTAATGAGCTTGACGATACGCGAGTTATACAAGCCAAGAGCCGCCCCGTATATATTCTGCCTATCGGGGTTATTACCTACGACCAACATTTTAGGGTCGTCCGGGTTATTAATATCCAGCGTAAATTCATCGCCCGACATTACCCAATATAATTGTGGACTAATCATACGGGAGAGCGGAATTTTCGCACTCGCAATCTGCCCCTGCAACTGATCCGCAGCACCAGATTTCCATGCATCCATAAAGGGAGAAAGGTAGTTTTCGAGGTCGGGATAAGAGGTCAGAATCGGGAAAATATCCTCATAACTTTTGTTCAAAAATTCTATGGCATGCGGGAAAGTACAATACTTTCCGTCCTCGTAGATACGCAAATACCAAATAATAGCGGCGAAAAGGATAATCGGCGATTCTACAAAAAAATCACCCTGCTTCTGCACCCACGTCCGGTTCAAATTGAGCATTATTGTATATGCCGATTCGTAAGCATCTGAAATATCATCCATGAATGAGGGGTTAATCGGATTGCAACGGTGCGAACGGGAAGGATCATCGAAATTAATAACATAGAAAGTCGGTACTTTCTCGTAACCTTCACGGTTGTTTAACAGATGGTTATATGCGATAGTCGATAAATCCGGGAACTTGAAATCATAAATGTAACCGGTAAATCCTTTCTCAATTTGCTGTTTTATGAACTGATTAACTACAGCATAAGATTTACCCGAACCCGGCGTACCGAGTACAATCGCCGCACGGAACGGATTCACAACGTTGATCCATCCTTTCCATTGCTTCTTTTTATACCAGAATTTCGTAGGCAGGTTTACCGAATAATCGTTTACCATCAACTTAGTTTCCTGCATAAACGATTCGTTTTCTGTGTTGAAAACATCATCCATCATATTGTTTTTAAGTAAGCGCGACATCCATGTTCCCGCCATCAGGAGCAGGATATAGCCGACCGTCATGGTAAAGATGTAAAATCCTGCATTGGC
The DNA here is from genome assembly GCA_031553435.1 of Bacteroidales bacterium. Classification (GTDB taxonomy): domain Bacteria; phylum Bacteroidota; class Bacteroidia; order Bacteroidales; family Azobacteroidaceae; genus JAVBLQ01. Next base: position 5,336 of record JAVBLQ010000064.1, on the reverse strand, counting down.
TACCGGAGGCAGCGGCAATGCCAGCATCCACCAGTTCAGGAAGAACATGACAAAACCGATGCCGAGGAATACATAGATTTTATTCCATGTAATCTTTTCCTCCTTCACGCCTTTTGTTCCCAAACAGGAAAGGGCAAGGAAAACAACGGCAAAGATTTTCGTCCACAGGATCGAGGTAAATAATCCGGCGGTGCGGTTAAAATTCATCAGGATTTTATCGACAATCCCGACGTTGATTCCCCACTCGTGTATTGCCTCGTAACAGAACCAATACACATTTATCACTACAAATAAAATAGAGAGCGAACGCATAAAGTCCATTACTTTAGCCAAGCCCCTCAAATCATCTTCATTTTGCATAATCGTAAAAATTAAATTGTTATTGTTTCAAATTTTATAGCTGCCGTCCATACCTGTGCTTCTTCTTTTTCTTGCGCTTTATGGTCGGCTGCTTATTGTCCTGTCCTCCGGTTTCGGGAGTAAGGACAGAGAACAGGCTACCCGCTGCATCATCCACCGTAGAATGACCGGATTGCGGTTGCGCCTGCTTATCGGCAACAGCTTGATTATTGGGGCGTAAATAATCAGACGTTTTCGGCTCCCGGGTTTGCAGATCCTCGCGGGGCGAACTATCTGCAAAACGTTCGTTCAGGACATTAGCCGAAAACTCCTTACCCAAACGTGAACCGTTCAAAACAGCCCGCTGGTGGTGGTCGATAAATGTAGCACCATAGATGCGCCCCTCATCGTTGCGCCTTAGAACAAGGTCGATACCTTTCTCCCGCAAAGCCGCCCGGAACTCGCTTTCTGTACGGGTGCTTTCGAGGGATGCAGAAACAGCAGCACGGGTTTGTTTGGCTATGCCCTCCGTTTTAATTGATTCTTTCGACTTGTCGAACAACCTTTCCAATCCATCTATACTGTGTACCTTTCCGAACAGGGAAGATTTCAAAGGCTTGCCGACACGATTGCCCTCGCTATCGAGTGCGGAGTATACTAATCCCCGGTAAGGCTTGCCCTTGTTCTCCCCTTTGATTTCCTCCACGCCTACATTATATAATGAGAGCAGGGCACGATATTCTCCGAGCGTTTGGAAACGATACATCTTGGAAAGCGGTTTTATGACGTTTGCCACTTGTTTTTTTAAGTTCCCCTGGCTAACGTCTATCGGAGCAAACTGCCACGTTTCGCCCTGCTGCTGACCTTTGGCAGGAATCAGGTTATACTCCTGTTCCAGTTCCCGCCGGATTTTGTTGCTGCGGTCTTTCTCGAAGCTGTCGGGAATAAGTGTACCGTCCGGGCGGACACGGGTAGAAACGATATGGATGTGCTGACGGTCGATGTCCTCATGTTTGAAAATCATGTAAGGTTGCAAACCATATCCCAACCGCTCCATATACTTTTGTCCTATCTCGGAAAGCTGTTCATCGGTCAGTTTATCGTCCGGATGCGGGTTCAACGAAATATGGATAACAGGTTTTTTAGTAGTGATATGCGAGGGCATAAACCGCTCAAAATCCTGCATACAGGAAGCGGCATTGAATGCTCCGTCGGCGGGTTCAATTACCAAATGGGTTGCCAAAACCTTACCTAAACCCTCGTCCACTTTCTCCTGATTGTAGGAAAGTGCGCCGTATAGGTTACTACCGTGAGAGATTTTCGTTACCATTTTTCACAGGTATTTCGCCTTAAACTGCTCACATAGTTGCATCACTTCGCGCCCGATTCCCGCCAGTTCCACGGTAGCTTTTTCCAATTTATAGAGCAACGCCAACGCTTTTTTCTCCCCGAAATTGGAATGAAGTTCCTTTACAATTTGATTATAATTCACGCCTACGCTTCGGAACTGGCTGTGCAATGCGGTCAATTTGGAAGTAAATTCAACAGCCGATGCATCCGTTTTCACGACCCGGAACTCATCGCCAAAGATGCGGGCGGAGATAAACTGCGACAAGGAATTTACTCCTGACTGTTCGAATAAGGCAAGAAATGCGGCGTACCGGGTGTCCGTCAGGTTCACCGTCAGCCGATGCTTTGCCGGATCATTCTTCGGGGGTCTACCCCCTTTTCCCCGATTGCGGGGTTCTCTTTTTTCTTCGTTCATAACTTAATCTTTTAGTGGTTATGTGAACGATGCGGACGGTTCGTACCGCTTCTTTTTTCCCGACTTCGGAGAGGAAAAACCCCTCTGGAAGAGCAAGAGGTTGATGCTGCAAAAAACGAAGTTTGCTGCAAACAACACATCTTGCTATTTGCCAAAATGCAAATACGTTTTGCCCGCAAGGGGCATCTTCCCATCCCGAATCTTCGGGATATAAGATTGCCCCCGACCGGGCAATTTTATGAGTACCGGAACTTACTTAAAATAGGTACGAATACCCCGCATACGTTTCACGCTGCAAAGTTATCAGCTTAATTAATACTCTGTATATCAACAAGTATAGACAAATCCGGACAGAAGCTACCACCCCTCGAAAACATGATGCGGGAATAAAAAAGAAGACGTTTATTTGCCAAAGATTTGAATAAGTGAATGGTTGAAACTTTGATTTTTCAGTGTCGTGTTTACTCATGAATATGTATAAAAACAGGCACATGACTAAGAGCAAAAATGAAAGTGCGGATAACAGTGTTTGACTATTTATAAATGACATTATTCAGACCTGCATAAATGATTATGAATGCAAACGTATAAATGCTTACATGCAAAAACGCATGAGTGTTTTAATGCTTAAACGCTCAATCATGCAAGAATGAATATCTGATTGAATAAGCATGATAACAGGTACACAGGCATAAGCACACTTGCAATAACATAAAATCAACTGATTGTTTAATTAAAATTTCAAAGACATGAAACAGCCTGTTTATGTGGCATTCTCGACCCAAAAGGGCGGAGCTGGAAAAACAACCCTTACCGTGTTGATAGCCTCCTATCTTCATTATGTAAAAGGGAAAAATGTAGCGGTAATCGACTGCGATTATCCGCAGCACTCTATCCATGAAATGCGCGAGCGCGATTTCAAGATGGTGGATGGGGACGAATTTTATAAGGGTATGGCTTACGAACAGATTACCCGGTTGGAAGGCAAAAAGTTTTACCCTATCGTGGAAAGCAACCCGCAGGAGGCTTTGAACGATGCGGACGAACTATGCGAAAAAGAGGATTTGGATTATATCTTTTTCGATTTGCCCGGAACGCTCAACAACAAGGATTTGGTCATAGCCCTTGCCAACATGGATTATATCATTGCCCCCATCGCCGCCGACCGTGTGGTCATGGAAAGTACCCTGAACTATATGATCTCCGTAAGGGATAATATAATGAACACGGGAAAATCCAATATCAAAGCCATGTATATGCTTTGGAACATGGTCGATGGCAGGGAAAAATCCGACCTCTACGAAGTTTACGAGGGAGTAATTAAGGAACTGGAATTTACTACCCTGAAAACCTTTATCCCGAACAGCCTGCGTTTCCGCCGCGAGCAATCGGAAAGCCGCCGACCGTTGTTCCGTTCGACCCTTTTTCCTGTGGATAAGAGCCTGATTAAAGGCAGTAACATCGAAGAACTGACGGATGAGTTACTGGGAATCCTAAAGTAATGCGGTTATGGCAAAACGAGTAGATACAACTGGCTTGGATGCCGACTTTGTAATCAATCAGGCAAAACCGGGGAACCGGGAAAAAGACCTGAAGCCTTACGACCCGTCCGCATCGGCTTCTTCGCCTGAATCGGAAACCGTACCGGAAATACCACAGGAGGAAACGATACCACCGGTGGTAGAATCCGAAACGGTGAAAGAAAAAGAAGTAACCCGCGAGGCGGGCAAGCGGCGGCGAAGCAAAGCACAGACCGAAGCAGAGGATTATGAAACGCTATTTATCCGAACCGCACCCACTACCACCCGCAGCGGGAAAGCGGTCTATATCCGCAAGGAGTTTCACGACCGGATCATGCGGATTGTGCAGAACATCGGGTTTAACGAACTATCACTGTTCAGCTACATAGACAATGTACTGGAACATCATTTTAATACGTATCAGGACGACATTTCGGAACTGTACCGTAAGCGCAGACCCGAAGATATATTTTAAGACATTATGGAACGATATATTATTTCAGCGATTGCGCTTTACGGCTTGTTCATTCTCCTTTACCTGTTACAGGAACGGAGGGTAAAACGCAAACAGAACGCGGCGAAAAAGTCCGCGTTCAATCCGTTCCGCTCCACGGCAAAGGAGGATATCATCGGCAAAAGCAAATTTGACCTCAGACAATCCCGGACAGAAGCTACCACGCTGATTGACAACGAAAAACAGATTGAAAATGATCCTATATTTGCTGGCGAAAACAAAAAAGAGGCTCCGGTAACACCCCCTTTGGTTGAATCGGAAACCGTCTTGTTGGAAGAAAATATTACGGGAGAAAATTCAAATGAGATCAATTTAGAGATTGAGAACACAGCCCCCGAATTAGAGCCGGAATATGAAAATGACGATTTAGACGAAGAAGAAACAGAGGACGAAGATACCGAAGGGGTTACCGGGGTTTCAATGGCTCTCGGACTTGGCTTTGACGATCTGGCAGGTATGGTGCGGACAGTAGAAAATAATGAAGATGCATCAGCCGTGCAGAAAGAAGAAGCCGGGCGGGTACTGGTCGAGATACGGAAGACCGAAATATTCGGGCAGTTCGTAAACGATGAACCCAAAAAGAAAATAGTGTCCGCACTGATGGATGATTACTTCTCCGCTTTCCACCGTAAGAAACGGGAAGCGGCAGAAACGGACGAAGGAGCGGTAAAAGCACCGAAAGATTTTAATGTACGCAGCTTTGCGTAAGAATGTGTAACAAAGTAAAAGAACAAAGAAAATGAAAGAAAGGGATTACGGTTAGCTATGCGCTGACAACCACTAAAAGATCAAGTTAAACAATTATTCATCCGGTACAGGGGACTATTCCACCCCCTGTACCATTTATCAAAAAATTCGTATGACAAAGAAAAAAATTCTTATGTCGGCGGCCTTTATCTTGGCTGCCGTATCATCCGCTTTTGCACAGGGTAACGGTGTCGGAGGGATTACCGAAGCTACCAACATGGTAACATCCTACTTCGATCCGGGCACAAAACTTATCTACGCCATCGGCGCTGTGGTCGGTTTGATAGGCGGACTCAAAGTGTATCATAAGTTCAGTTCGGGCGACCCCGATACCTCTAAAACTGCCGCCTCGTGGTTCGGGGCGTGCATCTTCCTGATTGTCGCCGCTACCATCCTTCGCTCCTTCTTCTTGTAATCCATTTCAAAAAATAAAACGAAATGGAACACAATA
>JAVBLQ010000033.1:0-65357 GCA_031553435.1 Bacteroidales bacterium | reverse complement strand
TGTATGCCGTATAATCATCCGATGCAAGTTTGGTTGTATCGACGTCTTGTTCTGCAAAATTCATTTGCAGGGCTGCAATGTTTTTCGAGCTCCCCAGATCCATTTCGAACCACTCGCCGGGATTCCCGGTTTGCGCACTCCACCAGGTACGTACATTTTCATCGGAAGCGAGTTCCGGAAGATGATCTTTGAGACTGGATGAAGATTTGCACTTTTTATTGGTCGACAGGTTCCACCATCCGGCATGAAAGCCTTCTTTCTCGGGATCAAATTTCCGTTGGGGAATGATCATGGGATAATCGCCAAAAAGTGTGTGGGCTTTCATTCTTCCTTTCTCATCGAAAGTTACGGGGAATAAAGCTAAACGGCGTTCAAAAGGTTCACGATTGCCCACCCACATAGTTGTGATTTGCCACCAATTATCATATTTGTCTTTGAAAACGGAACTGTGTCCTGCCCCGCCGATAAAGCCTCCGGCTTTGAGAGACAGGGGATTATATGGCATTTCGGTAAAATCTCTGTCCGGTTCATTGCTTTCCATTACAGCATCACAATACCAGATGGAAAGGGTTCCATTGGTAGCGAACTGAAGGTAATACCGGTCGTTGTGATTGATAATCCAGGCGCCCTCGATACTGGGCAAACGTTTGAATTTCCCTTTCCATGCGCGGGTATCGATTTCATCCCATATTTCGCGGCGTCCCATGTGGTAGCCACTTTGATGATTGTTGACATCAGTGATATAATCCAGCAACAATCTTTCTGATCCTGGTATTTCCTGAAGAGTTACGGGATCGAGTTCAAATACTTTGATGGACTGCTCGGCTCCGAGTCCGTAATAAATAAAATAGCGTCCTTTATCGATGAAGATTGTCGGATCCGAAACTCTCCTGATATCGGACGCTACTTCCCAGATTCCACTTTCAGGGTCTGAACTTCGTATTATTTTTACCGTTTTTTCTTCCCGGTTGCGATTCAGTTTGACGAAGTACATATATTTATCATCGGCAGCAACTCCGGGAGCTACATAAAATCCTTGGTTCAAGGCTGCAGAATGAATCTCTTTATTGAAAAAAATGTTTCTCCAATGGATTAAGTCATCGGAGACTCTGTATCCTCCTATATCATTCGTTGAAAAAAGATAGTATTTCCCTTTGAAAAGAACAACTACCGGGTCGGCGGAAGAACGCGACATGGTTTTCTGGAAAATACTCCAACCATAATCCAGGTCCAGCGGATTGCAATAGGTTGCATCTTTTTGGGACTGGCTGTGAATGGGGAGAAAAGCTATGAATAGGATTATAAAAAAAGTGTGTTTCATGAATATTTTTGGTTAATTTTTGTATGCTTTATCCAGCGTCATCGGTTGTCCCGAATAAGCTTTTTTGGAAGTCCAATCCTGAGCGGGACTGTTCCAGAAGGAATTATTTTCCGGTAATCCAAGCGGGAGAAAAACTCCGGAGCATAAATACAGGCTTCCTGTCGAGATATAGCCTTCGCCAATACCTATCTGATCGCCACAGAAACCTACTTTGAGCCAACCTTTTTCATTGAATGTGCCGGGAGCCTGTATTTGTCTTTTGATGATGGAGGTCAATGCTCCTCTCGCCTGAGCAGGACTTACTTTTTCCGGAAGTATTTGTCTGTAAGCCACATCCGCTAATGCCTGGAAGGCTCCGAAGCGGTAAGCCAGTGAACGACCAACTACGGGATAGGCTCCTTCGGGAGAGATCATTCGTTCCTGTTGTTCTGCATAGCGTTGATATCTGGGGAGTTCCACGTCATAAAACTCATATCCGGGAGCTTTGTATTTTTTCATGATTTCCAATATCTGTACCATCATGGGTTGAATGACGAAGCTGTTGTAATAATCGAGGTGAAATTCGGGTCCGTCGCCATACCAGGCATCGCCTTTGTACCATTCTTTATGTTTTTGCAAAGCATAATTGATTATGTCGAGATTCCATTCTCCGGCATATTCTTTCAAGGCGACTTCTACCATTGCCGAGAAAAACAACCAGTTGCTTTCCGAGGGTTTGATGACGCGTGAAGATTTCAAAGCATCTATCAAGCGTTGTTGAGTAACTTTATCCAACTTTGGCCATAGCTGATCTTTGGCTCTTAACAGGCCGTGGGCAAGGAAAGCGGCATCTACCAGGGGTTGCCGTCCGACATTGAAATTCAGTTTATCGGGGGATTGCGGATCCACGCTATTTTTCAGGCTTTGAAGTGTTAGTAAGATATATTTTTCTCTTGCTTTTCCTTCAATTGTATTGTCTGCTCCTAAGGAGAGCCAGGGTGCTATTCCGGTTAATGTACGACCGAAGGCTTCGAGATGGGTACATTCTTTGCGTTTATTCAAGTCTTCGGCGCTCGATTCGACCGGCATATTTTTTCTTAAAGTATTGTTTGCCAGATTGGTTAATACAGGATCAACAATCCTGAGCATAGAACTGAGCCAGAAAGAGCGGCCGGCATTCTCGGAAAGAGTGGTAACAACATCTACTACCGGACGTCTTTCCAACAGATTTTTATATCTGATCAAGGCCTCTACAAAATAGTAATCGGCATAAGTTAAAGGAGCATCAATTTCATATTGTTTGGCCATAAATCCGGTGCAATGTCGAATAATAAAGTTGTTGTTATCACCTATGTTTTTTGCACGATAGGCTGTAGATGCCAGTGATTTGATTTGTTGTTCGGCTAATGAAAGGAAGTCTGCGGCTAATATTCCATCCACATAAGTACTCAGTTCAACATAAGCAGCAGCCATGATCGCTCCGGCAGATGCATCTCTGTCGGCTTTGGGAATATCCGGTGCATCGAAATCCCAATATGGAATCTTGTCTTTCGGCAAGCGCGGATGATTCATGATGTATTGACCGATTTTGACGGCATGATCCAGGTATTCTTTTTTGCCTGTTTGCCGGTACATCATGGTGTATCCGTATAGTCCCCAGGCTTGTCCGCGCGACCAGGATGAATCATCACTTATACCCTGGTGTGTTACCTGATTCAGTACTTTTCCCGTAATCGTATCGTAACTTACTACATGGTAAGAACTTCCATCGGGACGAAAATGACACTTCAATGTTTTATCGGCATGAGATTTAGCCATATCGTAATATTTGTTATCTCCTGACAAAAAGGATGAAACAGTGAGTAGTTCCAGGTTCATCATATTGTCGATGATAACGGTAAATTGCCATTTTTTGCTGTTCCATGAACGGGTACAACCTGTAACCGGATGAAATCGGGTGGCTAAAGATTGTGCGGCAGTGTTAATTACTTCGCGATATGTTTCGTTTTTTGTTAAACGGTAACCGTTGCCATAGCTGCAATTGATAATGAAACCTACATCATGGTTATCGGTCGTATATTTTTCTTCTTCCAGACGGGAAGTCATGTCTTCTGCGGCTTTCAGAACTGCGGGATTGTTGCTGTATTCATACAAATACCATAGTGTTCCGGGATAGAAACCGCTTGTCCACCAGTGGGGATTACAAGTTATGAGTTCTCCGTCTTTGGCTGTACGAGGCAAAATATCTTTTTGATTTTCCATTGTTTCGTACATCTGCATGGATTGTTTTAAAGAGAAATCCAAAGCGTCATCCACTACTTTTTTCATTTGCTTCGAAACAGGGAATGCTGTCGAAGTAGAAAAAATAAAGATGCATAATAAAAGGCTTCTGAAAATTGTTTTGTTTTTTTTCATTATTGAGATTGTTATTTGTATTGTTTCAAATTGTAACCTAATTGAATGTTTTTGGGTGCACGGTACACGGTGCACGGTGCACGGTCGGTTTATCAGATGTAGTGCACTATCAGGCGTAAGCAATTCGTGCACCCTGCACCGTGCACCTTTGCACCCAAAAGTGTTCATACCGATTTCACTTCAAAATAAATTTCATGCTATTGCTTTGCCCGCTATTTATCCAATCGATAATATAAACACCAAGTGGCAAAGTATAAGTCTTCTGCTCATTTTCTTTTATTTTATCAGAGATAATATGCTGTCCGTTGTGATTATATATTTTGATCTGATGTTGTTTGCCTGAGTTGTTTTGTATGATTATCTTTTTGTTTTCCTGAAAAACATGAAATAATTGGATTGTGTTTTCCGGTATAGATGTCGGACTTTTGAAGTTGATTTCGTATGATTGAACGGAACCATTTTCGGCTGTTACTTTCAGTGTCACTTTGTTTTCTGTTTCTACTTTGACGATTGAGGCGAAAGGATTGTTGGTTACAGCACTTACGTCCTGATAATTCTGATTTTCAGGGATATAGTTGTAAGTTAGCTTTTGAGGATCGAAGTCAGGAAGTGTTACCCCGTTTACTTTAATCATCATTAAATCCGCATCACTACTTTTTGAAGTACAGGAAGACTGGAAAGATGTATAGGTAAACTTCGATTTCCAGATATCTGTTCTGAACGGTGTTGCCGGTATATCAATGGAATTATACAAATTACCTATGGGATTCCTTGCCCAGTCATAGCGTACGGCTACCGGACTGGAAACGGAACTGCTACTGACCACGACAGTACTGTCATCATGTATTGTTGCGGTTGCCGTATAGAATTTTTTATCGCTTCCGCTGATGATAAAACCTTTGAGGGAGCTTTCTCCTGCTTTTATTTTTAATCCGTCGCCATAATTTTTGAAATACAGATAAACGGAATTGCCGGAAAATTCATAACGGTTCACGGCAGGTCCTTCGGCAAGGATATCGAAATGGTATGTGTTTTTCAATGCAATACGGGCAAGTCTTTCTCCCACCGGTTTTTTATTATGCGGATGGATATTGATGTTGTTGTCCGGATTAAGCGCTTCATCATTGGTGTCGATTGTAACGGCCATACCAAGGTTTGCCACATAGTCAGACAAAAGCAATGCTTGTTGTTCGCGGCAGTCCGGCCAGTTGGATTCGTCGTATGAAGAAGTTGCATAAATATTAGGCAATTGGACATAATAAAAAGGCAAATCGCCCATTCCCCAGAGGTTTCTCCAATCTTCAATCAGTTTTCTCATCATGAAACGATATTCCAGCGCCCGTTTGATATTGCTTTCTCCCTGATAGAAAATAAAACCTTTGATAGGGAAATTGAGCAGGGGATTGATTTGTCCGTTAAAATGAAGGGAATGATCCTGGGATGCGGTTCCCGGAGTTATATATGCTTTGCGTCCCGCTATTTTACATAATTCGGGATCATTGAATATCCCGGGGCTCATCCATGTCTCGATTTCCGTTCCTCCCCGGTATGATTGCATGATGCCTATCGGAATATTGAGATTTTCATATAAACTACGGGCATAAACATAGGCTACGGCAGAGACTTTATCTGCAATTTCCGTACTGTTGCACACAAACCAGGTACCTGATGCGCTGTTGACTCTTTCCTGAGGGCTTGTTTGCGGATAATAGCTCGCCCTGAACGAACGGATTTGCGGATAATTGTCGGCTTCCTGTGTATATTGTCCTGTTTCGAGCATATAGTTCACTTTTTTCTCCATGTTAGACTGGCCTCCGGCGAACCAAACATCTCCAATCAGTATATCATCCAGTGTCTGTGTGATTTCCGGATGGCCTTTGATATGGAATTTCAGCTTACAGGCTTCACTACATACCGGTTGAGCTGGCAACCTGATGAGCCAACGTTTGTTTTCATCTACTTTGACGGAGTCTTTGAAGATCTGGCCTTGTCTGGTTAATTCCACGATAATCGTATCTCCGGGCGTTCCCCATCCCCACAACTTTACAGGCGTTTCGCGCTGAAGCACCATGTGCGAACTGATACATTTGGGTAGTTCAATCACATGATTTTCAGCATATGCCGTATTACCGAGTCCTATAAGCAGGAGAATCAGTAATGGTTTGATTGGGATGGATATATTTTTTAGCATGGTTGAAAATTAGTTTGTGTTGTTTTATATAGTGCCGATATGAATCTTTTAGGTGCAAAGGTGCACGGTACACGGTACACGGTGCCCTCAAAAATGTTCATATCAATTTCAATATTATTGCAAGTAAATTTTCATCCGTTTGTGGAAAAATTTACGACAGGCGTAAATTTTGCTACGACAGGCGTAAATTTTCTTACGACAGGCGTAAATTTTTCCGCAACCGTATATAGTTTTACCAACATATAAGCTGTGGTTGATTGGCTGACTCGCGGGAATGAATAATCATCTTTTTCCCGTTATCGGTATCGTCTCCTAATTGTCTCAGTTCACGGATGAAAACGAAAGAGATGTATCTTCCTTTAGTGTTACGAAGGATTTTTGTTACATCCAACGAACAATAGCCGGGTGTTTGTTCCGCCACTAATTCTCCAGCCATCCGTGCTGTTTTTCCGGCGCCGGAAATGATACATTGTCCTTTGTCGAGATTGGGTGCATTTTCCCAGGTGATATTATTTTCTTTCCAGTTTTCGTCTTCAACGGCATATACGTGTAAGCGGTAAGGAGATTCGGATGATGATTTTGCATAGACGGATAAGATGGCTGCATTCAGTTTGTTTTTATCCATATCTTTCAGATCGAAACGAATGTAGCTGATCTGGTTGTTGTCTGCTTGTGATGCATTCATTTCTACAAAAAGTTCTTTTCCGGCTCCTTGATTTGTTCGACTATTTTTTCCTCCTTTGATGGTAGCATCGGCATCGCAAGTCAGCTTTTTATAGTTTTCATTACCGGCTACAGGGATTGTCAGCAGTACAACACTTTGTGCCGGCAGATCCATTGTCAAAGTCTGATTATTGTCGACTGCTTTCACCCAGATAACATCTCCGTAATGGTTGTTGCTGACTTCTTCGGCAATGATTCTTGCATTTTCGGGAAGATTCAGCTTACTGAAATCTATCGTTAATTTGTTTGAGATGGGTTTACGTTGCACCAGCCACATATAATAAACATTGGCTTGCGGATCAAAGGAAGTTAAGGCATCCAGATCGTTGTCTGCCTCAGATTTGGTCGTATTAAAGATGGGTCTTTCTTCTTTGAATCCTTTGGCGAACAGGCGGACTACTTCTCCGGTGCGTTGTATGCCGCTTATATCGTATGATGGCTTGATATTTTGCATGGACGAGGCTTCGAAAAGTTTAATTTCCCGTACTTTGATAATACCGTCGTCGGTCGATACAAAGCGAACTTTGGAAGTTTTGACCGGAGAGTCGAAAATATAGAATGATTGAGCGTATCTGGCGTTTTGTTCTATTGTTTCTTTGATGTCTTGCCAGTCGCTTCCTGTCCAGTATTGCAGTTTGAATTTCTTGACGCGGTCCGGACCGGTATAAACGCCTGCCGAAGAACCTGTGTATACTACGGCGCCTCCCAACGAATATGGGTTGTCCAGGTCTATTTCAAGATATTTATCATCTGTAGTGGCCGGAGAGAACCATGCAGATTCGTCGCTTTTATCTCCGTCGCAGACCTGATTTGCTTTTACCGGTTGTGAGGAAGTTTTATCCCAAACGGTTTTTCCTTTGGCTACGTTTGTGTATGCGTCTTCCACGATTCTTTTTCCCTGCCAGGTAAAGTGGTGTCCTGATTTGATTCCCCGCGGGTAGGTTCCGCTTGTTGTATTGGCGAATTTGAAGGCCCACATTCCGTAGCAACCGTTCAATGTATTATTGGTGTATTCTCCGGCCCATTCGGTGAATAAGGAAGGTGAATCCATTGTTTCGTATTTATCGATCAAATAGGCATTCATCCAGCGGCCTGTTTCTGTAAAAACAATAGGAGGAGCTGTTTTCAAGGGATGATTTTCCTTGAGTAATTCCCTTATTTCGTTTACTTTGGTACTATACCCCATAGCCGGAAGATTGTAGGCGTGAGTAGAAAAGATATCCAATAGATCTCTTTCTCCGGGAGTTCCTTTATAATTGGTGCGGATATTTTTCATGATTTCCGACCACCAGTTGGCATTGGCTCCTGCCGTGACGGGTGAAACTACTTTGGCCTGCAGATTTTTTCCGTAAATTCTGTTCACATCGTCAACGGCGCAGTGTACGGCATCCGAAACGATTTGCAGTCCGGTGATGTAATTATCTATGGTCATCGGGCCGGAATGACGGTGATTGGGTTCGTTTTGCATGGCAAACATGTTCACATCTCCTGTTTTGGCGGCATAGAAGGCCAGTGCATAGAAACGTTGCCATTGCTGCCATTTGTTCGACCATTCGTTGGTAAAATTGCGGTCGTTGATTTGCAAGACTACGTCGATTTTCATCCGTTTGGTTTCTTCCAATGTATATTTTAATATCATGGAGTTGGTGGATGTCATTTCTTTTTCAGCGTTTTCATTGATTGTTTTCCAATCGATGAAGCGGTTGTTTTCAGGATTGTTGCGTAACTCCTGTTTGTAAGTTTCAAACTGGGATAAGGTATTGAGCTTTTTATCGACCATGACGAATGATTCGGGAATGTACTCTCTCAATGATGTCCAAACGCGAAGGCTGTTTGCGTTTGAATAATCGAGCCAGTCGGATGCATTACTTCCCGGCATGTAGTAACCTTGATTGTAAGCCACGTATTTCATTGACTTACCGATCACTTCATTGTTAATGTAAATGTTTATATCGTTGCCTGTTTGTTTTCCGGCAGGAATGTTTTTTACTTCGGAGGCTTCGGGAGAAGGCATGTTTTTCTTTTCCGTTCCGTAAATTTCTATTTCATTGATCCGGATGGGTTCTCCGTCCAGAGAAATCAAGCGGATCCGGAATGTAGTTAATGAGGGTTTGAAGTTAAATACAATGGTATCCAGTCTGTTTTCATTGATCTCGGTTTGTGGAAGGTCTGTCCAGTTGGCATCGTCCCAGTATTGCAGTTTCAGGTTTTTGACCGACCAGAATCCGGCAGCTTGTCCGGTTTCGTTTTTTTTCTTTTCTGTAGTGGGGATACCAGTGTATATTATGATGCGATTGATTTCGCAATATTTTTGCAAGTTGACATCCAGCATATGCGGCGGGCGGGCGGAAGTTCTTGTGATCCATGCATGATTGCGTGAAATCCGTCCGTCGGTGACATTGGAGGCCGGCCCGTTATCGTCTTGTGATGAAGCGGTTACAGGCTTATGCAGGGCCAGGTTTATATCTCCTGCCACGAGCGTATTTTTATTTATCCATAAGAAGATAAATAGAAGAAGGATGTGTATGTGGTATGTCAATTTCATGATTTTTGTATTTGAATAGAACGCGGAATACGCGGAGTACACGGAGTTTCGCGGAATATTATATTTCTGTGACTCTCCGTGTAATCCGTGTGTTCAGTGTTCTATCTGATTACAACTTTAACAGATTCTGTATTGTTATTCGATACGGCTTTTACAACATAGATTCCTGTTGGTAATTCAACGGATTCGCCTTTCAGAATGGCTCCGTTGTAAACACTTGCTCCTACAGAGTTAAATACTGTGATGTTGGCATCGACATCGCTGAATAGTTTGTTGCCGGAGGCGTAAACTGATTGTTCTGCTTTTGCGTTTGAGATGGATGTGGCTGTAGCAATACCGGTAACTAAAATTTTGTCTACACGGACAGCGCTTCCTGAAACTAATGGAGAACCATTCAACATATTCTCTCCTACTACCCATCTGAAAGAAACTTTTGCCTGATTGTTACATGCTACAGGAACTGTTTCTGTCCATAGGTCACCGACTGCAAGCGGAGCTCCGGCAGCGGCATTAGAACGGATTGTCTTAAAGTCTCCGTCCACCCAATTGCCATTACCTATTTTGTATCCGAATTTGAATTGAGTCGGGCCTTGAGAACCGACACCCGCCATGTATAAAGTAATGATCAGGTCTTTTATTCCTGTAGTGGTGATATTATCCATCAGCCAATATCGGGTACTTTGTCCTAATTCATCATTTCTGTGCCAGGCACCGGAAGCATTCAGACAGTAGCTTCCGAATGAAGTTGTAGTAACTAATGTGTGTGATATGTTGGCTAAGATATTTTCTCCATCTCTTACACCTTCATATACAGCTCCGAACGTAGCATTTTTCTTACTTTGGTATTCGTTTAAAGCCCAAGGTCTTGTGGTTCCTCCGACTTCGTCTGTACCCCAATAAGAGTAAGTTGCTGTACCCGGAGCACCATCAAAACTATCAAAATCCCAAGATGCGATTGTTTGACGTTCTTGTGCAAATAAAGATCCTGTGCATAATGCAAATGCACAAATCGTTGTTAACAGTAGATTTTTTTTCATAACTTTTTAATTTTAATTTATTGAACAATTATTTTATGGTTACTCACTTGATTCTTATTCCATAATTGGATGATATAAACCCCAGCCGGAAGTGAAATACCGACACTGCCGTCAGATGTGATCCTATTTTTCTGCACACATATTCCTGATGTAGTGTAAATATTGCATTGTGTCATATCTTGTATTCCGTTGAAATACAATCTGTCGCCTTTTTGATAAACATGAGTTCGGCTTATTTCTTGGTTGGCGATTCCTGTCGGAGTTTGTTCCCTGAAATTGAGGATCAGTTCCGGTTTTTTAACATCGCTTTCTCTGGAATACCAGGAGGCGTTTGTGTTGTCTGTAACCCTGAAAGTCACATTTTCGGGCTTATCGACACCTTTCAACAACCAGTTGCGGACGTTCAAATCCACATAATCTTTGGCGGCTGAGATGCTGGCTTTTTTAGCTTTTAATTTTCCGAAAGCGCTACGCATTTCTGTAGTTGCCGTTTCGGGCGTGAGTGTTGCCTCATCCCAGTTGTTATCGTTTACTCCAAAGATTGTAAGTTCGTGTTGGGTATAATTTCCCGAAGCATCATAAAGACGGACAAAGGCATCTTCCAGGTATTGAAGCGAATCTTTGTAATTGCCTAATGAGAATTTCAGGAATGCTTCGGAAGGCGTATTAAAGTAAGAATCGGCGACAGGATTCAATGTTACTGTTGTTGTTTTGACCGGATCATAAGTTCTGTTATCCATGAAGTCTATCAGGTTATATACCTGAGTGTTCAGTTCCTGCATGTAGTTACCCATTTCTGTCCAGGGTTCGTAATTGACCGACACGATGCCTTTGTTGGAAGTCCCGTCATCGATCCAGCGGAAATATTGCCAACCGATGAAGTATTTGGATTGAAGTATTTCCAGACAGGTATTTTGGTAGAATACGCCGCGATCGTTTTGTGTCCGAACCATATATCCGGCTCCGTCCTGCATATCGATATTGCTGGGTTCAAGACCTTTGGCATAGAATTCGGTAATCAGACAAGGTTTGTCGAGTGTCCATTCTTTCCATTTTTTAGGATGGGTGATTTCGTCGTTGGGTGTAGGATAATCATAGAAATTGACCGAAATGACATCACAATAATGTGCTGCAGCTTCCACTACTTGTCTGATACCACGCGGACGGCCATGCAAACGGCTTCCCAGATAGAGATGATTCGGCATGTATTTTCTGATGGCAACAGATACTTTGCTATAATACTGTTCGGCTATAAGTCCGGCAAATTCTTCTTTAACGGCATTGGAAACCGAAGTGTAATTATTGACAACAGTGCTCAAGGAAATGCCTTTTGCTGTAATGAAATTCAAAGCAAAAATATAGTTCGGATCTGTTTCGGGGAGGTCGCGCAGGAACAATTGTAATTGATCCTGGTTGAATCCGATTTCGTTGTCTGAAAAAACACCCATCAAATTCCGTTCATTGGCTGAAGGTGCATAAAAGTTTTTGGCATGGTTGTCACAGAATGTTTCGAATTCCGGCCCCATGATGGTGATATAATTTGCCTGTGTTTTTCCGGCGGGAAATGGATTGTTGAATCGCTGGAAGAACCCTCCGCCACTGCCTTTATCACTTAACCCCCGGCGGGTATAAGAGAATGGCTCAAATGATTTGTTGTTGTATTGGGTGACCGGCAGATTTTCAGGAGTGATGAAGTTACCGGCGCCATTGTATCCTAAGTTTTTCAATAAGTCATAAGCCCAATCTGCTTTATTGGCAGGTGTATTGATGGTGGTCACCGCTTTATTGATTCCGGCATAACCGTCGGGATCGATCAGCCACCAGCGTCCGTCTATTTTTTTGACATGGAAAAATCCGGTAGAGTCTGTTCTTAACCTGTGATTGCTACCATACCAGTTTTCGACATCTATGGCGTTTTCGTCTTTCTCAAAGTTGGGCATTAACGAAACGATTTGTGCGTTCCTTGTATATTTGGCTGTGGCCGATTTCCATAATTTGAGTTCCACGGTGGTGGCGCCTCCTCCCCCACTTTCCTGTTTTTCGAAAGTGATGGTATAAGTTTGTTGAGTGATTCCGTCGAGTGCTGTTACGGTGATTGTTGCCGAACGTTCTTCTACTTCACCTTCAATGCCTTGCGCCTGTTGTATTTGCATAGAAGCGCCTGCTTTCTTCGGAACAGCATTGATAACAGGGGTTTCTGTTGCTGTTGCCGGTAATTGATAAGTATAATTTGTTTTATATTCATCAAAATCAGAAAGAGTTACGAAATTACCTGTCCCTTCTTTGTCGATAGAAACAGAAGCAAGCCGAGCGTTGGTAGAAACCGATGTCGCAACCATGTGAGGTTTATTTGCAGCGCTTTCTTTGGAAAGAAAATACATATCGCTGGAGCCCTGGCCTCCTGTGTTTTTTGATTCATAAATCAAAAGGGTAAAGGTCGACTCTCCTTTTTCTTTTTTGTCTTTAACAAAATCGGTAAGATCCCATTCCCAGTAAACACCTGTAGTGATGGTGGACCGGCTGACGGATACAATGTCTTTCCGTGCATTTTCCAACGTTTGTATGTATGCCGTAAATTGATTGTTGTGTGTTGATGTCGGAGTGGGAACGGTATATGGAGTGAGTGTTGCCTCCGTCCAGTTCCATCCCGGTAATTCGGCCGCTATGAGTTGCCGGACAATATCATAATATACCAGATTACTGCCTGAACGTTCTTCTTTGAAATAAAACCGGAACAGTACATCTCCGCTTATAGTTGCAGGAAGGGAGGATATATCGAATTTGAAAACGGCATAGCGGTTGTATAAAGGTTCTTCCGTACCTCTTCTGACGAGTAAATTTTGTGTAGTCCCCGTAAATGGTACGGTTTGCAGGCGCTGTACCAATGCGTCATCCGTTGGAGTCAGGATAATGTCTTCTGCGTTGACAATAGTGGTTGTCAGGATGAATAACAGGAGTAGTATTTTTTTCATGTGCATAGAATTTATTTGTGAAAGGTGAAAGTCGCTTCGCTCCTGTGAAATTCACTTCGTTTACAGTGAAACCTTCACAACGAACGAAGTGAGTTCACAGGAGCGAAGCGACCCCTTCACCATTTATTTATAAACATCATGTTGCGGGAAATTCTCCGCTCCCATCTGAT
The DNA here is from genome assembly GCA_031553435.1 of Bacteroidales bacterium. GTDB lineage: Bacteria > Bacteroidota > Bacteroidia > Bacteroidales > Azobacteroidaceae > JAVBLQ01. The sequence continues at coordinate 52,004 of JAVBLQ010000033.1, read as the reverse complement.
CGATTTCAGCTTGTGGAATCGGCCAGTTTTCGTATCCGTCTTTGAAATAATAGCGACGGTTGGCGGCGGCGGCAGGGGCAGCATACGATTTATAGTATGATGTGGGAACGTTTACTCCTTTGTTGCGACCGGCAGCAGCGGCGTTGGTTGTAAATTCTCCACCGTAATTTCTGACCTGATCGGCCAGTTTGCCGATTCGTTTCAGGAATGCGAAACGGTGTCCTTCCATACATAGTTCGCGGGCATTTTCATCCATGATCATTTGCAGGGTGATGTCTCTTGTTTCGGGGTCGTTTCCTGCGCGTGTCCATGTTTTGTTGTAATATTCGCGGGCTTTTGTCTGATTGCCGTCGTTCATATAAGCTTCGGCGGCAATGAGATATGTTTCGGCCAGACGATAGAGGATAACGTCTTTGAAACTGTTGGTCTGACTGGGCGTTAAAGCCGTCCATTTGTCAACAAATTTGGTGCATTGCGGATGGAAGTTTTCCCAGTATTGAGATGCATTGGTCGGGAATATTGTGTCGCCCAGAGCTTTTCCGGCAGGGAGTTTATCAGTCATTTCATAAGTAAAATAGTGACGGAAAAATTGTTGATAGCGTTTATCTTTCACCTTATCTGTGTAAAGGCTGAACAGATAGTTGTTCGGCATCAAACGTCCCCAGCCATATCCGCCCAAGGCTAAGTCTTCATAACCCATAATCAGGCGGTATTGGGCAACGGTGATGATACCCAGACGATGTCCTACGAATTTACCGTCGGATGCAGCACCTCCTCCGCCAATATCATTTTTGAACTGGTAGGCGTATATTGTTTCGGAGTGATTCAGGTTAGCTCCTTCAAATACATCTTTGGGTTGTGCTTTTAATTCGTATTTGCCGGTTGCAAATATATCTTCACATTGTTTGATGGCTTCTTTCCAGTCATGCGTCCACATGGCGACTTTGGCTTTGATGTGTTTGGCTACAACTTTGTTGTATCTGCCATTTTCGGTGCCTGAAATCACTTTGGGTGTATCCCAACTTAAAATGGAAATTGCCACATCCAGATCGTCATTGATTAATTTCCACACATCCTCAGGAGCAGCGGGAAAATAAGTTGTTTTGTCCAGATTTTCGTAAGTGGTTGGTTCTGTTGTTAAGAAGATCTTTCCGAATTTAATCATCAACCAATAGTATGCGTGCGCTCTGAATAAAGAGGCTTCGCCTACAATTCTGGTTACAAGGGAGTCTTGTTCCATTGTGCTTGCCGCAGCCAGGATTTCGTTCGACTTTCCGATGATCTGGTATTGTTGTGTCCAGAAGTCTCTTACATTGGCATTTCTGGAATTCAATGCATCATAATTGGCAAATGTTGAACCTCCTCCGGCACGAAACCAGTCGATGTCTGTTCCGATATCCAGCATATAAGCGTAAGGACTTGTTTGTTCGTCTTTTTTGAAGTAAGAACGGTCTATGGCATACAGTGCAATGACGGCTCTTTCCAATGCTTCAGGATTGGAGTATAAGAAATCTCTGGATACTTCGGTTTTATTTTCTTCTTCCAGCATATCCGTACAGGAGGTCACTGTAATGACAGATAGAAATAACAGGATGATATATTTTATATTTTTCATTGTATAATTGTATTAAAATTGAACATTCAGACCAAAAATGATTTGGCGAGCTTCAGGATAACCATTGACGGAAAGTTCCGGACTGTATGAAAGATAATCTGTCAATGTCCACAGATTTGTTGCTGTACAATAAAGCCTGAGTTTGTTCACAAAGAATTTTTTAGATACATTATTGGGTAAGGTGTAGCCTAATGTCAATGTTCTCAGACGTACATAAGAACCATCTTGCCAACCCAAAGCTCCATTATACGGATCCTGATTCACATAATTCGGACGGGGATATTCATTGGAAGGATTTTCCGGCGTCCAGTAATTTACTTTAATGGCATTTAATTTTCCTTGTAAGTTTCCGCCTTTCAGGTAACTGTTGTTTTTTAACAAACCTTGAACAGTATAAAGTTCGGCATAGAGATCAAGGCCTTTGTATGTAATGGTTGAACTTAATGAACCTATCCAGTCTGGTTCTAATGAACGAGGTATGCGGTCGTCATTGGTAATATAACCATTGCCATCAATGTCTTTTACTCTCACATTTCCGGGTTTGGCATTTTCCATTACTTGTTTGTCGGCAATTCCATCTCCATCAGTGTCGATGGTTTTATCTATAAATCCGTCACCATCCTGATCATCGCTTGCCTGCCAGATTCCATCAAAAATAAATCCATAAGTTATATCAATGGGTTCTCCGATAAACCAGCCGTTTGTAATGTCATTTATAGGTTTACCATCGGCATCTACCTTTCCACTGATTTTGACAACTTCAGATTTTGCAGTAGAAAGTGTTGCATTTACATTCCAGTTAAAATCTTTTTTTCTAATAACGTCACCTCCTAAAGTAAGTTCCCAACCCCTTGTCTTACTCTCAGCCAGATTATCCCACATATTAGTATAGCCGGATGTAGAGGTTATCGTTTTTTTAACAAGCAAATCATTAGTGGTAGTATTGAAATGTTCGATTGCTCCGGTAATTCTATTGTCAAAAAATCCGAAATCCAATCCGACATTCAGAGAAGTTGTTGATTCCCATTTTAAATTGGGATTATTCAGTTCATTGGTAGGCGAATAACCGACAATCAAAATATTTTCGTCGAAACGCATATCGTAACCGGAGGTTAATCCCAAAGTCCGGTAAGGAGGAAGAGGTGATTGATTTCCAACGGCTCCATAACTTAATCTGAATTTTAAATTATCAATCCATTCTATTGGTTTGACGAATTTTTCTTCTGAAATTCTCCAGGCCAATGCGACGGATGGAAAATTTCCCCATTTATGATTTTCCCCAAAGACAGACGATCCGTCTCTACGAATAGAAGCTGTTAATAGATATCTGTCATATAAAGAGTAATTCACCCTGCCAAGAAAAGATATCATGGTTCTATCTGTAATGCCACGAGTCGGTTTGCTGGGTTGTATAGCATCCGGTAATCCGTTCCACTCAAAGAAATCTACCGGAAGTTGACTACCTCCAAATCCCATGGTTTTAGTTTCTTCTTTTTCGTAACTTTGAACGGCGGTTAACGTCAATTTATGTTCAGACCCGATTTTTTTCTCATAAGAAAAAATATTTTCCAACAATAATTTATTGAAATAAGTGTTTGTCAAAGTTCCTGAATTAAATGTCTTTTCCGGAGCATATTCACTATCTTTGAAGACTCCGGTTTCTGTAAATCTTGTCCGGTAACCTAGATTCAATTTATAATTGAATCCTGCAAAAGGTTTCAGATTGAGATAGAGATTTGCATCCAAACGATCTGATATGGATTTCTGGTCGGAATGTTGATTTTTGTACAATGGATTCTCCAATCCTTCAGTGTTAATTTCGGGAGAATAGCTGCCATCTTCATTGTAAACTTTTGCGATAGGAGGTCTCGTAATAAATTCGTCAAAAGAACCGTCTTCTGTTTGCGACCAACCTTTAATAAATGAAATATTTGAACCTAAGGATAAAAACTTCGATGCATCATAATCTGCATTGAGTCGGAAGTTGGCTCTTCTGTAGTTAGATTTATCAACCATACCATCCTGGTCAAAGTATCCCATCATGAAAGCGATTCTCATTTTGTCGGTAGCGCCTCTGACGCTAATGTCGTATTTTTGACTGATGGCATTGCTGAACATCAAATTTTCCCAATCGGTAAATTCACGTTTGGCATACATTTCTTCCATCATTTTATCTGCTAAAACGATATCCGGAGTTCGTTGGTCATCAGTGTATCCATAGTAGTTTTTTTTGCCCTGCCAACGGAGTTCATAGAATTCATCCGCATTGTAATAATCAAAATTTTTCGATAAGCTTTGAGTTCCTACGTATGAATCAAAAGTGATCTGAGGTTTTCCTTTTTCTCCTCTTTTAGTAGTGATTAATACGACTCCATTAGCGGCACGCGCTCCATATATAGCTTGAGATGAAGCATCTTTCAATATGTCAATAGATGAAATGTCATTGGGATTGATTACATTGATAGATTCGACTTCTACCCCATCAACAATGTATAATGGAACATTTGCATCATCAGCAAGAGAACGTTTACCTCGAATTCTCATTGTTGAACCTGACCCAGGGCGTCCGGAAGCCAAATTGATTTGTACTCCGGCAGCTTTTCCCCTCATCATTTCAGCTACGCTGGAAGATGGATATTTCAGGTCTTTGGCCTGAACGGAAGCCACCGCTCCGGTTACGTCGCTTTTCTTGATGGCTCCATAACCTACCACAACAACTTCTTCCAATTGTTGGGTGTCTTCTTTCATTTTTACATGGATTGTTTTTTGTCCGTTGATACTGATTTCTTGTGAAAGATATCCCAGGAGTGAAATTTTTAATGTCCCGTTTGAAGGAGCGCTAATGGAAAAATTTCCATCCAGGTCGGTGATTGTTCCTATGGTTGTTCCTTTGACGGATATTACAGCTCCTGTTAAGGGACCAAGTTCGTCTGTAACAGTACCTGTTACTGCGATGTTTTGGGCTAAAGCTGCCGAAAAACACATCAACCAGCATAGACCGGTTAACAGTAGTAATTTAGATTTGAAAGTTCTTAGCATCATTATTTAAGTTAATTGTTATGTGATTTCTATTTTATAATCTGTGGGGTTCTTTCGTGGTTTTTATGTGAACAAAAGTAAAAATGACGTCCCCAAAAGCATATCAGAATCATACGGAAAAGCATTAATTTCGTACAATGGAGTGAAAAACTAAAAGTGAGAAGTGAAAAGTTGGACTTGCGCATAACAATTTACTTTTCACTTTTAGTTTTTAGTTTTTCACTTTTTTCTTGAACTGCGAAGGCGTCACCCCATACAGCTCCCTGAATCGTTTGATGAAATAACTGGGGGAATTGAATCCTACGTCGTAGGCAATTTCCGAAATGGTTCTTTCTCCGGGTTCTTCCAATAATACTTGTGATTTTTTCAGGCGGACATTGAGAATAAAGTCATTCGGAGTTAAGCCGGTGATGCCTTTTATTTTCAAAAAGAGTTTGGTTCTTCCCAGTCCTATTTCCTGGGCAAACTGGTTGACATCAAAATCAATATCGCTGATGTTGTTTTCTATAATCTGGATACATTGGGTCAGGAACTGTTGATCGTAACTGTTTGTTGCCAGTGTATCCGGGTTGGAGTCTGAAAGTTTTGCATATTTCTTTTGTAGTAATTTTCTGTTGTTCAACAGATTGTTGCATCGGGTGAACAAATGTTTTACATTGAATGGTTTAGTGATATAATCGTCGGCGCTCATTTTCAAGCCTTCAATCAAGTATTCTTCCGAATTTTGGGCAGTCAAGAGAATGACGGGGATGTGACAGGTATCAAAATTATCTTTGATCTTGCGACACATTTCGATGCCTGACATTTTAGGCATCATGATATCGCTTAAAATGATATTCGGTTGTATTTCTTTGGCTTTTTCCAGACCTTCTTCTCCATCAAAGGCTGTATGAACTTCGTAGACGGATGAAAATAAACGATTCAGAAGTTCTACTAATTCTCTGTTATCTTCTACAATCAATATTTTGGACTTTGTTTTATCTTCTTCGTTTTCATTGTTTTCAATATCTTCAGAGAAATTAATATCCTGATTCATGGATAATTCTTCGATGCACGACATGTCTACATTCCTTGCCGGTACTTTTTGCGAATCCAGGATATGCTGATCTCCCAAGGGAAGGCGGATCAGGAATGTGGTTCCTTTTTCCACTTCGCTGTTCACCCTGATTTCTCCATGATGGGCGGTGATAATCTCTTTTGTAATGGCCAGACCCAGTCCGGTCCCGGTAGTATAATTATCATCCACCTGATAAAAACGATCGAAAATCTGGTTCAGTTTATCGGCCGGAATACCGATTCCGGTATCTGAAATACGGATATATACGTTGTGATTATCTATTTCGACAGAGATGGCGATTGTTCCTTTCTGTGGTGTATATTTGAATGCATTGGACAGAATATTATTAACGGATTTTTCCATTTGTTCCACATCAAACCAGACTTCCAGAAAAGAATCTTTGTTCAGGAACTCAAGGTTAATCTCTCTGAAACGTGCATATTCTTTGAATGACAAATAAACTTCTTCGAGAAAAAGATAGATGTTCTGTTTACTGAATTTCAGTTCTTTAAATCCTTGTTCCTGTTTGCGGAAATCCAGTAATTCCGTAATCAGGCGTTTCATGCGGATGGCGTTACGGTGTACATTCACCAGTCTGTTGTAAACCTGCGGTTTGATGTCGTTTCTTTCGATCAACATTTCTAATTGACTGATGATTAATGTTAAAGGAGTTCTGAATTCATGAGATATATTGGTAAAAAAGCGAAGTTTGGATTGATTGATTTTCTCAATCTGTATTTTTTCCTTCTTTTCCAGATCCAATGAGTTTCTCAGTTTCAATTTGGAAGAATAAAAAGATGCAATCAAATAAATAGAAATGACAAGGATAAATAAATACAGTCCGTAAGCCGTCCATGTCCTGTAAAACGGCGGTGTTACGATGATATTTAATTCTTTGAGGATCCTGTCGTTGGAAGAATTTTCATCTACACTTTTGATAACAAGCTTATATTTTCCGGGACTTAAATTGGTGTAAATAATTCTGTTACGGTAGTTGATGTCAGTCCACGTATTATCAAAACCTTCCAGTTTGTAATATATTTTGTTTTTGAGCAGGGAAACATAATCCGGCAGTGATAAATTGATGCTCATAACCGAATGTTTATGATTCAATTGGATAGTCGATTGATATAATAATGATTCGGACAAAATGCCGGAATCATCATTCGGAACAATCAGCTTATTGTTGAGTTCCATCGATATAAAATTGACCTGACAGGGCTTGACATTCGAATTCAGTTCTTTTTCATTGAACGAAATCATCATTTTGGTTCCGGACAGGAAAATCTGATTGTTGGAAGTCACAAACATACCATAGGGATTCAACGCGGTCACCGGAAATCCATTTTGCTTATTGTAATTGTAAAATTTTCCGTTTTCAATATCGAAACGGGAAAATCCCTGATTGGTCGAGATCAGTAAATATCCTGATAATGATTCTTTTATATCCAGAATATAATTATTGATCAAATCGGAATTACCGGAATTATACGGTTTGAATTTATCATGTTGAGGCTCGTATAAAAAAATACCGTCGCCGGAAGAGCCGATCCAGATGCGTTTTTCCCTGTCCTGGAAAATAACATTGACCAGATTGTTTCCAATAGGGATGTCTGCTGCCAGATATTCTTTAAGTACACCTGTTTCAAGGTTATATTTAATGAGTCCGAGAGAATAAGAAAACCATAAATTATTATCTCCGTCTACAATCATATCGATGATAAACCGGTAGTCGAATTGGGGCTTATCAAACAATCTGCGGCATTTCCCATTTTCGGGCTTGAACATTACAATTCCGTTATGGGTGCTCAGTAACAGGCTGTCTTTATACGGAATTATTTTCCTGACATTATTATTGACCAATGATTCTTTGTCACCGCTGATATGATGGTAATTGGTGAATTTTTTCGATTTCAGGTCCAGCTTATCCAAACCTCCCAATAAAGTTCCTATCCAAAGTGCATTTCTGTTGCGATCAAGATACAAACCTTGTATATTATTGGTTGATATGGAGTTGGACTGCGACTGATGTCGATAAACCGTGAAATGTTTGGTTTCCCTGTCCAGATAATTCAATCCGCCGCCTTCGGTTGCGATCCAGAGGTTGCCTTTTTCGTCTTCCTGCATTCGCACCACAAAGGGAGAACTCAATTTTCCGGGAATCGATTCGTCCGGATAATAATAATTATAGATTTCATATTCCGGATTAAAAATATTGATTCCACCATGATAAGAACCTATCCACAAAGAGCCTTGCTGATCTTTGGTGATACAGATCAAGGACGAATTAACCAGACTGTAAGGCTTGTTTTCCTTTTGATAATAGGTAATTTTTCCGGTTGAAAGATCCAACTTATTCAAACCTTTGAAAGTAGCGATCCAGTAATTTCCGAAATTATCTTCACAAACGGCGCGGGTGTAGTTGTCTGAAATAGAATTTTTGTCCTGAGGATCATTTTTGTAGTTAACAAATTCTCCGTTCCGGTCCATTTTAATCAACCCGTCGTCTCTGGTGGAAATCCACATATTTCGTTTCGAGTCTTCGTAAATCTGAATGATATGCACTCCCGGCAGGTAATTCAATCGTTTTTTATTTCCGTCGATAATAAACAGCCCTGAATTTTGCGTGCCGACATAAATTTCTTTATTACTGTTTTCCAGAATACAGGTAATTTTTATTTTCTTTTCAGGAAATGCATAGTAAAATTGTTTCTTCTTTCCCTTGCTATCATAAGAATATATCGAATCGGAAGTACAGATCCACAGCCGGTTTAATCCGTAGGAAATGGTTTGAACATTATTTTCCTGAATGGTATGGAAAATATTCAGGCGCATATCATATTCAACGGCGGCAAATTTGCAACGCACATAAATATGGCCATTCCGGTCGCCGCATACCGTACCGATATTGTTATTGAAAATACTGTTTTTGTTTCCGGTTATAGGTCTGAACACCTGGAAATCGTCTCCGCTATACCTGTTCAATCCATCTTTGGTTCCAATCCACATGATACCGAATTCATCCTGATAAATGGATGTAACAGTTGATTGCGACAATCCGTCTTCTGCATCTATTTTTTGAAAATGAATTTCCTGGGAAAAGGAAAGGTGACTTACGACAATAATAATGGTTAATAATAATATGTATCTTAAAATCATGTGGTTACAGTTAACAAATTGGTGACAAAGATGCTCAAAGATATGCCGTATATCCAAAAAAATAATGTAAAAATTTTACCGAATAATAGCACTTTTGTACGGAATTCTCATTTTAACTTTTTATTTGTAGTTATCGTACAATATGAACTTAAAAGCGTACGGAATTTACATTGATTGATTTGGTTTGTTTGTAGATTTGAATCTTTTAAGGTAAAATAGTCATATTGTTCAAATTCATCTTTTTTAACACATATATCGTTACATGAAAAACTTGTTAATTATCTTTTGTTGTTTGATTGCCGGAACTTCTTCATCCGCCCAGTCCAAATACTGGAATGAAAAAACCAAATTGATTCCCTGGAGATTTCCGATTGTTATTGATAAATCCAAAATATCATATGAAGACATCGATAGAGATGGAAAACCTGAAATCATCCGGACAACAATCCTGGACGGAATTCCTATCATGTGGATAGACGATGATGGAGATATGGAATATGGTGATCTGGAAGGCGATACCGACAACGATTGTCTGTTGGTCGATCTGAACAAAGACGGTATATTCGGCGGCCCCGAAGACGTTTCCATCGATTGGGTAGATTCCGATGGCGATGGCATTGCCGATATCCAGTTCGTTATATGCAACGGAAAGCTGGATGCACGCTATGGCTACGATTTTACTTCCGATTATATGTGCGTGATCGATATTGAAAAAGACGACATCAAAAACTTTGTAGATTGGAATCAGGTGGTATTGAGGTGCTGGGAACACAACGGGCATTCGAATTTTTTCCAGGATTATCACGGTAATACCTTATTCCTGAAAATGCACGCTTCCAGTTTCCGGATTGCCGATACACGGTATAATTGGGAAAATCCATTCATATTTTATGATTATGATAACGACAATTTGTCGGAAATGGCTATCCGTATGCTGGATATTCCTTACTTCCGTCCCCGTCCAGGAAAAGATCCCAATAAGCGTTTTGATTCTGTAGATAAAGAAATAGATGTGATCTTCAGTAAAAAAATCACCTGGGTAAGCATTGCCTGGGACATGGATAATGACAATGGGCAAGGCAATGAATTTGACCTGGATATGACTTTACATTTCCGCGGAGAAGGTTTCGATTATTCCGATCAGGTTCATAAATTCAACAATTTAAGAGGATTGCCTGCTGCCGACAAATATCTATACGATCCGCGTTGGCGACAAATGACCGAATTAATCTATCCGGACGAAAAGGTATCTTACGATATGACTTTCCAAAAAGGAAAATGGGATCAATGTTGGTTCATTTTTGACGAAGACGATGATTGCAACCGTTGGGAAAGAGTGGAATTATACCAACCTTTGGATTTATTCAAAACCGGATCCAAACAAGGAGGATTGGATAATAACCAACAATCGGACGCCATTGGAGACCGGGGTGAGTTTGACTTGGATAATTCGGGAAAAGGAAAATTGTATATCTCCCCGATTGACGGGCGAATACATTTGTACGGAGCAGAATGGGGCGCCTGGCGGATCGATCAGAAAGCAGCCTATTTTCAAGGATACGGAGGTTTATATCCCCCAATGAAAGAAAAAAAACGCCTGTACCCCGATCCTGATTCCTGGGCAACCGTAAAATATTCGGATATAGATAACAATGGTTTCTTCGATTTGATAGAATATGATCTGGACGGAGATACTATCTTCGAAGAAAAAATCTCTTTAATCGAATTGGGAATAGATGACAAAGGCCCTGTCTTTGATCCGGCAACCATGAAATATGCAGATTTCAATCAATTATTCAAAACAGTTACCGATAGCATTTGGCAAAGAGCGCAGGATGCTTTGTCAGTAGCCAAAGAAATGAAACTGAACTCTTCCTGGTATGCTTTCTGGAAACAGCCGCATACGCAGTTTGAGAAATATTCATATGGTTACTGGCTTAATTTCTACATTTATAAAGATTTGCAGCATCTTGCCCGCATCAATAAAGACAAACAATTGGAGAAAAGGCTGGATAAGGCGTATTATTCGGGAAATTATTTAAGTGAAGAACTAAGAGTGAGGAACTAAGAATATTAAAAAAACATGAAGAAAATCATACTTCTGTTTACAATCATTATCTTCTCCAACTTTTCCATGTCTGCCGATATTCAATTACCGGCCATCATCGGAAATCACATGGTGCTGAAACAAAAAGGCTCGGTGCCTCTCTGGGGAAAAGAAGACGCCGGAACTCCAATCTCCATCTACACCAGTTGGAACAAAAAGACATATTCCACGATAAGCGATTTGAAAGGAGATTGGAAGATAAACATCAAAACACCTGTCGCCGGAGGTCCTTATGAAGTAATTATCAAAGGAAAAAATACAGTAACGTTGACCGATGTATTGATCGGAGAAGTTTGGCTAAGTTCCGGACAATCAAACATGGAGTTTACATTGAAACGCGACAAACAGGCAAAAACAGCTTTGGAAGATGCGAATAATCATCCCACAATCAGACTGTTCAAAGTACAAAGGCAGGTCTGCGAACAAATTCAGGAAAACTTCGCTCCCAACACTTCCTGGAAGATCTGCTCAAAAGAAACTGCTGCCGGTTTTTCAGCGATGACTTACTATTTCGCTGTTCAACTGCAGGAAAAATTACATGTACCCATCGGATTGATCAATGCTTCCTGGGGAGGAACAGGTATCGAAGCCTGGATTTCGGATACAGTCCAACAATCGGATACGCTTCTGCAAAAGCCGATCGAACGCTGGAACAACTGGCTGATCTCTTATAAAACAGATAGCCTGAATTACGAAAACGAAAAATTACGTTGGAAAACCGATAGTATCAATGGTATTAAAAGGAAAAGGCCGCAAGAACCGCAGGGCTTGATCGCTATCAATCGTCCGCATCGCAAACCCGGTGTCTTATATAATGGTATGATTGCTCCATGTATTCCGTATGCACTTACAGGAATCCTTTGGTATCAGGGAACATCCAATGTAAATTTCGCCGATGAATATGAGCATCAACTGAATACCCTGATTCAATCCTGGCGCAAAGCTTGGGGAGAAGATTTTGATGCATTGATCGGGCAACTGACGGCTTATGATTATGCATCATCCGATAATGCATCGATTTTACGAGAGGCGCAACTAAATCAACGAAAATTGAAGAACACCTACGTCTTCTGTTCGATTGATTCGGGAGATTTAAAAGATGTTCATCCGGTCAATAAATTTCCTTACGGCGAACGTTTTTCTTTTCTGGCTTTGAGTAAAGTGTATCACTTCAAAGATGTTCCTTTTACATCGCCTATTTTTAAAAGTATGAAACAACAAAGCGGAACTTTAGTGATTAGTTTTGAAAATAATAAGGGATTATATATCAAGGGAGAGAAATTAAACGACATCTTTATTTCAACAGATGGAACTAATTTTCTACCGGCCCTGGCAAAAGTAGAAAACAACAAACTAATTGTTTATCATCCCGATATCCAATCTCCTGTAGCTGTAAAATATGCTTGGAATAATACTGTTGATGCCAATTTGTATAATGGGGATAACCTTCCGGCCTTTCCGTTCAGAAAGTGAAAAAGAAAGTGAAAAGTGAAAAGTTATTTTGGGCGTAAGCTCACTTTTAATTTTTCACTTTTCACTTTCTTTTTAGTATTCGTTAGGTAGCTCTGCCAATTCCGCAGCAGTAAACACCGGTCCGTCCTTACAAACGTAAGTTTTTCCGACATTGCATCTGCCGCATTTCCCGAATCCGCATTTCATCCGGTTTTCGAGAGTAGTATAAATGTTTTCGTCTGTAAATCCTAATTTCTTCAATACAGGGAAAGTATTCTTGATCATGATTGGAGGGCCGCAAACAATAACAATTGTATTTTCGGCTACAGGAGCAAATTTTTCCACGATCATGGGCACGAATCCTACCTGACCTTTCCAATCGGGAGTTTCTCCACCCGGATCAACTGTTGTGTAAAGATTTACGTCAGGACGTTCTTCCCAGTCTTTCAATTCGTCTTTATATACTAAGTCCGCAACCGTTTTCGCTCCATAGAAAATGGTTACATCTTTGTAATTCTCACGATTATCCAGACATGACCAGATTACGCTGCGCATCGGTGGCAAAGCGATTCCTCCGGCAATGAAAACCAGATTTTTACCTTTCCATTCATCAATAGGGAAAGTATTACCATATGGGCCGCGAAAACCGACAACTGCACCTTCTTCCAGATTGGACAAAGCCGAAGTCACCCGTCCTGCCCTACGGAAAGTACATTCTACATAACCTTTACGGGTATGTGGAGATGCGATACAAAAAGTTGATTCTCCTTCTCCAAATACTGAATATTCGGCAAATTGTCCGGTACGGAAATTGAAGTTTTCTCCTTCTTCCGGATTCATAAATTCCAAACGGAAAGTGCGGACGCCGGGCGCTTCTTCTGTTACTTTGGCCAGGCGCATTTTATAAGGTAAATATATATTTCTTTCGTCCATAATCATTTAATAAATTAATGTGATAATATGCCAATGTGCCAATTTTTCGTAACATTGGCATATTGGCAAATTATTTAATTGGCAAATTATTTAAACTTTCTGCAATGTTCATGTCGACCGGGCAACGGCGTGAGCAACGTCCGCAACCGATGCAGCCACGTACACTCAAACGTTCGGGCATATAGGCAAACTTATGCATCAGGCGTTGACGCCAGCGGGCTCCCTGAGTTTCACGCGGATTATGTCCCGAAGTATGTAAAGTAAATAATTTAGCTCCGCAGGAATCCCAGGTACGTATCCGTTGTCCTTTGCTTCCTTTGGTTTCATCCTGAATGTCGAAACAGGCGCAAACTGGGCAAACATAGGCACAAGCCGCACAACCCAGACAACGCATAGCATATTCATCAAACATATTGGTATCAAAAACACCATTGATGCGTTCAGTTAAATTTGTATCATCAAAGCGTTTGGGAACATTGGCCAGATATTTTTCTTTATCTAAGTTCTCCGAATCTTCGAATAATTCAGGTGCAGATTCAAAAATTGCGTCTCCTTTTGGAGTAAGGATTTCAGCGATGAAATCTCCATCATCTGTTTTTGTGAGTAAAATATCACATCCTTTGGTATTACCAGGACCTCCACCTAAAGAAGTACAAAAGCAATAATCATCAGCTTTTGAACAGGAAAGTCCTACGAAAGTTGTACATTCCAAACGGCGTGCAAAAATCGGATCGGCCGGACCCCAGTTGAAAATAGCAGCCAGACTTTGAATGCCTGCCGCATCGCATGGACGGATTCCCCAAACAATCTTGTAAGGAACAGCTTCCATATCAAAATCCTGGACTTCCACATCATTCTGATCTTTAGTATATCCGAATAATTTTTCTGTCCGTGGAAAAACAATGGATTTGGCCGACATATCCGGAATGATGAAATCGTCGGCAATTTCTTCAGCAGATGTGATCCGTTGGTATCCTACGCGTTTGCCTTGTTGGGTTGGTGCGTAGATTTTATTTTTTTCAAGAAGCTTATTAACCAGTTTGTTGTAAGCTTCTTTTCTTAATAATTTTATATTAGCCATTTTAATATGCCAATTTTCTAATATGCCAATATGCCAATTATTACCTACTTATTGGCACATTGGCATATTAACACATTATTTAATTTATAAATTCTTCTTTATCATTGGGTTGATATGTCGACATTGCACAACCTTCCTGTCTGTTTACCCCGGAAACCGTTCCATATACTTCCCTGATTTCTTCGGATAATTTGATAGGCAGCAAGTGGATCGGGATATTTACAGGACATGCATCGGCACATTGTCCGCACGAAATGCAACGTCCTGAAAGATGCATCGCTCTCATGATATGCCATTCAAAATTACCTAACGTGCTGGCAGCAACCGGAATCCATTGCGGTTGATTATTTTCAACGGTACATTGGTTGCAATAACAAAGCGGACAAGCCTGACGGCATGCGTAACATTTGATGCAGTTTTCCATTTCAACTTTCCAGAAAGCCCAGCGTTCATCGGGCGACATCGCTGAGATTTTATCCAGTAAAGCCTGATCTTCCACACTAAGTTTATGTTCAATGCCTGAAAGATAATTTTCTATCTCTTCAAATGTGTGACATTCGGTAATTTCCCCGTTTTCTTTGGTACAAAGAGTAATGAGCGTTCCGTCTTTGACTTGCTTTTCGGCAGCCAGACGAATGATTCCGCGCAAAGTGTGAATATTGGCAACAATAGCTGGTTTTCCCAATTTGACAATTTCTCTTTTATACAGATACATTGCCAGATTCTGTGTGCAACGTTTATCGTAAATTAGTTTTGAAACTTCTTCTTCATTGCGTGCAAAAGCAGGACGGACGCGTTCATTGGAACCTTCACCATAACCTACAATACATTGTACTTCGCCGGATTGCAGGAGTTTGGATGCTATCTCAATTAAATTTTTCATTGTTCATTTTTCACTTTTAATTCATAACTCCTGTTCTATCCACACTTCGTTGGCAATTTTTTGATATTTTTCATAAGGCCCCATTGCCTTGAGCTTATCGGCAGTTGAGTTGACTACTTCGGCCCATTTGGCGCCTTCGGCAGCAGAAACCCAGGTAAATGTGATCCGATCGATTTCCACACCCATGAAATTAAGTAATGAGCGGAAAATTGTCCAACGGCGGCGCGCATGGAAATTACCCGAAGTGTAATGACAATCATTGGGATGACAACCAGATACGATAATCCCGTCGGCTCCATTGGCAAAAGCTTTGATAAGCAACATGAAATCAATCCGTCCGGTACAGGGAAAACGAATGATTTTTACGTTTGGCGAATATTTGATACGGCTTGTACCTGTTAAGTCTGCACCGGCATAAGTACACCAGTTACAGACAAATGCGACTATTTTTGGTTCAAACTCAGACATAATTATTTAATTTGCCAATATGCTAATATGCCAATAAGTCAAATTAATACGCAAAAAATTGGCACATTGGCATATTGTCACATTGATTTATTCATTAAGTAATGCTAAAACTTCTTCGTAAACTTGTTTGTTCGAGTATCCTTCCAAATCAATGGACTTGGATTTACAGAAAGCGACACAGGTTCCGCATCCCTGACAAAGTCCGGGATTGATCGCTGCAATTGTTTTTACCACATTACCGCCACGATCTTTAATTTCTTCTTTATCAATGGCTTGATAAGGACAAATCTGAGCACACATTCCACATCCCATGCAAGTAGAGAAGAGAGGAGGAGGCATGCGATTCACTTTTGCAACAATCGGTTCGCGTGTCAACTCACTGTTTGAGAACAGACCGATTACTTTCGCAGCAGCTCCAGATGCAGCAGAAACCGACTCCGGGATATCTTTCGGAGATTGACAAGCACCCGCTAAGAAGATTCCTGCTGTGTTTGTTTCTACCGGTTTCAATTTAGGATGCGCTTCTGCAAAAAATTTATAAGGATCGTAAGATACGTGAAGTCTTTGAGCCAATTCTTCCGAGCCGCAGGATGAAACGGCAGCGCTTGCCAAAACCACCATATCCGCTTCAATTTCAACGGGTTTACCACCCATCAGAGTATCTGCTCCGCGAACAATGAGTTTTCCGTCTTTTTCATAAATATTGGAAACTCGGCCACGGATATATTTTGCACCGTCTTCTTCAATGGCGCGGCGCGTAAATTCATCATAATTTTTGCCGGCAGCACGGATATCCATGTAGAAAACGTAAGGAGTTCCTTCATGTACTTTGTGTTTGTACAGAATAGCGTGTTTCGCTGTGTACATACAACAGATTTTAGAGCAATAAGGAATTCCCTTAGCCGGATCACGTGAGCCTGCACAAGCTAGGAAGACTACTTTTTTAGGAATTTCACCGTCAGAAGGACGACGAATTTCTCCTTTAGTGGGTCCGGAAGCCGAAGCCAAACGTTCAAATTGTAATCCGTTGATCACGTCTTTATATTTTCCGTAACCATATTCGGGAAAGAAATCAGCTTTTTTTACGTCAAAACCAGTAGCAAGAACCAATGCGCCTGCTTTTACTTCGATTATTTCGTCTTCTTGTTCGTAATTAATTGCACCTGTCGGGCAGATTTTTTTACAAACACCGCATTTTCCTGTTTTGAAATAAGTACAATTCGCACGATCAATTACCGGCTTATTTGGAACAGCTTGTGGAAAAGGCACATAAATAGCTGTACGGTTTGCCAGGCCTTGTTCAAATTCACTTGGAATCTTCTTAGAAGGACATTTAGTAGTACACAATCCGCAACCGGTACACAATTTTTCGTCTACCGATTTGGCTTTTTTGCGAATACGCACATTGAAGTTACCAATAAATCCATCCAGACTTTCAACTTCGGCACAAGTAAGAAGCGTAATATTGGGGTGTTGCGCCACATCTACCATTCGAGGCGTAAGAATACATTGCGAACAGTCGAGCGTAGGGAAAGTTTCGGAAAGTCCCGCCATTTTTCCACCGATAGACGGCTCACGCTCTACCAAAATTACTTTTTGTCCTGCATTGGCAATATCAAGCGAAGCTTGAATACCTGTCACTCCACCACCAATCACCACCGCGGTTTTATTTACCGGAACTTTGATCGGTTCAAGCGGATGATTGTTCTTTACCTTTTCTACCAAAGTACGAACCAGATCAATTGCCTTTTGAGTGGTTGCTTCACCTTTTTCGTGTACCCAGGAACAATGTTCGCGGATATTGGCCATTTCACAGAGATATGGATTCAACCCGGCTTCGGCACAAGCTTTGCGAAACGTGGGTTCGTGCATACGAGGCGAACAGGCGGAAACTACCACTCCCGTCAACTTATGCTCCAGTATAGCGTCCTTGATTTTTGATTGTCCCGGGTCGGAACACATATATTTATAATCGGTGCTGTAAACTACACCTGGTAATTTTGCAGCGACATCCGATACTTTCGGACAATCGACGGTTGCCGAAATATTTTCGCCGCAATGACATATAAAAACTCCAATTCTTGCCATAATTTTTTTAATGGACAATTGAAAATCGAGAATTGACAATTAAAAATCGTATCAATTCATTCATTTTCAATTGTCAATTTTCCATTGTCAATTTTTTCCAGTCAACTTTCACTAAATGTCTTTGAATTCCTACTTCTTTTTCACTTAAACCAACGGAAAGGCCAATGGCTTGTGTGAGATACAAGACAGGAATATCTGATTTTTTCCCGATAAATTTATCAATCGCTGAGCGGCGCATATCCAGATTCGCATGACACATCGGACAGGCCACAATGATAGCTTCGGCTCCTCTGTCTGTTGCTTCTTTTACTATTTTTCCCGATAATTTGGCTACCAAATCCGTACGGCTGACAGATAATCCCGCTCCGCAACATTCGGTCTTGAAAGGCCAGTCGATGGTATCCGAACCTAAAATTTTCATTACCTCATCCATTGATTGCGGATCTTCTAAACGATCAAATTGCAATATTTCATGGGGGCGTACCAGCAAGCATCCGTAATAACAAGCCGTTTTCTTACCAAAAGGAGTTTTGATTTTCTCCGGTAGCTCAGATAAAATATGTTCTTGTATAAACTGGATTACATTTAAGATACGGATGGGAGCCGATAAAGTCATTTCCATTGCAGCTTCCACGTCCTTTTTAAGCTTCTGATTTTCAAACAATTCATGTTGAGTGACCAGTAAACGGTTAGAACAGGCAGCGCAAGGAACCAGAATTTCTTTCATTCCTGCTTTCTCAGCCAAAGCCAAAATACGGGCAGGCAATGCAAGTGACAACACCTTGTTTAAATTATGCGCGGCTGTTGCTCCACAACAATTCCAGTCAGGTACCTGTTGGAGCTCTATATCGAAAGCTTTAGCAAGTGAAATAACGGATTCGGAGTATTCTCGTGCAGTTCCTTCCAGTGAGCAACCAGGGTAAAATCCTAATGTTTCTTTCATAACAAGTTATACGTGGTACGTTTTACGTTTTACGTTTTACGTTTTGTTGTGCGTAAGCCAACGTATAACGTAAAACACAAAACGTAAAACTATTTAGTCTTTTTAAAAATCATTGATATATTCTTCTTGTCCTTCACATTTTCCGGGATGAGTGACAATTTTCCTTTCAAAAACATTTTAGGAGCCAATGTCAAATCCTGAAACAGATTTTTGCTTCGAAGTTTATAATCAGCCACTAATCCGATTTCATAAGAACGACCGGTGAGACGGATCATATCCAGAAAAGAACGATGAAAAGGTATGATATTTTTCGCTGCATTTTTATTTTGCAGTCCTTTTTCAATAGATTTCTGACGAAGAAAATCCATTATTTTTGGTATGTCGACAGACATCGGACAACGGGATATGCACATTTCGCAGGAAGCACAAAGCCAGATTGACTGTGACTGAAGCAGTTCTTTGTCAATAGCCTCATCTTCTACCTGTAACATCCGCATTACCATACTTGACGTGTAATCCATATCCTGAGCCAAAGGACAACCCGCCGAACACTTCCCGCATTGATAGCAATGGGAACTGTGTACGCACACGGACTCGCTGATTTGACCACTGAGAGTTGATTGAGAATGTGTTTTTATCATGTTTTATTAAATTATCCAAAAGAAATTCACCCAAGAATTTGGAATTTGGGTATGAATCAAGGTGTATATACCATTTCTAAAATCTTATCCTGTTCAAATACAAAATTTCAGGGGACAAACATACAAAATAATTTGAATATCGAATTGTTTTTCCCACTTAATTCTTATTTTTGATGAAAAATTTGACAAATTGAAATCATTATGAAAGTGAAGGGTGAAGATCGCTTCGCTCCTTTGTGAAAGGTGAGTTGTATTTCTCATCTCTTCACAGCGAGTGAAACGAGTTCACAAAGGAGCGAAACGACCATCATCTTTCACATTAAAAAATAACATAGCATGGAAAAAACTTGGCGTTGGTTTGGTAAAAACGACATTATTTCTTTAGAATCATTAAAACAAATAGGTGTGGAGGGAATCGTCACAGCCCTGCACCATATACCGAATGGCGAAATCTGGCCACTGGAAGATATCCTGGATTTAAAACAATATATTGAGGATGCAGGATTACACTGGTCGGTCGTTGAAAGTTTACCCGTTTCCGAAGGAATAAAAAACGGTAGCAAAGACAGGAAACGGCTTATACACAATTATAAAATCAGCTTGCAAAACCTGGGGAAAGCAGGTATCAAAACCGTCTGTTACAACTTTATGCCTGTTATAGACTGGATACGTACCGATTTGAACCATAAACAACCTGATGGCACGGTTACCTTGTATTTTGACTGGATACGTTTTGCCTATTTCGATTGTTTTATTCTGAACCGTGAAAATGCTGCCAAAGACTATTCCGATGAAGTGATGCGTCAGGTCATAGAACTGGATAAAGTAATTACTCAAAAAGAAAAAGACGATCTCATCTATACCATTATTATTAAGACACAAGGATTCATCAATGGGAATATAAAAGAAAACGAACAAGATCCCGTCAGGATTTTCAATGCTTTGCTGGCTCAATACAATCATATCGATAAAGATGATTTGAGGAATAACCTGAAATACTTCCTGGAACAGGTAATCCCTGTTGCCGAAGAATCCGGTATTAATATGTGTATCCATCCGGATGATCCTCCTTTCCCGGTGCTGGGTTTACCCCGTATCGTAACGAACGATGAAGATATTGATTGGATCCTGAAAGCGGTTGATAATCCTCACAACGGACTGACATTTTGTGCTGGTTCTCTGAGTTCGGGGATTCATAACGATGTTCCGGCTTTGGCTGCAAAATTTGCCTCAAGAGTACATTTCGTTCACTTGAGAAGCACCGAAATCTTTCCCGATGGTAATTTTAAGGAAGCATCCCATCTATCCGGCCGGGGCCGTTTGGCGGAAGTTATCAGGATATTCGAAAAAGAAAACCCATCATTGCCCATGCGTGTTGATCATGGATTATTGATGCTTGATGATGTAAATAAAAACTATAACCCCGGTTACTCATTTT
Organism: Bacteroidales bacterium; assembly: GCA_031553435.1. GTDB lineage: Bacteria > Bacteroidota > Bacteroidia > Bacteroidales > Azobacteroidaceae > JAVBLQ01. The sequence goes on along the minus strand of JAVBLQ010000033.1, from coordinate 31,100 downwards.
TGGGAAGAATGAAAGCGCTGGCTGAAGTTTCAGGAATGATGGCTGTGATAAATTATCCATAAATGGAAATGAAAAATTTCGCTCTTATCGGTTCTGCCGGTTATATTGCTCCCCGTCATTTACGAGCTATCAAAGACACCGGAAACCATTTGGTTGCCGCTTATGATAAATTCGATAGTGTAGGAATCCTGGACAGCTTTTTTCCGGAAAGTTCTTTTTTTGTAGAACTGGAGTTGTTCGACCGGCATTGTACAAAACTAAAAGGAACAAATCGACAAATCGATTTTGTATCTATTTGTACTCCGAATTATTTACACGACGCTCACATGCGTTACGGTTTACGCCTGGGTTGTGATGTAATTTGTGAAAAACCATTGGTATTGAATCCCTGGAATATTGATTTCCTGAAAGATGTGGAAAAAGAAACAGGAAAAAGAATTTATACAATCCTTCAACTTCGTTTACACCAAGCCATCATCGATCTGAAAAAGAAAATTGAATCCGGGCCCAAAGATAAAGTCTATGATATTGATCTGACTTATATTACTTCAAGAGGACATTGGTACTACACCAGCTGGAAAGGAGACGTTCATAAAAGCGGAGGTGTGGCTACCAACATCGGCATTCATTTTTATGATATGCTTTCCTGGATATTCGGGAATGTTAAGGAGAATATCGTACATATCAGTTCGCATGACCGGGTAGCTGGTTTTATGGAGTTGGATCAGGCTAGGGTACGTTATTTTTTAAGCATCAATGCAGACTCTCTTCCGGAGAATGCCGTACAAGGCGAAAAACGGACTTACCGCACCATCACCATCGATGGAGAGAGTTTTGAATTCAGCGAAGGATTTACAGAACTACACACAGAAAGTTATAAAGGTATCCTATCCGGAGAAGGCTTTAGAATCGAAGATGCCCGCAACGCCATCAACATTGTACATGATATCCGCCATGCAAAACCAGTCGGATTAAAGGGAGATTATCATCCGTTGGCGAAATTACCGCTAGCGAGGCATCCGTTTGGATGGAGTGATTGAGAGTGAAGAATGAAGAGTGAAGAATTTTGCTTACGCATGATAAAATAAAATTGACAAAGTCAATTTTAATTCTTCACTCTTCACTCTTCACTTTCTCAATTCACTTCAGGTTTTTCTCCAAAAACGCTTCCATCGCACGATAGAAATCAAACCTGTTTTCTTCGTTGTGGAAGCCGTGGCCTTCATTATCTTTGACCATATATTCGACCTGAACACCTCTTTTCTTCAATGCTTCCACCATTTGATCCGATTCGTCTTTATTCACACGTGGATCGTTTGCTCCCTGTGCAATAAACAACGGCGCTTTGATCTGATCGGCATGGAATACAGGAGAAGCACTGGCCAGCAATGTGCTGTCGGCCTTCGGATCTCCTACCATTTCATACATCATGTCCAGCATGGGTTTCCAGTAAGGAGGTATTGTATTCAGGAATGTAAACAAATTAGACACACCTACATAATCGATTCCACAGGCATACAGATCCGGTGTGAAAGTCATTCCCGCCAAAGTGGCATACCCGCCGTAGCTTCCTCCATAAATTGCAACTTTCTTAGGATCGGCTATTCCTTTTTCAATCAACCAGTTTACGCCATCGGTAATATCATTTTGCATAGTTTTTCCCCATTCTTTGAAAGAAGTTTCCCAGAATTTTTTACCATAACCGGTAGATCCTCTGAAATTCATTTGGAAAACAGCATAACCTCTGTTGGCCAGGAATTGCACTTCGGAAGAATATCCCCAATCATCGCGCGCCCAAGGTCCGCCATGTGGATTTACAACAACCGGAAGATTTTTGGCATTCTCCATCGTATATCCTTTGGGCAAAGTCAGATAAGCTTCGATTCTCAATCCGTCACGGGATTTATATTCTACACAATTCATATCTGCCATCATAGATTGATCCAGCCAGGGAGCAATATCCGCTATCTTCGACAAATTGTCTGTGGTTACATCATAAACATAATATGTTCCCATAGACTTATCGCTGTAAGCAACTACAATATATTTATTTTCATCTTTTGTATTGGAAGAAAGACCAAATTCAACTCCAGGCAGTTTTGTAGCCAGTTTATCAAACATAATTTTGAAATTTTCATCAAAGAAATGACGTTCCCTTTTTTGATGGGAAATAAAAGAAACTGCTTGTAATTTTTTGTCTTTACGGGAATAACTGGCGCCCGAAATATCGTAAGTATCATTTTCATACAATACTGAAACTTCTTTTCCTGTTTTAGGATCAAATTCAACCAGAGCTTCTTTATCTCTTCCGATATTAGAAGCGGCATAAAGTCTTTGATTATCAAATGTAAAAAAATAGGGACTCAAAGTTTCTTTGAAACTGGTGGTAATAATAGTTTTGAATGGATCAGTTTCATTATCTCTATACAGCAAACTTGTATTTACGCCATCGAGTGCAATCGCCACACGAAGTTTACCATCGTGATCGGTCATCCAACCTTGTATATTCCCCGGATTTTCGGCAAGCATAGTCATTTCTCCTGTAACAATATTCAAACGATAGGGATCGAATACCTGAGGATTGCGTTTATTCAGACCGATAATCACTTCTTCTTCAATATCAGGTAAATCGTCAATAATCATTGTTCTGACTTTGGGGAAAGCCGTCAAAGCTTTCATGTCACTGCCGTCAGCATTCACGCCATACAGTTGAAAATTTTCATCTCCTCCTGTATCTTTCACAAAAAGAATCCGGCTATTATTAGCCCAGAAATAACCGGCAACATCCCGTTCTGTTTCGGATGTAACACGGATGGCCGAATCTTTACCGATTTCCTGAACAAAAATATTCATCCGTTGATTATACGGAGCTTTGTAAGAATAATATTTCCCATCGGGAGAAATAGAATAAGATGATTTTTCAGGATTTTTGAAAAAATCTTCCATTGGGATCTTTACAACTTCCGGCTTGGAGTTTTTGCAACTCATAGCAATAAATGATAACATGATCAGGACAAGGCCTAACGATAAAATGTGATTCTTTTTCATAAATAACAATTTAGTATGATCAATAGATTACGAAGGTAAAATAAAAATGCTTTATTAAGTATAATTTTATTACTTTTGTGTCGATTTTAACAAAAAAGTGATAAGGTTGCGGGTTACAAGTTACAGGTTACAAGTTACAGGTTATAATCAGTAATCTATAGCATTTTACTTGTAACCCGTAACTCGTAACCTGTAACCCGTAACTTGTAACCCGTAACCCAAAAATATATGGAAAATATAAAAAACATTGTTTTCGATTTCGGCGGTGTGATTGTCGATATCGATAGAAAAATTGCCGTTAAGCGTTTTATCGAAATCGGATTGGAAAATGCCGACGAATTATTGGATGCTTACAAACAGAACGGTATTTTTCTGGAATTAGAGGAAGGAAAATTAGATGCAAATGATTTTTATGATGCTTTGCGGGAACTGGCCGGAAAAAACATCAGCGACGAACGTATCGATTATGGTTGGTTCGGATTTTTCCTCCCAGTAAACCAGGGTCGTCTGGATTTTCTTCTTGAATTGAGGAAAAAATACAAACTTTACCTGCTTAGCAACACCAATCCGATCATTATGAGTTGGGCGCGATCAACCAATTTTTCCGAAACGGGCAAGCCATTGGACGATTATTTCGACAAGCTCTATCTCTCTTATCAGATGGGAGTTACCAAACCGCATCCGGAGATTTTCATGAAAATGATAAAGGATGCCGATCTGAATCCTTCGGAAACATTGTTCATTGATGATGGAGCTTCCAACGTTAAAACGGCAGAGTTGCTCGGATTCAAAACTTTTCAACCTAAAGAAGGAGAGGATTACAGACTCTTCTTCCAATGTTAAAACGTTTTAACGTTAAAAACGCAATAACGTTATGACCTTTTTGTAACTTTGCAACATCAAATTTGTTATATTGTAATAACTTAATCAAATTATATTTTATGAGACGAATTATATTTTTTCTATTCGGGATATTGCTTTTCGGAAGTTCAGCAATGTCACAAGCTGTTATCAGTGCAGAAAAGCCGACTTACGACTTTGGTAAAATTTCGTTAGACAAAGGAGCTGTTACCTGCAATTTCGTTGTTAAAAATACAGGTAATGCCGATCTTGTAATCAATAATGTGACTGCATCGTGTGGTTGTACAACTCCAACCTGGACAAAAAGTCCGATAGCTCCGGGAGCAACCGGCACTGTTACTACAACTTTTAAACCTTCGACAACCGGTCCGTTTTCCAAGACAGTTTCTGTTTTCAGCAATGGTAAAGAGGGTGCATTAGTTTTAACTCTTAAAGGAGAAGTTATTGCCGACGCAAAAACAACCCAGTCTCTGTATCCTATCCAAATGGGTGATTTCAGATTGAAAAGCTCGACACTTGCTTTTAACAATTTAAGCAACAAACAATCTGCCAGTCAATACATTCAAGTGTACAACAGTGGTTCAGCGCCTTTAACAATATCGTTTGGCAATGTTCCTCAATATATGACCATTACTCCTTCTCCGGCAACACTGGCTGCCGGACAGGAAGGTGGCATCAACATTGCATTTGATGCAGCTAAAGCAAAAAAATACGGTTTGATCTTCAATGAAATCGATGTATTGGTTAATGGAAAAAAAGGAGCCAATCAAACAATCAAAACTACAGCAACTGTCGTGGATGATTTTTCAACATTGACATCTGCTCAACGCGAAAACTCTCCGGTACTGAGTTTAAATCCGGCTTATATCAGCTTCGATAACATCAGCAAAGAAAACTCCAAAGTATTGAGAATATCCAATACCGGAAAAAGTAACCTGATGATCCGTGACATCGTATCTTCTTCGGATGCCATCACCATTTCACAAGGAAAGAAAGAAATTAAACCGGGTGAAACTGCCAATTACAAAATCGCCATCGATTCTAAAAAAGTTTTCAATGGTTTTTCCGGATTTGTTACTATCATAGCTAATGATCCCAATAATCCGTCGAAGGTCGTTTATTTGTCGATCAAATCATTATCATAAATCCAATCGTGATGATCAAACATCCCGAAAACGAACCCAAATACAAAGGTTTGACGGTTAATGAGGGAATCCCTCAACCTCCAACAATCAATCCTTACCTTACGAAAAAACGTATTCAACGAAAAGAATACTCTCCCGCCGAATATGTTGACGGTATCGTTAAAGGAAATATTACTATCCTGAGCCAGGCTGTTACATTGGTCGAAAGCTCCAGATACGAACACCAGCAAATAGCCCAAGAAGTAATAGAAAAATGCCTTTCCTATTCCGGAAATTCCACAAGAATCGGTATTACAGGCGTTCCCGGAGCCGGGAAAAGTACTTCCATAGATACTTTCGGCACTCACCTTATTAATGAAAGAAAAAGAAAATTAGCAGTCTTGGCTATCGATCCAAGTAGCGAACGCACCAAAGGAAGTATTCTGGGCGATAAAACAAGAATGGAAAAACTTTCGAGAGAAAAAGACGCATTCATCCGCCCCTCTCCTTCAGCCGGATCTTTAGGCGGTGTTGCCCGTAAAACAAGAGAAACAATCGTACTTTGTGAAGCCGCAGGTTTTGACACGATTTTCGTAGAAACTGTCGGTGTCGGACAATCGGAAACGGCTGTTCATTCGATGGTTGATTTTTTTCTCCTTATACAATTGGCAGGTACCGGAGATGAGCTTCAAGGTATCAAACGGGGAATCATGGAGATGGCTGATGGAATCATAATCAACAAAGCCGACGGAGATAATATAGAACGCGCCAAACTGGCAGCTGCACAATTCCGCAATGCCCTGCATTTATTTCCTTTACCGGAATCCGGTTGGATTCCTAAAGTTTTGACTTATTCCGGTTTTTATGATTTGGGAATTACTGAAATCTGGGATATGATCGATGAGTATATTTCTTTTACCAAAGAAAATCAGTATTTCCAACACAAACGGAACGAACAAGCCAAATACTGGATGTATGAAAGTATCAATGAACAACTGAAATCAAATTTTTATCAAAATCCTGACATTCAATCTATTCTTGAAACTAAAGAACAGGAAATCCTGGAAGGAAAGATCAGCTCATTTATTGCAGCTAAGCAGATGCTCGACTTATATTTTACAAATCGTGACCGATGTGAATGGTGAAATAAGTTCTTCATGGCAGGCTCCTCAACAACGGCACAGACTCTACCGTCACATTAGAAGGATCCAGATCCAGTATCTGAGTATCGGAAGTTGTAAATTTCTGAATTCCTGCATACAACGACAAAATTGTTTTCCTGTAAAACGAAAGATGGATATTGCTTCTCATCACACGTTCAATAACCATAAACCGGAAGTCTCCTTTGATTTTATGTTTTTTCAATGAGGGATAACGACTGATCAAATCCACAATTCCATCAGCCTCCATTTTCTTTGCAATCTTTTTAATGTATGTATCCATATGGAGACCTATTTTGAAACCTGCTAAAATATCGATCCTGAATATTTTCTTTTCTACAAAAGTGGTGATTTTATATTCAAACTGATAAGGTTCGTCACTTCTCTGAAGATAAACAAACCAATAAGTATCCGCACGTTTAGGTTGTCTGCTTAATAAGGAGTAAGCTATTTTACTTTCTATTTCTGATTTATACTTTGCCCGGGTTACATAAACCAAGTGTGTGGCATATTTAGGAACCTGTTCATCCTGATTCAAAGAATCTAATATCGGAATGACCGGTCCGATTTTTTCGTATGTGATACAACGGTTTTTAATTCTACGGCCATTGTACCAGACAAACATGATAAAAAATAAAACGCCTGCAATAAGGATAGTAATATAACCTCCATGAACGAATTTCACACTGTTAGCCATCAGAAAACCGCTTTCAATGATCAGAAAACAAAGTGTAATCGGAACTGCTCTCCACAAAGATATTTTTTTCACATTGAAATAAAGGAAAAGCAGCATGGTAGTCATCAACATTGTAATTGAAATGGAAAGTCCGTAAGCAGCTTCCATATTGGACGAACTTTGAAAAACCAGAATCATCACGATACAAAGCAACATCAATACCCAATTAATGCTTGGAATAAACATCTGCCCTTTCACTTCAGTAGGATATTTGATCTTGATATTCGGCCATAGATCCAAAGATATAGCTTCGGTAATAACTGTAAACGAACCGCTTATCAAAGCCTGGCTGGCAATGATAGCAGCTAAGGTCGCCAATATCACGCCAAAGATGGAAAACCACGAGGGCATAATTTCAAAAAACGGATTGATATCTTTCACAATCAGACTCTGATGGTTGATAATCCAGGCTCCTTGTCCTAAATAATTCAGTATCAAAGTTATTTTAACAAAAATCCAGGATGCACGGATGTTTTCCAAACCACAATGACCTAAGTCGGAATATAATGCTTCCGCTCCGGTCGTACAAAGAAATATGGCCCCTAAAATAACCAAAATCGAAGGTGAAGTAATCAGAAACCGGATGGCATAATATGGATTAAACGCTTTGATGATTTCAGGATATTCGATGAAATTAGACAAGCCGACAACTCCCAACATGATGAACCAGCCCAGCATAATCACTCCGAAAAATCGCCCGAGAGAAGCTGTCCCGAATGGCTGCAACGCAAAAAGAACCAGTACAATCCCGATAGCAACCGGAATAACCGGAACAGCATTGTAAACATTATGCAGACCTTCAATGGCAGAAACAACTGTAATAGATGGAGTTATAATACCATCAGCCAAAAGTGTCGCTGCTCCGACAGCTGCAATGACATATGCCCATCGATGTTTTTTACGGATCAAAGCAAACAAGGAAAGAATTCCGCCTTCGCCCTTGTTATCTGCCTTCAGCGTAATTAAAACATATTTGATTGTTGTCTGTAGTGTCAACGTCCAGATCACACAGGAAACAGCGCCGACAATGTATTCCGGATGATTATGAGGCAATGCATTCAGCACTGCTTTCATCACATAAAGCGGAGAAGTTCCGATATCTCCGTAGACAATCCCGATCGCAATAATAACCCCCATCCAATGGAATGGGGAGTGCTTCCGATGAAAATGCGTTTTATCCATCTTCCGAATAAATAAAAAAACGGCTGCAAAGTTATATAGAAAACAATTAGTAATAAAGTTTTGTTTTATTTATTTATAGTTAAAGTTTAGTATAAAAAAAATTAACAATTAAGAATGAAAAATGAATTGTCAGGTGCAAGTCCCATTTTTCATTCTTAATTGTTAATTTTTAAAGCGTTTTTCTACTTCACAAGGACTTTCTGAGTCCAGGTTCTATTTTTATTTTCGATGCTGACAATATAAGTTCCTGTGTACAAAGATAATTCCAATGAATACGTCTGGACACTGTATGTTCCGATTGTTCTTCCGATGATATCAGTAATCTTCACTTTCGAATTTTCAGGAGCCATTACATTGAGTACACCCGGAGCCGGAGAAAACATCTTTATATCTGAAATTTCAATATCAGGTATAATGACAGTAGGTTGAGGATCAACAGAGATATCCTTAAACTCAATATCATCTATGTAATAAGTTTTATTGGCAATATATCCCATATCAAAAGCTAATTGCACGGTATTTCCTGTAGCTGTTAAATTTTTATATGCAACTTGTTGCCATGTATCTCCTACAGTAAAATCAGCCCAATATTGATTTCCCAATTGTCCGGAGCCAGTTGTCGAAATTCGTCCTTTACCCCCTCCTCCTACAGCTCTTATCCAAAATGAAACATTGTATGCATGTCCTGATACGACTTCAACCGGAGGTGTAAATGCTTGTATGCTCCATGCACTTGTCCCTGTACCGTTGACCATTTTCAAGGCATATTCTCCCGAATATTTGTCTTCTTGCGTAATATCGATTCCTCTTCCCGGATTTTGTTTTGTCCAACCGGTAATATTTCCCGTTTCAAAATCAAAAATAAAGTATTTCGGTATGGAAACACACCCTGTTTCCGACTCCCCCATTCCTGTTGGAAGCTGGTTAGCCGGATCGTTTGTAATACATATTTTGTCTAGTTTAGCGCCATTTTCACGATAACCAATATTGATTTTATGAGGGCCTGCGAGTAAAGCCTGGCTCACGATATGAGTCCATTGCCATTCGCCGTTAGTATTTAATCCGTCATAGGCAACAAACGGGCCATTATCTATTTGTACCCAGAATGAATCTTCGCTTCCGGCCGGACAATTCAAACGAAAATATACATGAAAATCCCGGTGTTTATTTACTGTAAAAGGAATGGTTATTAATCCTTGTACTCCAGGCGCTGCATCCAGACTGTTCAGATTGTCTTTTGCCGTTACATATTTTCCATTCGAAGCATTAGGGTCTTCTTTTACAGCAAAATCACTACCGATGGTTACGCAATCTACTGATTCTGCTTCGAGCCAAACTTTCTCTAATGCTACATCGGGCTCTGTTACATTTGCCCAGTCACTGATCCAGAACTGATAGTTTACATTTTGATAGGGAGATGTTAAAATGTTAGTATTTATATCATTGTTACCACACAAAAATCTATCAACAAAACTTGTGACGGCTGCAACTTGACTTTGAGCAGCAGAACAATGATTGTGTCCGCCGGTAAAATCAAAACCAAATCTATCTTCTACGCCCATCAATTTCCATACTTCTCTGGCTGCCATACATGCTATGTAGCCTGATTCATCAGCCATCCAGGTCCATCCGTCATTTCCTAAAGCCAATAATGCTCGGGGCGCTATCATGGATAATAATTCATGATGATCATAAGGTAATTTTTCAACTTTTCCGTTGAAATTATCCCTTAAAGCCGGCATAAACCATGAATAATTGGTGCTGCTTATTTTTTCAACACTGCCGAGAGTTTCCGAAATACGCCATGAAGCTGTTCCTCCGCCACCTGATTCCTGAGCGATGGTAAGTGCAATCCGTTCATCGAAAGCTCCGGCAAACAACGCCATTTTACCTGCGTAAGAACAACCTGTTACTCCGATATGTTTTAGATCGGCATTCAGTTGTTGCTGCACCAGTTCTATTCCATCGATTAAACGGCTGACGCCCCATGACCATGCACAATAATCTCCCGCCTGCGAAAGCTCCGGATACATTTGGTAAAAAGGAGAATTCAGATCTTTTGTTCCACTCATATTATACGTAGCAACCTGATCATGCATGAATGGGATCTGTATACAGCTTGAAAAGATTGAGGAAGAGAGACTTCCTGTAGGACTATTCATTCCGATAATAACAGGAAACGGACCTGTACCTGCTGTAGGCATTACAACATTTGATTTCAATGTAACTGTTTTTTCGTTTTCAATTACAGTGACTGTAAGTATGTTTCCTGAATAAGTAGCTGAAATGTTTGCCGGACGATTGGGTTTTACGCCAATTTCGTAATGTTCAATTTCAGCTTTAATTTCGGAGCGACGACATTTCCAGTCATCAAAAGAAGTGATCCTCCCATGTCCATCAGACCAGGCAAACGGATCTGGTAAGCGAACAATTGAAGGTAAGTCATTAACAGAAGGCAGAGGAGGAGCCGTACAACCAACTCCTGTGTTTTCAACTGTATAAACAAAGGGAACATCAGCAATTGCTACAATTGTCCACAATAAGGCAAACAGGGTAAAAAATTTTCTTCTCATAATAACATTATTAAAGTTAATAATAAAGGAATTATGAGTTCAAAATTATTACAAATATAAACAATATATTTATACGGTCGTTACTTATATTTTTGTGTCTGTAAGCTTTCTTTGGATTTTGAAACAAATCGTTTTACAGGAGTAACACTAATGAAGTTAACTTTTAATTTTTCACTTAATCAAAAGCATTTAGCCTCATCCTCAATTCCCTGATTTCTTCCCTCATCACATTCATTTTTTCAAGCAAATGTTTGATGACTTCGATTCCTTCTATATTGATGGATAAATCATAATACCAACGGATATACTTTTCTAATTCATACAATTGGGATGTATGAAAATATTTTTCATTGGCTATTTCACGGATTTCAATCAGTCCTACTTCTTCTAATAACAGGATGAAGGAAGGTTCGATATTGCATTTCAGACAATATTCATTTACTATGATTAATTCTCCTTTCATAATTATGCTTTTTATTGTGACCGATATGAATGTTTTGGGTGCACCGCGTACCAAAAAATGTTCACATCGATTTCTTAATTTAAGACTTCAACTCAATTATTAAGTCCTGACAATTGTTGAAATAAATCCTTCTGCCTTTGAGTGAGATTGGTTGGAATCTGTACGGACAGAGTCACTATCAGATCACCGGATTCACCTTCTTTTTTGTACACAGGAAAACCTTTGCCCTTCAAACGGATTTTTGTATTATTCTGGGTTTCAGGATTTATCTTTATTTTCACCTGGCCTGACAATGTATCGATTGTTTTTTCTCCACCTAAAACAGCGGTATATAGGTCAATGGTTGCTGTTGTAAGTAAATCATCACCCATCCGTTTAAAATCAGGATCATTCTCAATAACAAAAGTGATATATAAATCACCGGCTGGACCTCCATTAACGCCCGGGCCACCTTGTCCGGCAAGCTTAATTACTTGTCCATCAGCAATCCCGGCAGGTACGGTAATACGAATATTTTTTCCATTAACGCTTAATGTTTGTTTGTGCGTTTGAGCTGCATCTCTTAATGTCAGATGTAATTCGGCATTATAATCCTGTCCTCTGAAACCTCTGCTTCTCTGACCACCCCTCCTATTACCGAAAAGCGTTTCAAAGAAATCAGAAAATTCACCTTCATCTGCACCTGAAAATCCCTGGGATGACGACCAGAAACCACCTTGTTGTGATTGTTGTTTACGAGCTTGCTCATACTCTTCGGCATGTTTCCAGTTTTCACCGTATCCATCATACTTTTTACGTTTTTCCGGATCGCTTAGAACCTCGTTCGCCTCATTGATTTGTTGGAATTTTCGATGCGCTTCCACATCATTCGGATTCATATCCGGATGGTACTTTCTGGCCAACTTTCTGTAAGCTTTCTTAATATCATCGGCAGAAGCAGATTTATCGATACCTAAAACCTGATAGTAATCTATAAAAGCCATAACATTTTTTCGTTTGAACCCTATAAAGGTATAACGTTTGAACGCCATAAACGTTCACAAAATGGAAAATGATTGCTTGCGCACGAAAATCACTTCTCATTTTCAATTGTCCATTTTCAATTAAAGAAATCATAGTATCTTTGTTGATGATTAATAAGCATTTGATAATATGAACTGGCAACAACTTCTTTCTTCTAAGCGATTCGGAATGGAAGAATATCATGACATAAGAAAACATGATCGAACTGATTTTCAACGGGATTATGATCGTTTGATCTTTTCATCTCCTTTCCGGCGATTGCAGAATAAAACACAGGTATTTCCGCTTCCGGGGAGTATATTTGTTCATAACAGATTGACTCATAGTTTAGAAGTTGCATGTGTGGGACGTTCATTGGGAGACAAAATCGGTCGCGAATTATTCAGGCAAAATCCGTCTGTGGATGCTCCTTTTCTGGAAATGGGAGCTATAGTTTCGGCTGCATGTCTGGCTCATGATCTGGGAAATCCTCCTTTCGGACATTCCGGAGAACAGGCAATTGCTACTTTTTTTTCCGAAGGAAAAGGAAAAAATTTATTGGATAAATTAAAAGAGGAAGGAGCCAGATATACCGATTTCGTTCATTTTGAAGGGAATGCCAATTCCATCCGTTTGTTAACACATCAATTCAAAGGCCGGAGAAAAGGCGGATTTGCCATGACTTATTCTACATTGGCATCCATCGTCAAATATCCTTATTCGTCAGAACTTTGTGGTAAGAAGGGTAAATTCGGTTTTTTTGCTTCCGAAGAGGATGATTATCGTAAAATAGCTATAGAGTTAGGCCTTATTTGTTTATCCGATAACCCTTTACGTTTTGTGCGATATCCCTTGGTCTATCTGGTGGAAGCTGCCGATGATATTTGTTATCAGGTGATGGATCTGGAAGATGCACACAAACTTAAACTTTTGTCAACAGAAGAAACTATTCATCTCTTTCTTGGTTTTTTCGGAGAAAAGAAAAAAGAACATATCCAACAGGTAATGTCTTTTGTTAATGATATCAATGAAAAAATAGCATACCTTCGTTCCTCGGTTATAGGTTTGTTGATCGATGGATGTAGCCGGGTGTTTTTGGAAAACGAACGATCTATTTTGCAGGGAACTTTTGAAGGATCATTGATTAAATGTATCAGTGAAATACCTAAAAAAGCATATGAACAATGTTCCCGGACAGCATACAAAAAAATTTATCGTTCGAAGGATGTATTGGATATTGAACTGGCCGGTTATCGTATCATCGGTTTTTTGTTAGATACTTTGATTGAAGCAACGCAATCTCCGTCCAAAGTATATTCCGATTTATTATTAAGAAGAATTCCTGAACAATATGAATTTGACACATCGACCACTTATGGTCAGGTACAATCTATAATTGACTATGTTTCAGGGATGACTGATGTGTATGCATTGGATTTATACAGAAAAATTACTGGAATGAATTTGCCTGCGTTGTAAAAAATGTATCTTTGCGAAATACATTTTGAAATTGTAATTTATCTATGAAAAAAATATTATTCATCTTTTTTCTAAGTTTACTTGTAACTACCTTGCAATCAGCAAGATCCGGAAAACTATATACTGTAGAAACAGTACCCAATGACCAATTGCAGGATGCGACCGATTTTGTGACCAATCCGGATGGAATCATATCTTCCGAAGCTGAATATAGAGTCAATTCAATCATTGCATCAATCAGAGATTCGGCAACTGTTGAAATAGCCGTTGTATTAATCAATTCAATAGGATCAAAAGATATTGATAGTTTTGCAACAGATCTTTTTACTAAATGGGGAATTGGAAAAAGAGAAAAAGACAACGGTTTACTTTTCTTATTGGTTTATGATCAGAAACAGATGGTTTTTCGTACCGGATATGGATTGGAAGGCGTTTTGCCGGATATCGTCTTGGGACAAATCATCAGAAATGATATCAGTCCGTATCTGAAACAAGGAGATTTTGACAGTGGAATAATTAATGGCATGGAAAAAATTTCCAGTTACTTGCTTGATACAAATGCTGTTGAAGAAATTAAAGCTACCGACAACCGTCAAATGGAAGATTTGAAAAAATATAGTATTGGCTATCTTGGAATTACAGTAGTTGTATTCCTCTTATTCCTTGTTTTTTTATTATCTGTCTTGAATTCTTCAAAAAATAATTATAAAAAATATTCATTGCTGAATAATGGAAGGGCTTTTGTAATTATTGGAGCGATCTTATTTCCGCTTTTGATGATTATTTATGCCATTTTTTATTTCCGGAAACGAAAAGCATTGAGAAACAATCCGTTTCCTTGTCCTTCATGTGGAAATATGATGAAAAAATTAAGTGAGGTAGAAGAGGATGTTTATCTGACAAAGTCACAACAAACCGAAGAAACAGTTGGTTCTGTAGATTATGATGTTTGGTTTTGCGGACATTGCGGAAAAACGGAAATCTATCCTTACAACAAGATGCTTTCTTCTTACTCGGCTTGTCCTCAATGTCAAGCCAAAACATATACAATTGTTCAGGACAGGATAATATCCCGTGCAACAACTGTTTCATCCGGAATGGGTGAAAGAGTGTATTCCTGCAAAAATTGCCATTATGGTATAACAAAAAGATATACGATTCCTCGTATCAGCAGTTCGTCTTCCGGAAGAGGAGGCAGTTTCGGCGGTGGAGGTGGCGGCGGTTCCTGGGGCGGTGGACGCACCGGTGGTGGTGGCGCTCGCGGCGGATGGTAAAATTGTTATTGGAATCTCATTTTATTCCATTGATAAATTTTAGGTTCTTCTTTCAAAAAAGGTTGCAATTTTTCCCGGTCGCTTTTATTCAGATATAAAGGTGTATTATATTTTTGCAGCAACTCCAACTTGTCCGGGTCAATCTGATATTGCATCAGGTCCATGTCCAAAAGAGATGAAAGATAGATGAACTCATTACTTGTTTTATCAGCATCTTTTTTGATAAACCATTCACTGTCAGCAGGTGATAGAAATATATCTTTTTGTAAAAGTTTCCATTCCGTGGTGAAAAATCTTATTTCACTGTCACATACAGGCCCGCATACGGTATTGATCATACAAATAATATAGGAGTCATTTACCATTGGCAATAAAGCGATATCGGTTCTTGACGAATCAGAAAGAAGTAATATATAATTATCTTTCAGCGTCTCAATGGAAGTAATATCTTTCAGGGAATTTTCTATCCGGGCTTCTTTGTTATTGTTGTATAAATCAATCAGGTCTTTTCTCCGGTTTATTTCCAGTAAAGGCATCAATTCATCCGGCATGGATGCAAAATAGGCTGCAATTTCCTGTTGTGCATTGACAGATAGGAATGAGAGGATGCTGATGATGAATAAACTTATTTTTTTCATTGAATTTTCATAAATTAATTTTCTCAGAACTTTGCGAGGTATGGAATACGCGGACAATATTCACACATTTTTCATCTGTAGTGTATGATATTTTGTAACTCCATTTTACAGCATATCGAACTGAACCATTTTCCTGCATCTCTGATACCTGAAACAACATGCTTTGCACGATTTCGGCTTTCTACTTTTTTGATGTATTCAAAAATTTCTTTTAAATCTATTTTTGATTCTTCAGACCAGCGAACTGTATGTTTTACCACGTTGCAATCTCTTTTTCTAATTCTTCATCCGAAATTAGTTTGCCTTTGTCAGCCTCTGCAATAGCCCTTTCAATCTTTTCAACATATTCTTTCTTTGTAAGAGACTTACCAACTGTTGTATATGCAACAATCTCTCTATCCGGATTAAATTCTTTTTTCATCCGGTTGTATAATTTCTTCCGGTCAGCATCCGACAAAAGCATTATTTCATTGTAGATATTATCTAAACTCATGTGTTTCATAATAAAATGCTTTATACTGTTTGTGTTCTAATTGCTTGATTTGCTACAAAGATATGAAAAATAATTTACCCTTAGCATCCTTCGTTATTTCGTCCCTAAATATAAGAAAAACATCCCTAACAGCACCAGAAACAGATCAAATGCTTTACTTTTCAAATTCTTTTCCCTATAAAACAAAGCTCCTGCAATAAAAGTTACAATCACATTACTCCTTCTGATCATGGAAACAATGGAAATCATTGAGTCAGGGAAAGATAATGCGTAAAAATAAACAAAATCAGCAATGGTCAGAAAAACAGATATAAGAAGAATCGACCAACGCCAATCAAACGAAGTTGTCTTTTTCCGCATCGGATACCAAAGAAAAAGCAAAACCGGAATCATGATCAGAAACTGATAAAAATTGTACCAAACCTGCACTGTCATTACGTCGAACTGCTTCATCAGATACTTGTCGTACAAACCACTGGTCGCACCTGTAATCACAGATAGTACAAGGAAAATGATCCATTTATCATTCTTAAAATTGATTCCTTCTTTTTTTCCTGTAACTGAAAGTAAATAAAAAGATAAAATCGATAAAATAACCCCGGTCCATTGGTATAAATTTAATCTTTCTCCGAATATCAATAAAGCGCCTATCAATACCATGACCGGTTGAGTTGCTTTGATCGGGCCGATGATGGTTAAAGGAAGATGTTTGGTGGCAAAGTAAGCAAACAGCCAGGAAGAGAGAACGATAAATGATTTGATGAGAATATATCCATGAACATTTAATGGCATTTTGGGGACGAAAAATAGAGTTCCTTCCAATAATTCCGGTTTACAAAAAGAAATAACTACAAACGGAACAAATATAAGACTGCTGAAAAATGTATTCAGAAATAATACCGGAATGACAGCATTGTTATTTAAAGAAACTTTTTTGGAAACTTCGTAAATCCCTAATAAAAAAGCGGATAAAAATGCTAAACTTAACCACATATTGAAGTGAAAAATTAAAAGTTAAGAATTATTTGGTTGAAAAAGATATTCGGGGTAAGATACATCGACTAAAAACAAGGCGTTTCCGGGAACAGAAGTTCCGGCTCTACAACGATCTTTCGTCTCTATGATTTGTTTGAAACCTTCGATTGAAAGTTTGCCTCGCCCAACATCTAATAATGTTCCGACTATGGCTCTCACCATATTCCGGAGAAAACGGTCGGCTTTGATTGTGAAAACATATTCGTTGTTCAGATATTCCCAACGAACCTCCATAATCTTACAATTGTTTGTCTTAACATCAGTGTGTAATTTGCTGAAACTAGTGAAATCAGTGTATTCAAACAGGATGGAAGCTGCCCGGTTCATTAATTCAATATCCAATTCTCCATGTATTTTATATGTAAAATCATTTCTGAACGGATCTTTTTCTTTTGTAATATAATATTTATAAGTACGGGAAGTTGCATCAAACCTTGCATGTGCATCCGGTTGAACCGGAATTATTTTTGAAATAGCAATATCCCGTGGTAATATCCGGTTTAATTTTTCCGTAAGCTGAATGCAATTCAGATCTTCTTTTTCCCAATCAAAATGAGCGATCATCAGAAGTGCGTGGACACCGGCATCAGTGCGTCCGGCTCCGGTAATGGATTTTTTTTCTCTCAGGATAGTTGACAATGCTTCTTCTATTTTTTCTTGTACGGAGATACCATTCGGTTGATTTTGCCAACCACAATAATTTTTCCCGTTATAACTTAAATAGATGAAATAGCGTTGCATTTGGGATACAAAATTATGAAATAAATTACTACTTTTGTGTTTTAGTATAATGAAATTTTGAATGATAGAACGAATAATTATTATAGATAGCGTTGACCCTGTTATCTTTTTCGGAATTAACAATGTTAATTTTCAATTAATCAGGTCATTGTTCCCAAAACTGAGAATTGTTGCCAGAGGAAATGTAATGAAAGTGATCGGCGATGATACCGATTTACTAACCTTCGAAGAAAAAATCAAAGAACTTGAAAAATATTGTCTTGAATATAATTTGCTGACAGAAGAAAGTATCATTGATATCGTTAAAGGCAAAGCACCCTTAACTGTTAATCAGGATAATCTTATTATTCACGGAATGAATGGTAAGGCAATCCTTGCACGAACAGAAAATCAACAAAAATTAGTGAAGGAGTTCGATAAGAATGACTTGATATTTGCTATCGGCCCTGCCGGTTCAGGTAAGACCTATACGGCAATTGCATTGGCTGTCAAAGCATTGAAAAACAAAGAAGTCAAAAAAATTATTTTAAGTCGCCCGGCTGTTGAAGCAGGAGAAAAGCTGGGTTTTCTTCCCGGAGATACAAAGGATAAGCTGGACCCCTACCTTCAACCATTGTATGATGCTTTGCAGGATATGATCCCGGCAGCGAAATTAAAAGAACATATGGAAAACAACATCATTCAAATTGCTCCGCTTGCATACATGCGTGGAAGGACATTGAATGATGCGGTTATTATTTTGGATGAAGCACAAAATACAACAGTTCACCAAATCAAAATGTTTCTTACCCGTTTGGGATTGAATGCTAAAATGATTGTTACCGGAGATATTACTCAAATCGATCTTCCTCCCACCCAAAAATCAGGTTTGATACAAGCCATGTATATTTTGAAAAATGTAGAAGGGATCGGAAAAGTAGAATTCACGAAAAAAGATATTGTCCGCCATAAACTGGTTCAACGGATTGTGGAAGCATATGAAAAGTTTGATAAAGTTACGAGTGACAAGTCACGGGTTACAAGTGATAAATTACAAGTGACGAGTGACGATCCAAACTCAATTTCTGTAACTCGTAACCCGTAACCCGTAACTTGTAACTCGTAACTTGTAACTTGTAACTCGTAACTCGTAACCATCATGAAAATCAAAGAAATAACATCAATCATCGAAGAATTTGCTCCACTATCCTTGCAGGAGAATTATGATAATTCCGGCTTGCAAGTGGGAAATGCAGATCAGGAAATTTCCGGCCTATTACTTTGTCTGGATGTTACTGAAAGTGTTATTGATGAAGCTATTAAGTTATCCTGTAATCTGATTATTTCTCATCATCCTGTTCTTTTCAAGCCGGTTAAATCATTGATTGGAAAAAACTATATTGAGCGTTGTATTATCAAAGCCTGCCAGCATCAGATTGCGATTTACTCAGCTCATACCAACCTGGATAACGCATTCGATGGAGTTAGTTTTAAAATTGCAGAAAAAATAGGTTTGCAAAATACCAGAGTTCTGATGCCTCAGAAAGATGCTCTGTTGAAACTGGTTACGTTTGTTCCTATCGCACAAGCTGAACAAGTACGCAGTGCATTATTTGAAGCCGGAGCCGGACAAATTGGTGATTACGACTCTTGTTCTTACAATCTGGAAGGTGAAGGTTCTTTCCGTGCAGGAAAAAATGCGAATCCTTTTTGTGGTGCAACCGGTGATTTACATTTTGAAAGAGAAACCCGTATCGAAATCATTTTGCCTGTTTATAAAAAAAATACAGTGGTTCGGGCTCTTTTGTCATCACATCCTTATGAAGAACCGGCTTATGATATTTATGCACTTGAAAATACGTGGAATAAGGTCGGTTCCGGAATTATCGGAGAATTGCCTGTTGAAGAAAATGAGATGGATTTTCTTCAGAAATTGAAAAATATATTGAACCTGAAATGTATTCAACATTCAGCCTTACGAAATAAAAAAATACGGAAGATTGCCATTTGCGGAGGTAGCGGATCGTTCCTCTATCCGGAAGCCATCAGACAAAAAGCCGATGTTTTTATTACCGGAGAAGCAAAATACAATGATTTTTATGATGTTGAAAAAAATATTCTTTTGGCGACAATCGGTCATTATGAATCCGAAATATTTACAAAAGAAATCTTTTTTGAAATAATTACAAAAAAAATACCTAACTTTGCGATCCATTTTTCAGATACAAATTCAAACCCAGTAAATTATTTAATATAAGATATATGGCTACAGAAAAACAACCGGTTGAAAAAGATTTAACTGTTGAAGAAAAACTCAGTGCATTATACCAACTTCAAATGATGTTATCAGAGATCGATAAAATCAAAACTTTGAGAGGTGAGCTTCCTTTGGAAGTGCAAGATCTTGAAGACGAAGTTGCAGGTTTGGACACCCGTATCCAGAATTTTCAGGCTGAATTGAAAGATGTGGAATTTGCCATTGGCCAGCAGAAAATAAAAATTACAGAATCTAATCATTTAATTTCCAGATATAAAGAGCAATTAGATAATGTTCGCAATAACCGTGAATTCGATACTTTGACAAAAGAAGTTGAGTTTCAGGGTTTGGAGATTGAATTGGCCGAAAAAAGAATTCGCGAATTCACTGCCGATATGAAATCAATCACTGAAGAGATTGAGAAAAGTAAACATAATCTGGCAGAAAGAAAAATAGACCTTGAGTCCAAAAAAGACGAATTGGACGAAATTGTGGCGGAAACAAAACAACAAGAAGAACAACTTCGTGAAAAAGCAAAACAATTGGAAGCATCTGTTGAACCTCGTTTACTTGCAGCATTCAAACGTATCCGTAAAAGTGCAAGAAACGGTTTGGCCATTGCTTATATTCAACGTGATGCTTGTGGCGGTTGTTTCAATAAAATTCCACCACAAAGACAAATGGATATCAAACTCCGTAAAAAAATTATCGTTTGCGAACACTGCGGCAGGATTATGATTGACCCGCAGTTAGCCGGCGTCGAGTAGTAAAATTAAAAGTGAAAAGTGAAGCTCACTTCGATCTCCTGTGAAAGATGAATTTTATTTATCATCTCTTCTCAACAAGTGAAACGAGTTCACAAAAGAGCGAAGCGATCTTCACCTTTCACTAGATAAATAGGTTGTTACAAAATTTAATCAGTTCCTTAGTCTCTGTTTGAAAAATACTTCATGAACTGTGACCGTTCGTACATTTGTGGATTTGAAATATTAGAATAATTGAGTTTTCCTTTAAAATCGGCAATTGTTTTATAATTCATACTTGTCATCCACTCTTCAATACTTTGTATCATTTGAGGAATAATCTGATTGCCATGCTGGTAAATCGCAGTAGCCAATTGAATTGCAGAAGCGCCTGCCAACAAACACTTTACTCCATCTTCCCAATCAAGAATACCGGTTGAACATGCAATGTCGACCTGAGGAACAAGCCCAGATACAATACCTGTCCACCGAAGCGTATCACTGATATCTGCAGACGAACTGAATACATGACCCGATACTATCTGCAAAGAATGTATGTTAATGTCCGGTTGATAAAATTTGTTGAACATTACGATAGCATCGACTTCGTTTTCAAATAAGCGATAGACTACATATGGAATATTTTCGAATGTTTTTGTCATTTTTATAATGACAGGTATTTTTACGACGGATTTAGTTCTGCTAAGAATTTGAATATAACTGTCTAACAGATGATTATTGCTGTGAATGTCTGTAGAAATAGACAGAATATTTAATTCAATGGCGTCAGCTCCGGAGGTTTCAATTTGTTTTGCAAAATCAATCCAGGCGCTGGCCCTGTAACAGTTAATGCTGGCAATAACAGGAATCGAACACGATTTTTTAGTTTCCCTGATCAGATTGAGATAATCAGATACTTGATCGCTTTTTATGTAATTGCGGATATAATCCCCAGCTTCAGGATAATCAGTACCTTCCAACATATTGTCGGACATCATTTCAATTTGTTCTTCAAATAAGGATTTCAAAACGATTGCTCCGGCGCCCGCTTTTTCCAATTCCTTATTTTTTTTCGCGTTGTTTGTAAGACCTGAACTTCCAACGATGATTGGATTTTTAAGATTCAATCCTGCATATTTTGTGTGTAAGCTAATCATGACTCAAAAGTTTTATTCAAGTTTGCAAATCTACCAAATAATTTCCTAAAGTTAAATTTTTAGCGGGAGAATTACGCAATTCTGGTGCCAAAAATTCCTGTCCCGATGCGGACCATCGTACTTCCTTCTTCAACGGCTATGGGATAATCATCGCTCATCCCCATAGAAAGTTCTTTAAAATATTGACAATCAGAAAAATGTTTTGATTTTAATTTTCTAAAAAAAAGAGCTAAGCTTTGATATTCTTTCCTGATTTGTTCTGTATTTTCGGTAAAAGAAGCCATTCCCATTAGTCCGCAGATTTGTACATTTTCTAATGCTTTCCATTCTCCTTTTGAAAGCATTTCCAAGCATTCTTCTTCGCTGAATCCGAATTTATTTTCTTCTTGGGCGACATGTATTTGTAAAAGAATATTGATGATTCTACCGGTTTGCCGGGCTGATTTATCAACCTCTTCCAATAATTTGAAACTATCGATACTATGAATTGTATGGATAAATGGAGTGATATATTTTACCTTGTTGGTTTGCAGATGACCGATAAAATGCCATTCAATATCTTTCGGAAGGGCTTCGTGTTTGGGTATTAATTCCTGAACTCTGCTTTCTCCGAATATTCTTTGACCTGCAACATAAGCTTCCATAATATCATCAACGGAATGAAATTTAGAGACAGCTACTAGCTTAACTCCTTCCGGAAGACTTTCTAACTCTTTATGCAAGTTTGAAGTAATACTCATGATAATGTTTTTTGTGAAAGGGTAAGGTCGCTTCACTTCTCTGTGAAGTTCACTTTGTTCACCGTGAAGCTTCACCACGAACGAAATGAGTTCACAAAAAGCGAAGCGACTTTAATCCATCACTTATTCGTCTTTTTTGGGAGCAAACGGAAACACATCCATGATGGGAGTTTCGCTCACAGAAGCGATTGTATAATCTGCCATCGAACCTTTCATCGCATTCTCAAGGACGGCAATCGCTTCTTTGATGTCTGAAGCTTGTGCTAACATTTGAGCGGCAGTTTTTTTCTCAGCGCCACTTTTTTCGTCTAATGTGATGAAATATATTTTAATTTTATAATAGCGGTCTCCGGCTTCGTTGAAAAAAAGCTCTGCCAATCGCGCTCTTTTTATATCAGCAATGGTAAATTCTCCACTGATATAAGGTTTAATTTCTTCAATAATCCGGGCTTCTGCTTCTGTAAACGAAAGAGCATCCACTAAATAAGGTTCCGTTACTTTTTTCTGAACCCCATTTTCCATCATTTTTTCATAACTGACTTTGCATTCAAACCAAGTGTTCATAGTTTTTTAATTGAAAAATTCCTGAATAAATTCTGCTCCTTTCAACAAACCGTATCCGCCGGATTTTGCGGCAAATTCATCATAAACATTCACATCATCAGGTTGTTGGCCAGGTTTGTATATAACAAACGGAACCGGATCGGATGTATGAGTTTTTATGCTGCAAGGAGTCGGATGATCAGGGAGAAGCGCTATTGTTACAGGTTCTTCCCAGTTTTTAGTTTCTTCCAGGATTGTTTTGACGATTCTTTTATCTAAATATTCTATTGTCTTGACTTTGAGGGCAACATCACCCTCATGTCCGGCTTCATCGCTGGCTTCTATGTGAAGATAAACGAAGTCTTTCGTCTTCAAAGCATTCAAAGCAGCCTGCGCTTTTCCTTCGTAATTGGTGTTGTATAATCCGGTAACTCCTTCTACCTCAATAGATTCCAGTCCGGCATATACGCCAATACCTTTGATCAAATCGACGGCGGAAATGACCGCACCGTTTTTAATCGGGTATAATTCCGGCATTGTCTTCATTTGAGGCTTATAGCCGGGCGACCAGGGCCAGATGCTGTTGGCCGGATCTTTTCCTTCTTTTTTCCGTTTGATGTTGACGGGATGATTTTCGAGTAATTCCTGCGAACGGAGAATCAATTGATTTAGTAAATCAGCAGTTTCTTGAGCTTCAGCATCTTGTGCTTTTATCAGAACATCCGTGAATGCAGTTCCCGGCACATCGTGCGGAGGCGTACATTCCAGGTGTTTACTACCGTTTTTTAGTTTCAATAAATGCCGGTATGACACACCGGGAAAAAATTGAATCCGGTCATTGGACAGATGTTCGTTTAAATATTGAATCAGTTCGGCGGCTTCACCGTTGGAAATGTGTCCGGCCGAATGATTTTTTATTTTCCCGTTTTCTATGCAGATCAGATTACAGCGCATGGCCATTTCGTCGGACATAATTTCCACACCCATGCTGGCGGCTTCAAGGGATCCTCTCCCTTCGAAAACTTCAGCGACATTGTATCCTAAGACGGAAAGATTAGCGATTTCACTTCCGGGATGAAATCCTTCGGGAATGGTGTCGAGCATGCCGGATCTTCCCATGCGGGCCAACTCGTCCAGGTATGGAGTATCGGCTACCTGCAAAGGAGTTTTGTTGCCGAGCTCTTTGACTGGTTCATCGGCCATTCCATCGCCTAAAATGATTATATATTTCATATTTTTGTCGCGAATTATACAAATTAATACAAATTTTCTTTTGATTATTATCTGATGTTTGCAATCGAGATAATATCCGAAAACACTCCGGCGGCAGTGACTCCTGCACCGGCTCCATATCCTTTGATCAACATGGGATATTCATTGTATCTTTCGGTTGTCATCAGGATAATGTTGTTACTTCCTTCCAGGTCGTACAGAGGATTTCCTTGTTCAACTTCTTCCAGACCTACCCGGCATTTGCCATTGTCCATTTCGGCAACAAACCGATATTTCTTGTTTTGAAATTCGAGTTTTTCCCGTTTATCTTCAAATTCGGCATCCAATTCCGGAATTTTTTTCCAAAAATCATCTAAAGAACCTTGAAAGTATTGGTTGGGAACAAAAAGATTTTTAACAACATCTTCCTGCTCAACACGATATCCGGCTTCTCTGGAAAGAATTACCAATTTCCGGACAACATCTGTTCCACTTAAATCAATCCGCGGATCGGGTTCTGAAAAACCTGCTTCTTTGGCCATCAAAATTGCTTTGCTTAAAGGAATATCTGCGCTGATGGTATTGAAAATAAAATTCAATGTGCCGGAAAGAACTGCTTTTAGTTTCAAAATCTTATCTCCGCTGTTGGTCAAGGCATTCATCGTGTTGATGATGGGTAGACCTGCTCCGACATTGGTTTCAAATAAGAATTTTGCACTTGTTTTCCGGGCGGTTTCTTTCAGATGCAAATAATTTTCGTAAGAAGAAGATGCTGCAATTTTATTGGCGGTGACTACCGAAATATTTTGAGATAATAAATCCTGATATAACGCTGATATCTGAGAACTTGCCGTACAATCGACAAATACGGAATTGAAAATATTCATTTTCAGGATTTCTTCTTTCAGAAAATGAGGGGAACTTTCCAGCCCGTCGTTTTTCAAAATCTGACGATAGTTTTCCAGATCAATGCCATTTCTGTCGAAAATAGCTTTTTGAGAACTTGCAATGCCTACCACTTTGATTTTCAGACTATTTTGCTGCATGAGTTTAGGTTGCTGCATCCTGATCTGTTCCAACAGATTACTACCGACAGTACCAATTCCTGTCAGGAAAATATTCAACACCTGATATTCTGAAAGGAAAAAAGAATCGTGGATTGAATTCAGTGCTTTCCGCAAATGTTTTGCTTTGATAACAAAAGAAATATTTGTTTCAGAAGCTCCCTGTGCACAGGCAATTACATTGATTCCACTTCTTCCGAGCGTACCGAAAAGTTTTCCGGCAATTCCGGGTGTACGTTTCATATTTTCACCCACAATAGCGAGTGTTGCCAAATCTTTCTCCGGTTTGATATCATTGATTTCGCCTTGAGACATTTCCAAGGCAAATTCTTCTCTTAACACCTTAACAGCCAGATCGGAATCTTCATTTCTGACGGCAAATGAAGTTGTATTTTCAGATGAAGCCTGGGAAACCATAAATACGCTGATCCCATTTTTGGCCAGAATACGGAAAATCCGGTAATTAACACCGATCACGCCTACCATTCCAAGCCCTTGTACCGTAATCAGGCAAGTATTGCTGATGGATGAAATTCCCTTGATAGACTTGCCGCCTTCTCCTTTGTCTCTTGTGATGAGCGTTCCGGTTCCTTCGGGATTGAATGTATTTTTAATCCTGATTGGAATATTTTTATGATATGCCGGAAAAATAGTGGGAGGATAGATCACTTTGGCTCCAAAGTTGGAAAGTTCCATCGCTTCGATGTAACTCAAACGATCTATCACATAAGTATTACTGATTACTTTGGGATCTGCAGTCATAAAACCATCAACATCCGTCCATATTTCAAGAACAGAAGCTTCTAAAGCAGCTGCGATAATGGACGCTGTGTAATCGGAACCTCCTCTTCCCAGGTTACTTACTTCTCCGGTTTCCTTGTGACTGGCAATGAATCCCGGCACTACTGAAATTTGCGGTAGTGGTGAAAATGTTTTCCGGATTAATCCGTTGGTTATAGAAAAGTCAACGATATGTTTGTTGAATTGTTTTTCTGTTTTAATAAATTCTCGTGAATCGAAAAGTTTTGCATTTTCAATTACATTGCTGATAATCAGAGCGGAAAGTCGTTCTCCGTAACTAACAATAATATCCGAAGTTTTGGGAGATAAATCCTGAATCAGGAAAACGCCTTTGAATATATTTCCCAGTTCGTCCAGCAATGCGGATATATCCCCTAAAACAGTATTACGTAACTTCAGATCCGGAATCACTCCTTCCGTCAGCTCGATATGACGATATACAATATCATTATATTCTTTTTCGTATAAATAATCTCCCTGTGATGCTAATTTGGACGTGTAAATCAATTGATCGGTTATTCCACCCAAGGCAGAAACTACAATAATGACGGGTTCTTCAACCGATTCAACATTTTTTTTAACACTTAAAATACTTTTTACGGAACCTACGGATGTTCCGCCGAATTTCATTATTTTCATGAATTTAATGTACCGATTTATTAATATGCCAATGTGCCAATAGGATAATATGCTTATCAGTTTGCCAAATTTCATTGGCATATCGGCATATTATCTTATTGGCATATTATTTATCCTTCACTATTATTAAATGACTCAACCTCTTTGACTTTACGGAATAAATCCGAAGCAAAAATAAAGTCGTTCAGATCTTTGTTGGTAGAAGTCATGATATCGTCTTTGGTGCCGGTCCATGCTTTTTCTCCGTTATTGGTAAAAACAATATTTTCCCCGATACCCATTACTGAATTCATATCGTGAGTATTGATGACTGTTGTCATTTGATATTCCTTTGTAATATCATG
The DNA here is from genome assembly GCA_031553435.1 of Bacteroidales bacterium. Taxonomy (GTDB): domain Bacteria; phylum Bacteroidota; class Bacteroidia; order Bacteroidales; family Azobacteroidaceae; genus JAVBLQ01. Next base: position 3,812 of record JAVBLQ010000033.1, on the reverse strand, counting down.
AATCAGGTCATCGATAAGCAAGGAAGTCTTAGGATCTAAGCCGGAGTTGGGCTCATCACAAAATAAATATTTGGGATTTAAGGAAATAGCCCGGGCGATGGCGGCTCTTTTCATCATCCCACCACTGATTTCGGAGGGATAAAGGTGGCCGGCTTCACTCAGATTAACCCTGTCGAGGCAAAACTGTGCTCTTTTTTGCTTTTCTTTATTAGTTGCGGAGGAAAACATTTGCAATGGAAACATTACATTTTCCATCACTGTCATTGAGTCGAACAAAGCTGAACCTTGAAACAACATTCCCATTTCACGGCGCATCATTTTCAGTTCTTTTTCATCCATATGGATAATATCTCTTCCAGAGTAAAGAATCTCACCCGAATCGGGTTTCATTAAGCCGATGACATTCTTGATAAGAACGGTTTTTCCCGAACCGCTTCGACCAATGATCAGATTAGTTTTCCCTTCTTCAAAAACGGTAGATATATCTTTTAAAACAATTCTTCCTTCAAATGATTTGACAACGTGTTTTACTTCTATCATAGCTTAAGCAAGCATTAAATTTGTTAGTAATAAGTCAAATAATAATATGATGACGCTACTCATAACAACAGAATTTGTACTTGCTTTTCCCACTTCAAGCGCTCCTCCTCTCACGTTGTAACCAAAATAAGAGGCAATTGACGAAATGATGAATGCAAATACTATTGCTTTAATAATAGAATACCAGACGTAATAGGCATTAAACCAGAAACGAATTCCATATTCATAGACTGCAACTGTGGTTACGTCTGTAAATTTGGCCATCAAAAATCCTCCTGAGATTCCGAAAAACATACTGAAAACTACCAGTACGGGGATAAAAGCCATCAGGGCTACGATTTTCGGAAGAATCAGATAATTGGCAGAGTTTACGCCCATAATTTCCAATGCATCTATTTGTTCCGTTATTCGCATGGATCCTATTTCGGAAGCAATATTCGAACCGACTTTTCCGGCCAGAATCAAACACATGATGGATGATGAAAATTCCAGTAATATTGTTTCACGGGTAATATAACCAATTGTATAAGCCGGAATCATAGGTGATTGTATATTCAGAGAAACCTGAATGGTAAGAACTGCACCAATGAATATCGAAATAAAAATGACAATCCACAAAGAGTCAACTCCCAGTTTATACACTTCTTTGGAGGTTTGCCTGAAAAACATGCTCCATCGTTCAGGGATTGTTAGTGTCCTGAACATTAATAATACATATTCGCCTAAATTATGTAAAGCTTTCATTTTCTACAGTTGACAATAGCAATGGATAATTGACAATTTTTCGGCAAAATTGTTATCAATTGTCCACTATCAATTCTTTTAAACTGCAAATGTAATACTTTTGAATATAGAATATGTATATATTTGTTCTTAATTTTGCATTGAATTCAAAACAAGTTGTAAGCTAAAATGTTTCATTATATGAAAAAAATCTTCTTTTCCATATTACTGTTGAGTTTTGCTTTCTTTTCATGCACCGAAGAAAAAGCAGATAAACAACTCACCCGGGAAGAAATGCGTGATGCCATCCTGAAAAATATCAAGGCTCCTGCCATTCCCGAATATAAAGTTTCTGTCGATACGCTCGGAGCTACCGGTGATTCGGTCACAAATTGTAAACCGGCATTTGAAAAGGCTATTGCTTTGACAAAAGAAAAGAATGGTGTGCATATTGTTGTTCCTCCGGGAATTTATTTTATCGACGGGCCTCTTCATCTGGCAAGTAATATTTGTCTTGAACTGCAAAAAGGAGCGACACTTAAATTTGCTTCCGATCCGGATCAATACTTGCCTGCTGTGCTCAGCAGTTGGGAAGGAACAATGCTTTATAATTATAGTCCTCTCATTTATGGTTACAGACTTGAAAATGTGTCGATTATAGGAGAAGGAACCATCAATGGAAATGCTTCCGGAACTTTCAGTAAATGGCGCATGATCAATGAGGCTACGGGAAAAGAACTTCAAAGTGAAGCGCAAGCCCGTTCGCGCGAAATGAATCATAAAAACGTTCCGATTAAAGATCGTATATTCGGAAAAGGCGATTATCTCCGTCCGCAATTGCTGCAATTGATCGAAACAAAAAATATTCTGATACAAGGTGTAACAATCACCAACTCTCCTTTTTGGTGTGTGCATCTGCTTAAATGTGAGAATGCTACGGTTCGTGCTGTTAATTTTATCGCCAAAAACATTAATAATGACGGTATCGATCCGGAATATTGTAAGAATGTGCTGATCGAAGATATGAATTTCGATAATGGTGATGATAATGTAGCCATCAAAGCAGGCAGGGATGATGAAGGACGTGCAACGGCTATGCCTTCCGAAAACATCATCATCCGTAATTGTAAATTCAAAGGTTTGCATGGAGTAGTTATCGGCAGTGAAATGTCGGCCGGAGTACGTAATGTATTTATAGAAAATTGCAGTTTTGGGGGATATTGCAAACGAGGCATTTATCTTAAATCAAATGCTGACCGTGGAGGATTTATCCGTGATATTTATGTCAATAATGTGTCATTCGGAGATGTGGAAGATTGTTTTTTCATCACATCTTATTATCATGGCGAAGGACAAGGCCACAGCACGGATATCAGCAATATCTATGTCGATAGCCTTACTTGCCGGAAAGCTTCTGCTGCCGGAATTGTTGTTCAAGGTTTTCCGGAAAAGCCTGTACACGATATTTATTTTTCAAATGTGAAAATTGACACGGTAAAGAATGCACTAAGCATCACCAATGCATACAATATTGTGATGAACAATGTGGTGTTAGGGGAAGAGGCTAAGATTCCGACACATGCAAAATGAATTGAAAATGGAAAATGATTTTGTCGTGCGCAAGCCTCATTTTCAACTTTCAATTTTCCATTTTCAGTTATTTCAAAGGTTTCAACGCAGAGTGGCCCCCTAATGGCCTCTCCCAAGCACTCCGCACTCTGGTTTGTGTTAAAAGGAATAAAAAGAACCGTGCGGGCGTGGAATTGTCTGCGTTGACATGCCCTTGAATCCGTTTCACAACGGAAATGTTAAAAACAATTCAGTTTGATAATTATGGAACATTGTAAAATACACCACCATTTGCAGCAACAGTTCCAGCTGTAATATTGCATAGGTTGGTAGATGTTCCCTTTGTTATTGTCCCAAATCCATTAACATAACCTCCCACATCTACACGTACCGCATAAATAAACCCGTTAAGAGTACAACTTCCTTGCTGAACTTTAATAGTTCCTCCATTTGACAATAATCCGGATGAAGCCCCACTTGCTCCTGTTATATTTACTACACTTGCTCCAATTGATAGATTCGAACAGCTCCGAATGTCGCACCCCAGATTACTAACCGTAGCAGTCACCTTGCAAGTCCCAATATCTATTCCTGATTGAGAGGAAGTATAAAAAAGACTAGGAATAGTTTTGCTAACAACTAAATCAGTATTATGGATATATATGTTAGCACCTGTTACGGCATGAATAGCTGCTTGACCTGTGATATCTCCCGAAAGTGTTAATTTCCCTGCAAAATCCAATTGAGAATTATCTTCTGTTCTTATGGCAAAATTAGATGAAGAAAGAAATGTAATGGGATTGCCGGATTTGACAAGCGAATTTCCAAGAACGTGAAGATAGGTATTAATATAGACTGCAGAGCCACCTGAAAGAATTACCGATGATGAATTATTAACTGTTAATGAACCGCCACATACTAGATTATCCCCAGCAAAATAAGAATTTTTATCTAAACCAACATTACCAGCAGTAGTAATA